>JBAQNC010000281.1:0-8570 GCA_049303435.1 Parvibaculum sp. | reverse complement strand
TCTTATCTTTCTATACTATACGCTCTGGCTCTTCAGCCTATGAAAATGAGATAAAATGTTTAAGACGGTTGGAAAAAAACAGGTAGTTTCAGCAACCTGATTCTGGCCTGACGTTGCCCTTGCGCCGAGGAATGGAGACCTTATGTCGAGATTTGAGTTAGCCGCAGAGACCCGCTCCTCGTGTTGCCTGAGGAAGCTGATTGTGCAGTCTGCGGTTGCGGCGGCGATGGTTTCCGGGCTCGCGGCCTGTTCGGCCATTCCGGACTCGGCAAAGCCGGGTGCGGTTTATGGTGAGGCGGCCCCTGCGCCGACGCAGCCGGGCACTGTCGGTTTTCCCGATCTCGCCGATGTTCCCGATCAGAAGCCCAAGGTGACAAGCTCGAGCGACCAGAAGGCCATTGCCGAAAGTCTGGCAGAGGATCGCGCCGCCGCGCGTGTGGGTGACAAGGAATTGAAGGCCGGTGGCGTGCTGCCGCCTGCCAAGGGCGCCGAAGTCAAGTCGCCCAATGAAGCCATGATGCGGCCTGACACGACAGAGCCCGTGGCCGAGCCGACAGAGACGGCGACGATTGCTCCCGCGCCTGCAAAGCCCGCGCCTGCAAAGGTTGAAGCGCCAATGCCGCCCGCAAAGGAAATGCCCGCTCCTGTGAAGCAGGCCGAGCCTGCGCCTGCGCCCGCAGCCCCCAAGTCGGCTGAAGTCGCGCCTCCGCCGCCCGTCGTGGCCGAGCCTGCGGCTGAACCGGCGAAGATGCCGGATGAGGGTGCGGTCCCGGTAGAACCGGAGGCTTCCGCCAGACCGGCCCTTCAGCTGCCCCCCGGAGTCATCCCGATGCCCGAGCGTGGCGGTCACAAGTCGCTTGCCGATATCCTGACGCCCGAGCAGAAGGCGGCCCGCAAAGCGGCCGCTGCCGAGGAAGCGAAAAACGCCGCCGAGGCCGAAGAGCCCGAAAAAGCTCCCGAATCTGACGAGGTCAAGGCCGCGCCGACGGAGCCTGTCGAGGTTCAGCCGGTTCCCGATAGCCAATAGGAAGGGCTTCACGCCATTTCCGGCCGGTTTTGACGAGGGCGGATCAAAAATTGCGGGGCATTGCCCCAGATTTTTGACCCTTTGACGTGGCTCAGGCGCTGGTTTGGCGTTATAAGGGCGGCGTTGTAGAGGGGTCCCCTTGTCGTTGACGGGGCCGTTTCAGGATTTTGCCATGAGCGAAGAATTTCACCGCATCAAGCGTCTGCCACCTTATGTCTTTGAGAGCGTCAACAAGCTCAAGGCCAAGGCGCGTGCGGCAGGCAAGGACATTATCGATTTCGGCATGGGCAACCCCGACATGCCGACGCCTCCGCATATCGTGGAGAAGCTCATCGAGGCCGTCCGCGATCCCAAGACCCATCGCTATTCCTCCTCGCGCGGCATTCCCGGCCTGCGTCGCGCGCAAGCCGCCTATTATGAGCGCCGCTTCGGCGTGACGCTCAATCCCGAGACCGAAGTCATCGCGACGCTCGGCTCCAAGGAAGGGCTCGCCAATCTCGCACAGGCGATCACCGCGCCCGGCGACGTCATTCTTTGCCCCAACCCGAGCTATCCGATCCACGCTTTCGGTTTCATCATTTCCGGCGCGGTCATTCGCTCGGTGCCGTTTGAAAGCCCCGAAGGCTTTTTCGACATGCTCGAACGCGGCGTGCGTCACAGCGTGCCCAAGCCTGTGGCGCTGGTGGTCAACTACCCGTCCAATCCGACGGCGCAGGTGGCCGATCTCGATTTCTATCGCGAGATCGTGGCCTTCGCGCAGAAGCACGACCTCTTCATTATCTCCGATCTTGCCTATGCGGAGATTTATTTCGACGGCAACCCGCCGCCGTCCATCCTTCAAATTCCCGGCGCGCGCGAGCGAACCGTCGAATTCACCTCCTTGTCCAAGACCTTCAACATGCCCGGCTGGCGCATGGGGTTTGCCGTGGGCAACGAGCGCCTCATCAATGCGCTTGGTCGCGTGAAATCCTATCTCGATTATGGTGCATTCACGCCCATTCAGGTCGCCGCCACCGCCGCGCTCAACGGCCCGCAGGAATGCATCGCCGAAATCCGCGAAGTCTACAAGCAGCGTCGCGATGTGCTGGTCGACAGCATGGCGCGTTCGGGCTGGGATATTCCAAGCCCGCCTGCCTCGATGTTCGCCTGGTCGCCGATCCCGGAAAAATTCCATCACATCGGCTCACTCGGCTTTTCGACCCTGCTGCTGGAACAGGCCGACGTCGCCGTCGCGCCTGGCATCGGCTTTGGCGAATATGGCGAAGGCTTCGTGCGTATCGGGCTTGTTGAAAACGAGCAGCGTATCCGTCAGGCCGCGCGGGGCGTGAAGCGTATGATGCAGAACGCCGATCAGATTCTGGCCGAGTACGAAGAGCGTGCCGGCATCAAGAGTAACGTAGTTGCTCACCCAAATACGACGAGAGCAGGCCGGACGTGAATAAACCTCTTCGGATTGGCGTAGCGGGCCTCGGCACCGTCGGTGTCGGCGTGGTCAAGATTCTGAGCGAGCGCGCCGAGTTCCTTTCCGCCGCGTCGGGTCGTCCCTGGAAGCTTGTGGCGGTGAGCGCGCGCGACGTGTCCAAGGATCGCGGCATCGATCTCACGGGCGTGCGTTGGGAAAAGGATGCCTGCGCTCTGGCGGATGCCGACGATATCGATGTCGTCGTCGAACTCATCGGCGGGTCGGAAGGCATCGCGCGCGATCTGGTCGAAGCAGCGCTTTCCAACGGCAAGCATGTGGTGACGGCCAACAAGGCTCTCATCGCGCGTCATGGCATCGCGCTTGCGCGTATCGCCGAGCAAAAGGGCGTTGCCCTCAATTATGAAGCGGCGGTCGCCGGTGGCATCCCCATCGTCAAGGCGCTGCGCGAAGGCCTCGCGGCGAACGAGATTTCGAGCGTTGCGGGTATCCTCAATGGCACCTGCAATTACATTCTCACCGAGATGGAAGCCACAGGCCGCGATTTCGCCGACGTGCTGAAGGACGCTCAAGCGCTTGGCTATGCCGAGGCCGATCCGAGTTTCGACGTTGGCGGCATCGATGCGGCGCACAAGCTCGCCATCCTTGCGAGCCTTGCCTTCGGTCAGGAAGTCTCCTTCGACGATGTCGAGGTCGAAGGCATTGAACGCATTACGGCGGAAGATATCAAGTTCGCCAGCGACTTCGGTTACAAGATCAAATTGCTCGGCATCGCGACGCGCGGCGTCGGCGGCATCGATCAGCGGGTTCACCCGACGCTCGTGCCCACCGGTTCGCCTCTGGCGGCTGTTTCCGGTGTCTTTAATGCCGTGGCGATCGAGGGCGACCGTGTCGGTTTGCTGGTGCTTGAGGGGCGCGGGGCAGGTGAGGGACCGACGGCTTCCGCCGTTCTCTCCGATATGGTCGATGTGGCGCGTGGCCTTGTCATGCCGCCTTTCATCGTTCCGACAGATCATTTGAAAGCGCCCGCCAAGGCGAATGTCGAGAAACGCAATTCACCCTATTATCTGCGTTTCAATGCGGCTGATCGCGCGGGCAGCATGGCCGAGATCACGCGCGCGTTGGCGGAAGCCTCGATTTCGATCGAGCGTATTGTCCAGCGCAGCGAAGGGCGGGATACGACAAGTGGGCGCTTGCCCGTCGTCTTCCTTACCCATGAGACGGACGAAGGTTCGATGCGCGCTGCGCTCAAACATTTGTCGAAACTTGAAGATGTGGCGGGCAAACCGCTCGTGATCCGGATCGAAGATAGCGGCTCACGTTAAACTGAAATCTGAATAACCGTCCGACGAAGGAATGATAGATGTCTGATAAAAAAGGTTTGAGCAGGATGCTGACGCTGGAAGTGACACGCGTCACGGAAAGCGCCGCGATACGTTCTTCTCTGCTCGCCGGGCGTGGCGACGAAAAGGCAGCCGACCAGGCCGCCGTCGACGCGATGCGTACCGAACTCAACAAGCTCGATATCGATGGCACAATCGTTATCGGCGAAGGCGAGCGCGACGAGGCGCCCATGCTCTTCATCGGCGAAAAGGTGGGTACAGGCAAGGGCCCCAAGGTCGACATCGCGCTCGATCCGCTGGAAGGCACGACGCTTTGCGCCAAGGCGATGGCGAATTCGCTGGCCGTGCTGGCGATGGCCGAAGGCGGCACGCTGCTGCATGCGCCCGACACCTATATGGACAAGATCGCCATTGGCGGCGGCTATCCTTTGGGCACGGTCGATCTCGACGCGAGCCCGGAAGACAATGTGCGATCGCTCGCCAAGGCCAAGGGCGTCGAACCCGATCAGATTTGCGTCTGCATTCTCGACCGTCCGCGCCATGCCGAAATGATCAAGTCGGTCCGTGCGACCGGCGCGCGTGTTACTCTTATCACTGACGGCGACATTGCGGGCGTCATCTATACGACCGATCCCTCGACGGGCATCGACATGTATATGGGCATCGGCGGCGCGCCTGAAGGCGTGCTGGCGGCTGCGGCGCTTCGCTGCATTGGTGGTCAGATGCAGGGTCGCCTCGTCACCGAGAGCGAAGACCAGAAGGCGCGCGCTGCGAAGATGGGCGTGAAGGACTTCAACAAGAAGTTCACGATGGAGGAAATGGCGTCGGGCGACGTCATCTTCGCCGCCACTGGCGTCACCGATGGCAACATCCTCGAAGGCATCCGTTTCGTGCGCGGCGGCTTTACCACCCATTCCGTCGTGATGCGCTCCAAGACCGGCACGGTCCGCTACGTCAAGGCGTTGCATCCCTCGATGGAAAAATTCAAGTAAGCTCATTTTCCACCTCCCCCTTTAGGGGGGAGGTCGGAATGCGAAGCAATCCGGGTGGGGGTGCTTCTTCGCAAGACCCTTTTCCAGCCGCTTACCCCCCTCCCAACGCTCCCCCTCAAGGGGGGAGGGCTAGTTAGGGCCAAAAATGACGGTGGCAACAAAGCATTTTCTCGGCGTCGATCGTTCCCTCACAGGCCGCGCCTGGGTGTCGCGTCTCGCCGATGATCGTCTCGCGCTTGCCATCTCCCAGCGTGAAGGCCTGCCCGAAATCATCGGTCGCGTGCTCGCCGGTCGCGGCATTGCGCCGGAAGATGTGGCGGCCTACCTTGCGCCGAGCCTCAAGACCTTGCTGCCTGACCCATCCGTGCTTGTGGACATGGACCGCGCCGCGTCGCGCGTGGCCGACGCCATCATGGGTGGCGAGAAGATCGCCGTCTTTGGCGATTACGACGTGGACGGAGCAACGTCGAGCGCCGTTCTCCAGCGATTCTTTCGCAGCGTCGGCAGCGATCTGCGCATCTATATTCCCGACCGTATCCGCGAAGGCTATGGTCCCAATGCGCCCGCACTGATGAGCCTGCGCGACGAGGGCATCAATCTCATCATCACGGTCGATTGCGGGACGATGGCGCATCGTGTCCTCGGCGTGGCGGCGGACGCCGGGCTTGAAGTCGTCGTCATCGATCATCATCAGGCCGAGACTTCGCTGCCGCCTGCCTTCGCCCTCGTAAATCCCAACCGGCTTGACGATACGAGCGGTCTCGGCACGCTTGCCGCCGTCGGTGTCGCCTTCCTCTTTCTCGTCGCCATCAATCGCCAGCTTCGCAAGGGCGGCTGGTACGAAACGCATGACGAGCCGGATCTGCTTTCGCTGCTCGATCTCGTCGCGCTCGGCACGGTCTGCGACGTTGTCCCCCTGGTGGGGCTCAATCGCGCCTTTGTCTCGCAGGGCCTTCGCGTCATGGCGAAGCGGGGAAATATCGGTCTCGCCGCGCTCGGCGATGTGGCGCGTCTCGACGTGAAACCTGCCGCCTATCATCTGGGCTTTCTCCTCGGGCCGCGCGTCAATGCGGGTGGTCGCGTCGGGCGGTCCGATCTTGGCGCCCGGCTTCTCACCACCGGGGACAAGTTGGAAGCCGAGGCCATCGCGCTCGAACTCGACGTGCTCAACAAGGAGCGTCAGGCCATCGAGGCGGAGGTGCTCGAAAGCGCCATGAAACAGCTCGATCTCTTGCAAGAAAGCGCACGTTTGAACGCGCCGCCGCCTGTTGTTTTCGCCTGTGGCAAGGGATGGCATCCGGGCGTCATCGGCATCGTCGCCGCTCGTCTCAAGGAACGTTATGACCGTCCCGCCATCGTCATCGCCTTTGACTCCAAAGGGGAGGGGAAAGGCTCGGGCCGCTCGATTCAAGGGGTGGATCTTGGTCGCGCCGTCACCGCGGCGCTTGAAGCAGGCCATCTTATCAACGGGGGCGGGCACGCG
Source organism: Parvibaculum sp. (assembly GCA_049303435.1). Taxonomy (GTDB): domain Bacteria; phylum Pseudomonadota; class Alphaproteobacteria; order Parvibaculales; family Parvibaculaceae; genus Parvibaculum. Next base: position 2,305 of record JBAQNC010000281.1, on the reverse strand, counting down.
ATGGCGGCCGGATTGACGATTTCCGAGGACAAGTTCGACGAATTCGCCGCTTTCCTCACCCGGCGCGTCGCCGATGAGGTCGCCGTCGCCTCCGAATCGAAGGCGTTGCGGCTCGATGGCGCTCTTTCCGCGCGTGGCGCAAACCGCGAGCTTTACGAAATGCTCGAACGCGCCGGGCCCTATGGGTCGGGTAATTCCGAGCCGCGCTTCGCCGTGCCCTCGCTCCGGGTCGTCTATTCCAGCATCGTCGGCAAAGGTCACGTCCGCTGCACTTTGGCGAGCGAGGATGGCACGCAGATCAAGGGTATAGCCTTCAGGTCCGCAGAAACGCCGCTGGGCAAGGCTTTGCTGGATCGCGGCACCGGTCCGGTGCATGTCGCAGGTCGCCTCAAACCCGACGACTGGCAGGGCCGACGCGGCGTTCAGATCAACATTGAGGACGCCGTTCCCACGCGTGACGCCCAGCCCTGAAAATCCTTTGAGAAAAGCGCGTTTCTGGCGTCGAACGGTCTTGTCAGAAGGCCTTCTGGCCCTTATAAGCCCCGTTCAGCGGTCCTTGCGACCCAGCGCCCAAAGGTCCGATGCCTCCGAGGCCCGGACACTATGTGCGCCCTTCGTCTATCGGTTAGGACGCCAGATTTTCATTCTGGAAAGAGGGGTTCGACTCCCCTAGGGCGTACCAGTGGCTCCGCCGGACTTGCATATCGCAACCGGCTCCGAATTTTCTAAACTTTCGATCCATCCGCCGATCCGACGTCGCCATGTCGCCGCCGCAGCAGGACGAGCGACAGGATTGTGTTGGCGGCGATGGCTTCGAGTTGGCGCTCGAGTTCCGGCCAGTCCTGCGTCCTTGTGCGATCATGGGCGTGAAGCGCGCCGTCGAACACGGATTTCACCAGACTCTGAATGGATGGTTCCTCGGCTGTCTGGAGCAGGCCATCGGAGACCCGCGTGTGGATTTTCCCAAGGATCGGCAGGATTTCAACGGCGAGTTGCTGGTCTGACTCAAATTCGGGGGGATTGCTGTCGGACATGGCTGACCACCTCTTGTGCAGCACATTGCAGGATATACTGCAATAAAGCAGTAAAAATTGAGTCCGTCAAACGCTTATGCAGGAAAAATCATGCACTCGTATCATTTGTGCAGGATGGAGGCGCTGTGGATCGCAAGCCGATAGCTCAGGAGCCGCGCATTTCCCGGCGCAGCGATATAGCGACGCCCATGACGATGACTCGGGAACCGTCGACAAATTCCGGGCCGGGATAGTCGCGCTGGGTCGTGCGGCAGGTGAGCATCGGCGGTTCGTACTTCCGCAAGACGGTTTCGACCTCATTGCCATTCTTGCTTTCGACCTGAGCCATGACGATGTCGCCGGGCTGGGCCCGTTTGTTGAGGTCCACCGCAATCTTGTCGCCAGGCAAAAGCCCTTCGAGATCGAGCAGGTAGCTACGCACCTCCCACCAGTCGACGCCGCTAGCGAGTCTGTCTGCATCGTGGAATTCTTCGGGCGCAGGCGTCCAGTGCCTCAGCTCGGATTCGGCAAAACCCGAAGGCGTCACTTCGATGCCGAGTTCGTTTGGCGCGGCGATGCGCGTTGCGGCGGCGATCTTGCGTATCGTGTCGAGACCAAGCAGGTGAGGATAGTCCGGCTTCATGAAGCGGGTCAGCGTGGTCGGGCTCACATCCGCCTCGCGGGCGATGCGCTCGAAGGACCAGCCGGTCGTCTTGCGCACGCCATCAAGCCAGCCGCGCAGGGTTTCCTTCAGGGCGTCTTTGTCGCCAGTTGTGGGGTGCGCCAAGGACACAACCTTTCCCGCCTTTTGGCGGATATTCGTCTTCAGGGAGCCATTGGGCCCAAATCACCTGCAGGATGCTTCCATCCGGCAGCCCTGCAATAAAGCAGCAAACTCACAGAATGGGCAATATGGAATTGCCCCAACGCGGAGGGAGCCCATGCGGATCGAGCGCGACAATTTCCACATTTTCACCGGTGGACCCGGATCGGGCAAAACCAGTGTTATCGAAGCGTTGAAAGCGCGCGGTTTTTCGTGCGTGGATGAGGTGGGGCGTCAGATCACCAAGGAGCAGACGGCCATTGGCGGCAACGGGCATCATGGCGGAGACCGCCTCAAATATCGCGAATTGATGCTGTCGCGTTCGATCTATACCTATCAGTCGATCGAGGAGCGGGAGGTGCCGGTGTTCTTCGATCGTGGCATCCCCGATCTCGTCGGCTAGTGTCCCGTCGCAGTGATTATGACGGTTTGATCTAATCCGAGAATGGGTAGTTCCTGTGGCTTAACG
>JBAQNC010000280.1:0-4339 GCA_049303435.1 Parvibaculum sp. | reverse complement strand
AATTTTTCTGTACCTGGCGTTGTGAAAAGCCTTGGCGTCGGTATGTTTGCGAACTTGCGCAAGACTATCGGAATCTGGAGAAACCGTTCCACGTGTACTGTCTGGATGCCAACCGGACCGGCTTTTTCCGTATTCCTCGATTGCCGTATAGGCATCGATTTGTCCAAGGATTGCTGCAATTTCTTCCCAATGGATTTTTTGGGCTTTGCAGTTCGCCACAAACTGATGACGAAAGCTGTAAACCGTATATTTTGGCGCTTTCTTTGAGAATTCCTGCTTCAGGGCAGCGTAGCTTGCTGCCTCTTGCAGCAATTCATTGCACCGGTTGTGAAAATTTTTGAATGTTCTTTCCCCCATTTCCGCATATTTGCAGCCGATTGAGGTGGCCCAAACAATCGATTTCAGCGATTCAGCCCCCATGTTTTTGAGAGTGAGCGTGCGAGTAGCGCCGGGAGCTCGACCACCTGTTGCCTTAGCATTCATTGTCTTGAGTTCGAAAAAATCCAGTTCAGGATCGCTGTCGGGAACATGGGTAAGAATTGCAGTTTGCCACTCAATTGGGCGTAGGCCAGTCAAGGAGGTGGCTAGAATGATTGCGTCTACCTCCCGGGAGATTAAGTTATCGGACTCGCATAGGAGATATTTCCTGATCCAGTGAAAATCGTTGAGAACAACCTTCTTCTCTCTATGCGCCGAAGTCCTGGTAGGAATTCGTCCAAGGAGTTTCTTGCGGTCTTTTCCCTTTGAAAGGAAAGCGGCAATTGTCTCGTCATCTTCTCCTGCAATTTTGAGACATCCGCGGAGACCGGCTTCTGATTCCCAAAGGGCCAGATATTCGAGGCCGAGTTGTCGGCTCGACAGTTGGCGGCTCAACCAAGTCGTGATGTCACTTCGGTACCCTACAATTGTCGGGGGTTTCCATTTGTTTTTGAAAGCTTCACGGTAAAACCATGCAGTCAGAGCTGGCATCTCATTTGGCACAAAAGGAGTGTCCGATTGGCCAGCACTTTTGCGATAGTTTTTGAAAAGCCGTTCCCCACCTCGCAATCGTCTTTCAAATGTCTTTGTCGTCATAAGATGATTTTTGTCCGAAAGACGCGGAGAAATGGTGCGTTTGTTGAGTCGATTGGCGACCTCCTTTAGGGATAAATTGTGGTATTCGGACACGTCGTTTTGGAAATCACGTCTCTGCTCATTTTCCGTGATGATCAAATTGAGGCGTAGATTCCTTCTGGCAATTTCCTCGCTAGGCATCGTCCCGCCCGCGCTCTCCAGATTTGAAATTGCATTATCAATTGCACCATATTTTCCGGAAGTAACGTCTGTAATGATCTCGAACCCAAATACGGTCAGCTTTTTCTTCGCGTTAAACCATCTGAATTCAACCAGCTGTTCGGGCGTGCAGTTAAGAGTAAGTGAGACAGCTTCAATTTCAAAAATCCAGCTGCCATTCGCTCGAGCCTTTTCAAATTTCTCCTTCATCACGAATTTTCGAGCTTTTTGCACCGTCTTGTCCGGCAGCCTGTTCTCGGTTTGGAAGTTTTTGTCTTGATCCTTGGGCATTGACGCACTCCATTCACATTTAATAATGAGGTGGACTTGCCTTTTTCGTTTCCAACTAGTTTTTGGATTTTTGTTGAAAATTTTTTTCAGAGTTTCGTGTTGCTCCGGTTGTGCTGCTGACGCGGGACCCTCCGCCAAGTTCCGATTTGGAAAATTTCAGAACTTACTCCGAAGATTACTCGAAGGAAGGACAACCTATGAGTAAACTTCAGCGTGCCTCGTAGGGATATAGACTCTTCATGGTCTATGAACGCGTTGTTGTCACAGTCGATTGAGGATGGCTTGCCATTCGCCGTGTTCGATCGCCAAACCACGTGCTCGTTCATCCGACGGTCGATGTTCCCTCGGAAAATGCTTCCTTGAGATTCAAGCGGACAGCGTCATGTGTGGCCGGAAGTTCAGATTTCTGAATGCACAGTTCCGCGGCACATTCTACCTAAAGTGCCTCAAGGATTGTGTCGAAATTCTCAAGGCGCTCTCCTTCGATCTCATAAACACTGAGGCGGCTCAATAGAGGCTCGGGAATGCCATCAACACTGTTGGTCGTTGCAAACCAAGAGTCCTCACCAAGGTGTGCCTTGGCAAGCGGGCAATCAATGAAATAGGCACGTGAGGATTCAGGCTCCAGAAATGAAAGTAGCGATGGATGGTGCTTCTATTGTGTGTGGTATGAGTTTTCCCGATCTCATCGATTACAATAATCGGATTAGCCGTTTGGTGAACGTGCATCGTACCGTTTGGTAAGTGGGGTTGGTACGAGTGCCAATCTTGAATGAGAGCGCCGCGGGGATTTTTCGGCGTGTCCGATGTTGAATTTAGGAGAAGTATTCCCAGGAGAGCTGAAAATTTCGTCTTGAAATCCCCTGTTTGCGGTGCCGTGCCAGATCTCTTGCAGCCCTTCGCATTATTTTGAAAGCCAACTCAGGTGTGAAAGCGCTCGTTGGAGCACACATCTGACCTGATCAGGTTTCAATTTCGCCATAGGGGTCCATCTGCCAATGACCGATTTCAATATTCCAGGCGTCGTCAAAGCTCCTCGAAAGCCAGACCCGCTCGTCACCCAGCTCGTGGATAATGGCTTCGAAAAGGATGTGGCCGATCTACTCGTTGAAAGCTTCCGATCGAGGGAAACTAACGCCGGGAAAATGAAGGCATCCCAGGATCGCCTGCTGATCAACATCAAGAACAAGGTCTGGCTGGCTCGCATTGAGGATTGCCTCCGCGCATTTAGCTGGACGGAAGCGGAACTCAAAAAGATCGGCTGGTACGACGATGCCGGCGACCTGACCGTGTTCGGCCGAATCTGCATGTTCGCGGTCCGCGGCAATATCACGATCTCGGATCGAAACCGGCAGCTTAAAGCAAAGAAAGTTGACAAGCACACGCCATCGTTTCCGGGGTTCGGCTCTCCGTCGTTCGACAACAACATCGACCTCGAAGGCCTGATGGAAAACTCAGATCCGGAAGAGGCACCTTTCTATACATACGAGGACCCAGCAGAAGACCGGCGTGCTTTCCTCAAGCAAATGTCTGCCCAGCGAGGTGTCGAAGTCCGCGAAGACGATCGCTTTAAACCCACGCAGACGTCGGCCCGACCTTGCCACGAACATCTCACTCTGACGAAGGAAGCCGCCGATTATTATCACAAGCTCGCCGGCCGCCTCGATTCCTCATACCGAAGAGAGCTCGGCCTCACCTCTGACCTTCACGAACCGATCGATCTCGTCGACTTCTCGGCATGGTTCATCATGCGCTCAAAGCTGGCGGGATGGTCGAAGCCGACAGTCGTCAAATACCGGTTGGCCCTGACCCACTGGATCCAGACCGTCTACTCGGAACTCGATCTGGATGACTGCCCTCTGCTGAATGCAAACCTCTACCAGGCACTGGATGCCGCCGAGCCCGATCTTTCGACGCAGGATCGTGGAGAACGGATGCCGTCGAAGGATGGGAAGACGAAGCGGGGGCCGGCGCTCAAGAAAAGGTACTTCGAGCGCGACGATATGCTGTCCGTCATCTCCTATTTGCAGCAGATCAGCAAAGATGCCTACTGCGATATCCTCGAAAACTGGCTGATTGCCGCCGTGAGCACCGGTCTTCGTCCCGGCGAGTGGCGCCTGACATCGATCGTCGAAGGCGAAAAGCCAATGACGCAGGAACCTTACATCATCCTTTATGTAATGAACCGCAAGTCGATCAATGGTCGATGTAGTGACGTTTTGCGCACGCTGGACATCACGAACATGTCACCGCGCATCCTCAATGCCATTCGCTACATGAGCGATGCAGGTTTCAACGCCTATCAGAAAGGTGATGCTGTCTATGCCGCGATGCAGAAGCGCTGTTCTGGGCTTCTCACGCGGGCGTGCCGGATTGCGCTTGGCAGGAAAGGCAAAAAATATTCTCTATTTAACTGTCGACATCAGTTCATTGCCAATGCGAAAGGTATGCGCCGCACCCCGGAAGAGATTTCATGCATGCTTGGTTGTCATGATGTGATGATTTTGATGGAGCATTACGGTCGCATGGTCTCGGCGTGGGATCGCAGATACTTGCTGAGCTTCCCCAAGCCGGTCGAAGTCGAGTTAAAGCGGATGCTGCGATACGCCGACGCGATGGCGAAACACCAGGTCCGCTATGCCGGAATTGTCAATGGGCGGACCGTCGGAATTACCCCGGAAATGCGTGCCGAAGCCGATTTTTGATGTATACCCCGACTCTGTGAGAATCCGGGTAGGGGCTTGCCAAACGACACGAGATGGATTCTGGTGGCGCC
>JBAQNC010000279.1:0-2165 GCA_049303435.1 Parvibaculum sp. | reverse complement strand
GCGCCCGCCCGCGCCGCACCGCGGGCCGCAAGACGCGCCGCGCCGGTGTTGGCCGGGCCGCCGGAGATGACCAGCGCGTGACCACGGACATATTTGTGCACCTGAAGATTTGGCCGGGGGAGCAGATGATCCCAGATCGAGGGACAGTTCTCGAACGTACGCGGCGCAATGGTTTCCAGAACCTCCTCCTCGATGCCGATATCCGCGAGAACAAGTTCGCCACAGAGCTGACGGCCCGGCAGAAGGAGATGTCCAGGCTTCTTACGGAAAAAGGTAACGGTCAGCGCCGCCTCAAAGGCGAGGCCCCTCACCTGCCCGGTGTCGCCCGAAAGGCCCGTCGGCACATCGATTGCAACGATGGGCGGACGCCTGTTGCCCGGCAGTTCATTGATGCGGGAAATCAGATCACCCGTGACGCCATCGATATTGCGCGACAGGCCAGCGCCGAAGATCGCGTCGATGATGAAGAGCGCGCCCTCGCCCGCTTCGGCTTTCAAGGGCTCGACCGGACCACTCCAACGACGCGCGGCTTCGACGGCATCGCCTTTCAGCGCATCCAATTCGCCCAGCAGATGGACAGTGACCGACCAGCCCATTTCGCGCAGCAGGCGGGCGGCAACAAAACCGTCGCCGCCATTATTGCCGGGGCCACAGAAGACGTCGATGGGACCATGCATAAAGCGCGCGGCGCAGGCATCAGCCACCGCACGACCGGCGTTTTCCATAAGGACCATGCCGGGTGTGCCACGCTCGATCGTCAGATGATCGGCACGGGACATTTCATCGGTGGTGAGAAGCGCAGACGAGGTTGCAAACATGGGGGCCATCATAGCGATGGCACGTCACTTGGGTAGTGGCGATTGCCTATTCGGCATAACCCCACCAACCCACTTCAACGTGGTCGCTGGAAAGATGTGGATTGTCCGGTCAAGCCGGGCCATGACGGGTGAGGTGCGCGTCAGTTCACCTTCGTCTCCGCTTCGCGTCCACGTTCCAAGAGGTTGAGTTCGCCGCCGTCTGTTTCAAAGACCGTCACCGAACAATTGTCGGGACGGAAGGAAATGACGCGGTCGTCGTTGGTGGCGGCGCTGGCAGCGACGTTGATGGCGACGAAGTGGCTGAAGATGACCGTGTCTTCAGCGAACTCAAGAAGCGCCTCGGCGACACCGTTGCGCCAGACGGTGAGATCGAGATGGCCTTGTGTGGACAGACCCTGCTCCCACGTACCCGACATGAAATTGCGCAGCCATTCGCCGCGCGCCTTCAGGTCTTCGATGGGGGACGGGATTTCGCCGACGCGAGAATCGATGCGTGCGGTGGCACTCCACATGGCGGCAAGCGGATCGCCTGTCTCGCGGCAACGGCGCAGCGGCGACGAGATCAGCGGCAGCTTGCGACCAACGCGCGCTTCGATCTCGCGGGCGACGGCTTCCGATTGCGCCCGGCCTTTGTCGGAGAGGCCCGGATCGGTGTCGGCATCCCAACCGGAAGCGGCTTCACCGTGGCGGATCATATAAAGTTTGGGCATCGCGGCGTCCTCAAAATTCCTTTACCGCCTGCTTAGACGCGAAAAAGCCCGGGATCAAGTCCCGGGCTTTTCTACAGCAATCAAACCGTTTATTGCGGCGTGAAGATGTTAACGTCATTGCCGGGTTCGGCGGCGGGCGCGACGGTGCCCATGCGACCGAGCTGGTCATGCGTCATCATCTCGTCAAGCGTCGCCTTGTCCGACGGCGTGTGCGCGACGAAGCGGGCATCCGTGTCCGCCATGCGTCCGAAGAGGACCGCGAATTCGGGACCTTCGCGGCCATTAACGACGGCATAGGTTTCGATTTTTGCACGGCCCTTGGGCTGTTCGTTCACGGCTGGATGGGCCTCATTGTCGACGATCGACTGATAAGCGGCAGGCACTTCGCGCTTCCACGCGCCCGCGACGAGATCAGTCGAATAGAGACCGAGGCCGTGCTTCGTCACATACCAGCCATTCGAGGTAACGAGACCCTTGCTACCGCGTTTGGCACGCAGCTTCTCGATCATGGTGACTATTGAGAGCATGACATAGGCATTGCCCGCGCCGCCGAAATAAGGAAGGCCGCCTGTCACGGTCAGGGCGCGAGGATCGTCTTCGGCGATGCCGAGCGCGTCGCGGCCTATCTGCACGGCAG
>JBAQNC010000278.1:0-11625 GCA_049303435.1 Parvibaculum sp. | reverse complement strand
ATCCGCCGCTGATCCGCGAGCGTGAACACCGCCATGTGCTGAAATTCAACTATCTGCAACACTTCACCGGCAAGGTGCAGAGCGAGTTCGACGCGGTGCATATTCCCGGGCTCGTCTTTGCAGCCCGGGCCACGTCGTCATTCCCCGGCGCGTTTCCGCCCGCGCAGATCGGGGAAATCGATCAATGTCTTGTCGCGCGTCACCAGTCCTGGGCGACGCGGGCGGAATTCATTGCCGAAAATTTCAAGCCGCTCATCGCCGCCGGATCCGATCCCGCCAAGACATCGTTCATCGATGGCAGCGTACTCAACAACAAGCCCTTTGGCGAGGCGATCACTTCGCTGCGCGGACGCGCGGCCTATCGCGAAGTCGACCGGCGCATCGTCTATATCGATCCCGACCCGGAAGGCGGACACCTTGAGGCCGGTGGCGCTGCGCCTGGCTTTTTCCATACCATACGGGGCGCGCTTTCCGACATTCCACGCAACCAGCCTGTGCGCGACGAACTGGAATCCGTCCATCATTATTCGGAGCGTGTGCGCCAATATCGGCAGATCGTCGCCGCCATGCGACCGCATGTATCGAAACGGATTCACAAGCTACTGGGGTTCGATGCCGACACCGTGCCGGACATTGAAAAGCTCTCGATCTGGCGCAACACCGCCAACACACAAGCCGCCCTCGAAGCGGGCTATGCCTATGACGGCTATATCCAGCTCAAGGTCAGTTCGGTTCTCGACCGGCTGACGCAGTTCATCGCCGAAACAAGCGGCGTTATGCATGATCCGGCCAAACTTCAGGCCCTGTCACGCGCGGTGGAGATGTGGGCCAAGGCGCAGAACATCTTTCCCGTTCAATGGACTCAGGAACAGCAGGAAGAAGCCAATGCGCCCACCGCGCGAACGTCCTGGGTCAAATTCCTGCGCGAGTTCGATCTCAATTTCCGCCTGCGCCGCATGCGTTTTCTCGTTCGCCGGTTGAACGAACTCTATGAGGAGAACACGCGCGCGACTGGCGACACGGGCGCATTGGACGAATTCAAGGCGAGCGCCTATGAAAGCCTGGAAATGCTGCGTGGACGCGCGCTGGCGCGACTGGCTACGCCTGAATTTCAGGAGATGTGCCGACACATCTTCGGCGATGGCAAGGCCGAGCCGCATGAGATCGAGGAACTTGTCCAGAAAATCGGTCCGGCCCTCGACCTCGTCGGCGCCGACAAGATCGTGGATGAGCGCTTCGCCGTCATGGCGCAGACCTATCTGCCGCCAAATGTGCGCGCCGAACTGATGCATGCCTATGTCGGCTTTCCCTTTTTCGATGTGCTCACCCTGCCGCTCAACAAGTGGGACGAGCTAGACGATGTAGACACGATTCAGGTCGATCGCATCAGCCCGGAAGATGCCAAGAGTATTCGCGAAGGTGGCGCGCAGGCAACGCTGATGGGCCGCGACCTTGGCCATTTCGCCGCTTTCTTCAGCCGACGTGCGCGCGAGAACGACTATCTGTGGGGCCGCCTGCATGCAGCGGATCGACTGGTGGATATTGTGGCAAGCGCAGGCCTCGGCGCTCATGCATCGGGCGACGAATTCAAATCCATCAAGGCGCGCCTGTTTCGAGCCATCATCGAGGCGGAGCGTCCGTTCCTCGGCAGCGTGCCCGATCTGATCGCCGATATCGAACGCGATATTGCGACAAAGTTCGGACCGGAGGCGCCTGCCGATTCTGATGACGCCCAGCACAATCATAGGAAGGCGGCCGACTAGAGCCGCGCGTCACGCGCCATCGCCGGGCATGAAGTCAAGCTTTCCGCCCCCGACGGTAACGGTTTCTTGCTTGCCTCCATCCAGCTTTCGATGTCACGCCAGACGGTCTCGCGGTCGAGATCGCGAAGCAGCATGTGATAGCCTTTCGGGTAGCAGGCGGACGTCACCGCAACGTGCGCATTTTGCATATCGGCGAGCGCCTGCCCGACCGGAATGGGCGGCACGACCTGATCATGCGCGCCATACATCAAGAGCACTGGCACATTAATGCGCGGCGCGGCAAGCGCCGCTTCGTCCATCAATTCGACAAGACCATAGATGGTGCCAATTTCCGTTTCCTTGATCACCAGAGGATCGCGACCGAGGGCCCGCAGCATCGGAATATTGTCGGAAGGCTGAATTTCGAGGCCGCGACCGGACAAGGTCAACGAGGGCAGCAAATGGGCGCTCATCCAGAGGACGGTTTCGTAAAAGGCATTCATGGCGCGCCAACCCCAGACAGCGGGAGACGCGAGAATGATGCCATCGACATCGGGAGGCGCGGCAGAGGAAAACGCTCGCATGACAACCGCGCCACCCATGCTTGTCCCCAGGATGTAGACGGGCAGGCCGGGATATTTCTGGTGCGCCAGGGCGACAACCGTATCGAGATCGCTCGCCATGCGCCCGGCCCCGGCCCATAGCCCGCGACCGGGAGCTTCGCCAAAGCCGCGTTGGTCATAGGCCAAAAGCGTGAAGCCATGCGCGGCAAACCAGCGACCGGGCATTTCAAAGGCGTTGGAATAATCATTCATGCCATGAACGCCGATGATGATGGTACGCGGATTTTCTGCCGCCCAGATGCGCATGGGCAGATGCGCGCCATCGGACATCACAGCGCTTGCCGTCTCGACATTGGCCTTTGCCACCATATGCGGCTGATAGAGCGGGTCGCCCGTTGCCATGAGGCGTGGTGCGCAGGCACAAAGTGAGACGGCGACAATGGCGGCGCCAAATAATAGTCGAAACGGGCCTCTCATCTTGTCAGCCACCTTCATCCTTGAACGCCTCACCCGATCAAATCGCGGATGCGCCGACGCAAGGTCGGCAAGACATCACGCTCGAACCACGGGTTCTTCTTGAGCCAGCCCGTATTACGCCATGACGGATGTGGCAGAGGTATGGCCGAAACGCCGTAATCGCGCCAAGCGGCAACCGTTTCGGTAAGCGTCCTCTTGGTGCGATCACCCAGATAGCGTTTTTGAGCGTATTGGCCGATCAGCAGCTTGAGTTCGATATGAGGCAGTTCAGCAAGAAGCCGATCATGCCAATGGGGCGCACATTCACGGCGCGGCCGCAGGTCGCCACCTTTGGCATCCTGCCCCGGAAAACAGAAGCCCATCGGCATGATGGCGATTTTCGAGCGGTCATAGAACTCATCAGAGGTAACACCCATCCATTCGCGCAAACGATCGCCGCTACGATCGGTAAAGGGCTTGCCGGAGAGATGCACGCGGGTGCCCGGCGCCTGCCCGATGATGAGGATGCGGGCTTGTCGGTCGACATGAACGACCGGATGCGGCTCGTGAGGCAGAGGCTTGCCGAGAGGATGCTCCAGACAAAGGCGACAGGCGCGAATTTCTGCGACAAGACTGTCGAGACTTGACGCCATGTTGCTCTCTTCCGTCTAGCTCACTTCTTTCAGCATATTACGCGCGATGATGACCTGCTGCACCTGACTGGTGCCTTCGTAAAGGCGGAAAATGCGCACGTCGCGATAGAAGCGCTCGATGCCATAGTCAGCAACATAGCCTGCGCCGCCGTGAATCTGCACCGCACGGTCGGCGATGCGGCCAACGGCTTCAGAGCAGAAGAGCTTGCAGCAGGAGCTTTCGGTACCCACTTCCTCGCCTGCATCGCGGCGGCGGGCGGCATCGATCACCATGCAGCGACCGGCATAAAGCTCCATGCGTGAATCAGCGAGCATGGCCTGCACAAGTTGGAGGTTGCCGATGGGCGCACCGAACTGTTTGCGCTCTGCGGCGTATTTCGTGGAGTCGGCAACCAGCCGGTCAGCGACGCCCATGCAGATGGCGGAAATATGCAGACGTCCGCGTTCGAGCACCTGCATGGCGGTAATGAAACCGCGCCCTTCCTGATCGCCCAACAGAGCGGAAGCCGGGATGCGCGCATTGTCGAAAATCACATCGCAAATATGCGCGCCCTGCTGGCCCATTTTCTTTTCGTTCTTGCCGAGCGTGAGACCCGGCGTGTCGCGCGGCACGATGAAAGCGGAAATGCCCTTGGCGCCCGGCGTCTTGGGGTCCGTGCGCGCCATCAGCGTAAAGGCATTGGCCTTGTCGGCATTGGTGATATAGCGCTTGGTGCCGTTGACCACATAGTGGTCGCCATCACGGATAGCCGTCGTCCTGAGGGAAGCCGCATCGGATCCGGCTTCAGGTTCGGTCAGCGCAAAGCTGATGATGACTTCGCCGCTGGCGATCTTGGGCAGCCATTCTTCTTTCTGATCCTGCCGTCCATGCATGACGATGCCCTGGCTGCCGATGCCGACATTGGTGCCGAAGACGGAACGGAAAGCCGGTGATGTGCGCCCCATTTCGAACATCAGGAGACATTCTTCCTCCATCGTAAGCCCCAGCCCGCCATATTCAACCGGCACCGAGAGGCCAAAAAGGCCCAGGTCCTTCATTTCCTCGACGATTTCGGAAGGCACGGTATCGGTCTCTGAAACCTGATCTTCGATGGGGCGCAGCCGCTCATCGACAAAACGTCGGACGGAGGAAATGAGCTGTTCGCGGGTTTCGAGATCGAGGGCCATAGGTGCTGGTGCTCCGGCTTTTCGGGAAAAATCAAGCTGGCCGGAATTTAGGCTATGGCGGTGGGAGGGGTCAAAGGCGAATGCGGGAATCAGCCTGCCGAGGCCGAAATAGCGGCCAATTCGTCACGGAAACGCTCGCATACCGGAACCTGGCGATAGCAGGTCACCGTCATGATGCGATCGGTGCGCTCGCCATTGAAGGAGAGCGGCATATAGACGGCCTCGAATTTCATATAGCCGCCACCGGCGAATTCCATTTCGCCGCCGGAGCCAACAGGACGGCGAAGTTCCGCCACGGCCTTGAAAAGTTCAAACAGCAGGCAGCCCAGTTTCGGCTTTTCTTCGTTCACGGCGCGAACGGAGCGCCCGCGGAAGCTGACGCCGTGCGAATCGACGATATGCTCCCCGATCAAACGGTAAGTGATATCAAAAGGATCGTGATCGACCTGCAACATCATCATGTATGGCAAGGCGCGACGAAAATCGACAGGATTCATATCATCGGGCGAGGGCATGCGCCGCCCGTCGCGCTTATCGTACCAATAGTTCAGAATCTCAAGAGCGGTGGGATCGGCCAGATCGCGGAGCTTTATCAAGCCCGCCTTCTCGGCGCCAGACGCCTCAATCAAATCCCTAAATTGTTCCATTATTCAATGCTCCGCTCGCCAGCGGGGCCAGACTATCGGCCAAGGACTAACAGCTTATGAATACGTGTTTTCCGCAAGCGCCGGTTCCTGATATGAAACGCCCAGCATTTTTTGAAGAAAAGATTGGTTTTATGTCCATGTTACCGAGTACACGACTTGCCGACGCAGGCTTCAAGGGATGGGACGGCACGGACCCGTTTGAAGATCATGTCGGCCCCTATTTTTCCCGCAAAAACGAAAATGGCGATGTCATCTGCGCCTTCGAGGCCGAACCCCACCATGTCAATGGCGGCGGCTTTCTGCATGGCGGCTGCCTGATGAGCTTTGCCGATTATTCGCTTTTCGCCATCGCCGGTGACGTACTTGAAGGTCCCGCGGTGACCGTCTCGTTCAATGCCGAATTTACGGCGGCCTCGCCGGGCAACCAGATCGTCTATTCGCGGGGCGACATCGTCAGAAATACGGGTAGCATGGTGTTTCTGCGTGGGCAGGTCTATTCCGGCACCGGAGACGACGAACTCATCCTGCTCAATTTCACCGGCATCGTGAAACGCGTCAAACGCAAGCCTGTCTAGAAAGGACCTCGCATGGTCACCCTCAGCGTTCTCGACCAATCACCTATCGCCAAGGGCGGCACAGCAGCGGCGGCCCTTCGCAACACGGTCGATCTCGCGCGAGTGGCCGAGAGGCTCGGCTATCAGCGATACTGGCTTGCCGAACACCACAATAGTCTGGCTTTTGCCGGGTCCGCGCCAGAGATCATGATTGCGACGGTCGCAGCTGCAACATCGACCATCAATGTCGGCTCTGCCGGCGTCATGCTGCCGCACTATGCTCCGCTCAAGGTGGCAGAACTCTTCCGGCTTCTGGAAACACTCTATCCCGGTCGGATCGATCTCGGCGTCGGACGCGCGCCGGGCTCGGACCAGCGCACATCGCGCGCGCTGCAACCGGGGCCGCAGGCCTATCCGATCGATGTCTTTCCGCAGCAAGTGGAAATGCTGATCCAGTTTCTGGAAGATTCGACCGGGCTTGGCGGCGAGGCAGGCGGTTTCCCGATCGGCCATCCCTATACGGGCATCCATGCGATGCCGCGGGGGCCCGGCATCCCGAACCTCTGGATGCTCGGCTCGGGCGGCGACGGCGCAACCCATGCAGCGCAATTCGGCATGGCCTATTGCTTTGCCCATTTCATCAACCAGGATGCAGGCACCGCACCGCTTGAACTCTATCGCCGCCTGTTCAGACCCTCGCGCGAACGCTCGTCGCCTCTCGGGTCCATCGCCGTCGCCGTGACGGTCGCCCCAACGGAAGAGGAAGCGGATCGTCTGGCGGCGCCGCGCAATCTCTGGATCGTGAACCTCCTGCAACACAAGGCCGGCGCCTTTCCCAGCGTCGAGGAAGCGCTGGCCTACGACTATTCGCATGAAGAGAAACTCATGCTGGAAGCCGTGAAGAAGCGCGGCCTCATCGGCACCCCAGAGCAGGTGCGCGGGCGGTTGCTGGCGCTGGGGGAGGAATATGGCGTCGATGACTTCGTGATCCTGACGATCACCCATGATCACGCCGACCGCGTGCGATCCTATGAACTGCTCGCCGAGGCGTTCGGGCTGAAGCCATCAGCCTGATTTGGCAGTCTGCCTTGCAATGCGGCGATCAAGCGCCGCACGCAGGCGATTCTGGCGCGCATGGGTGATCGGGTAACGCCAGATCACCGTCGTGGAGATGAGCCAGAGCGTCAGCGGGACGAGGCAATACATCGCCGTCACCATGAAAAGCGCAAAGCTTGAGTTATGTTCGGCGCGCGGGTTGAAGCCCGCCCAGGCAATGATCGGCAAGGCGATGCCGACACCAGCGGCCTCGAAAATCTTTCTCATCATCGCCAGAAATGAAAAGAGAAAAGCCGTACGCTGCTCGCCGGTCTTGATCATGTCGAGATCGCAGACATCGGCGAGGATCGATTGCCCCAGAATGGGCGCCGCCCCAATGGTGAAACCCTGCACGATGGTGATGATAAAGATCATCGGCAGGGCAAGCTCGGGATAATGGGGTTTCACCCAATAAATATCGACGGGGATGAAGGCAAAGGCGAACATGCTGAGAAAGCCCGCAATGCCGATACCCTTGTGCTTGCCGATCCTGCCGCCAATCCTCACCCAGAATGGCGAGCCCACGACGCCCATTGCAAAGAGCACGAAGATCAGCGACGAGGAGGTGGCGCTGTCGAAGCCCGCCACATGTTCGGCAAAAAGAACGAAAACACTTGCATTGATCGAACCGGCCAATGCGCCGATGACGGTGGCCAAAAGGACAATACGCAAAGGCCCATTGCGCCAGACGAGACGCAAGCCGATGGTGAAGGATATCGGCGTGCTGTGGCCAACCTTGGGCTCGCGCACCGAGCCAAATAAAACAACAAGACAGATCGGCAGAAGCCCGGCAGTCAACCAGCCCAGCGCCGCCATCGACTTGCGACTGGCCGCACTTGAGGCGGCGGCGCCCTCGCCTGTCATGCTGCTGACAATGATCGGAACGGTAATGGCGACCAGCAGACCCAGCAGCAGAAAAATCTGGCGACTGCCGGTGATGCGATTTCGTTCGACATAATCTTGCGACAGTTCCGCCCCCCACGCGCCATAGGGAATTTCGATAAGCGTGTAGCCGAGATAGATCGCGGCAATCCATATCAGCAAATAGAGGTTGCTGACATGGGCAGGCGGCAGAAACAGCATGAGGCTTGAGGCCATCATCACGATGACGCCGACAAATATCCAGGGACGACGACGCCCCCAACGCGTATGGGTGTGATCGCTCAGTCGCCCTACGAAGGGATCGGTTACGACGTCGGAAAGCCGCGCGATGGTGAGAATGTAGCCGATCATCGCCAGATCAAGACCCAGCGTGCCGGAATAGAATGGCGGGATGTAAACAGCCAGCGGCAGACCGATCACCGCCATCGGCACGACCAACTGACCGAAAGCGAATAATTGCCATCCGCTCAGTTTGCTCGCCTTGACCGGTCCTGCATCCATGAACACGCCCTCCCCGGCGCATCAATTAGTAAGGCAAACATACGATCTCGTTGTGCTGGAAATCAACGCGCAAGCGCCAGAATTCCGCCTTTTCGACCAACGAGACATGAACCCCGATTTCAGCCTGGGTTCATGTTGGCGGGATTAGATTACGTGATGTCGGGTGTTCTCAAGAGCATTCGACTGCCTCTCAATCCCTCATTCGGGTGCTTCCTTGAGGCATGATGGCGGCGTCCGGATCGTACCCCACGGACGTCGCCATTTTCTATTTCATCCACCCTCATGTGATGAGGCCGATAACTGCTCCTGTCATCGAGGTGGCAAGCGTGCCCGACACGATGGCGCGCGTGCCGAGCGCGACGATATCCGTACGGCGCGACGGGGCCAGCGCGGTCAGTCCGCCGATCAGGATGCCGACGCTGCCCAGATTGGCGAAACCGCAAAGCGCATAGATCATGATGAGCGTGGAACGCGGCGACAGGGCCTCTGCCGGCAAATGCGACAGATTGATATAGGCAATAAACTCGTTAAGGATCGTCTTTGTGCCCATCAACTGTCCAGCCGTCTGAACCTCGCTGACGGGAATGCCCATGAGCCAGACGAGCGGCGCAAAGGCCCATCCGAAAAAGCGCTGCAATGTCATCGGCGCGCCCCAGAGATCGGGCAGCCCGCCGAGCATGATATTGACCAGCGCGACCAGCGCGACAATCACCACCAGCATGGCAAGGATGTTGAGCAGAAGCTGCAACCCGTCGATGGTGCCGCGCGCGATGGCATCCATGCTGCTTTGATATTGCACCAGCGGTTCGTCATGCGTGACGCCTGTGCCGGTGAAGCTTTCGTCTTCGGGCACAATCAGACGCGCAATGGTAATGCCGGCAGGCAGCGAGATGAGCGAGGCGACAAGGATCTGTCCCAATGCGTCCGGTAGAACGGGGCTCAAGATGCTTGCATAAAGCACCAGCACCGTGCCGGAGACGGAGGCGAGGCCGACTGTCATCATCATGAACATTTCTGCCCGTGTCAGGCGTTCGAGATAGGGGCGAATGAGAAGCGGCGCCTCGACCATGCCGACGAACATGGTGGCGGCAGATGCAAGCCCCACCGCCCCGCCGATCCCCATGCTTTTCTTCAACACGATGGCAAAGCCATGCGTGACATATTGCAGGACGCGCCAATGCCACAGAAGGGCGGAGAGCGCCGACATGACCAGCACCAGCGGTAGCGCCTGAAAGCCCAGCACGAAGGCATTGGCGGGCTGCGTCATCTCAAACGGCGCAGGGCCACCCCCGAGATAGCCAAAGACAAAACCGGTACCCGCCAGCGTCGCCTTGTTGAGCGCATCAACTGCCGAGTTGAGGGCCAGAAGCCCCTGACGGGCGACGGGCAGCTTCAACATGACCAGGGCAATGACAATTTGTAGCGCGACGCCTGCCAGCACCTGACGCAGGGAGAAGGCAGCGCGGCGCTCGCTGAGGCTCCAGCCAAGGCAAATGATGACCGCGAGCCCAAAGGCACTTTGAAGAGATAGCCAGGTCATGGAGGTCTCCGGAGAGGAAAGGCAGGCCGCGAAATCGGCTCATATCATAGGGAGACAGGTGCTCCACGCAATCTTCGTACCGACATCATCGCGGCTGGCTTGACCGGGACGCCCCTTTTGGGCACAAACTTCACCGAAACAAGCCATTCCAGTCGGCGGGTAGCCATTTCCGGCCTGCCCTGCGGCACCCACATAGACAAATCAACGGGAGACTCCCTATGAGCATTCGTTTTGACGGCAAGGTTGCCATTGTGACCGGTGCAGGCGGTGGCCTGGGCCGCAGCCACGCGCTTGAACTCGCACGTCGTGGCGCAAAGGTCGTCGTCAACGATCTCGGTGGTTCGCGCGATGGCTCGGGCGGCTCGTCGGAAGCTGCCGACAATGTCGTCGCCGAAATCAAGGCGATGGGCGGCGACGCCATCGCCAATGGGTCGAGCGTCACGGATGACGCGGGCGTCGCTCACATGGTCAAGCAGACCATGGACACATGGGGCCGCATCGACATCCTGATCAACAATGCCGGCATCCTGCGCGACAAGTCCTTCTCCAAGATGACGATGGAAGACTTCCAGCTCGTCGTCGACGTTCACCTCATGGGCACCGTGAAGCCGACGAAGGCCGTCTGGGAAATCATGAAGGAACAGAACTACGGTCGCATCATGGTGACGGCCTCCTCGACGGGCCTCTATGGCAACTTCGGCCAGACCAACTACGGCGCGGCCAAACTCGCCGTCGTCGGCTTCATCAACACGCTGAAGCTCGAAGGCCAGAAGAACAACATCCGCTGCAACGCGCTCGCGCCGGTCGCCTATACGCGCATGACATCGGACCTGATGCCGCCGGAAACAGAACAGATGCTGACGCCCGAAAGCGTTTCGCCCGGCGTGATGTATCTCGTCTCGGAAGATGCGCCGACCGGCATGATCCTTTGCGCCGGCGCTGGCGTTTTCGCCGCCGCTCGCATGGATGAAGCCGAAGGCGTGTTCCTCGGACGCGAAGGTCTGACGGCGGAAAAGGTTGCGGAAAACTGGGACAAGATTTCCGACTTCTCGAACTCCAGCCCCTTCTTCATGGGCGGCGAACAGACCGGCAAGTTCTTCAAGCTGGCGACGGAAAAGAAGTGAATTTCGCAGTCATCGCGGATGTGAATCGGGGAGCCTTGGGGCTCCCCTTTTTCATTTTGACACTCGAAATTCGGCTCGGAAATGTGAGTGTTTCCTGCAAGAGATCGAGTGTTTTCATGTCGGAATCGCGTGTCTGGCGAGTTGCGGTTCCCCCCACCCAAAAATCCAAACGGATTTTTGACCTCCCCACGAGGGGGAGGTGAAGACTCGGCGGGGATAAGTCGGCTAGATATCTTTTTCCATCCGCCAGACGAGTTGGGGTTTGCGGCCTTCCATCGTGCCGATGCTGACATCGACTTCGCGGGCGACATGCCAACCGTGCTTTTCATAGAAACGTCGCGCACGGGTATTGCCGACCTGACATTGCAGCCAGATGCGGTCATGGCCCTGCTCCTTCAACTTCGCTTCGGCGGCGGCAAGCACCAGAGGCGCGACGCCGCGCCCGTGCCAGGCGGGCAGCACGAAGACCTGTCCGATGCCGTCACCCTCCCAACCGGCGAAGCCGACAATATCTTCATCGACAGTCGCAACCACACAATCGGGCAAGGTTGTTTCGATCCGCGGCAGGAAGAATTCAAAAGGGCGTCCTTCGGCAATCTCGGGCGAGAGATGCGCGTGACCTTGATGCCAGCCATCATGCCAAACGCGAGCGAGCGCCGGAATGTCTCCGGCGCTCGCCATTTTGATCACAATGTCAGGCG
>JBAQNC010000277.1:0-1567 GCA_049303435.1 Parvibaculum sp. | reverse complement strand
CCGGAAGTCAGCTTCGAGAGCCTGACCTATGCCGCTGCTTCCCCCGGTCAGGCGTGGGGTGCGGGTGCGCCAGTCGAACTCGTCAGCGGTTCGCTTGGTCCCGTCACCTTCAAGGCCCGCGTCCTGGAGAGCGTGAGCGGCGGCTCGGTCGTCGGTGCATATGGCAATGCCGTCACGGGATCTGGCCGACAGTACACAGTAGCAAAAGAGGTCATTCCAGCCGGGTCGCTGAACTATGCGAGTGCGTCTCTTTCGATGTATGGGCTTACGACCGGAGAGGTCGATTTTACTTATGATATCTACGCCCCCAAGCTCGTGCAGGTTTACGACAATGGTGGCACGGCAGGTTATATGCCGACCCACCCAATTCTGTCGGCGGTCGGAAATTTGACGGAAAGTTCGTGCGATGCGGATGTTGTCTTGGCGGCTACGCCGGACTGGTTGGCCGATATGAATCCGGCTGCCGGGATGTCGGAGCTTGTCATCGTCAATCTCACACATGTGGGTGACGGGGTGGCTCGTTCATTGTTCGAAATAAGTGACGGAAGCGAACTCAATTCGGTCAGGGCCTATATCAATCCGGACGATCAACCCGCGCTTGAGATCATTTCGGATGGCGCTTTGCAGATCATTACGACATTGCCGTTTCCCGTTGTGACAGGGCTTTTGCTACTCGCATTCGGGTGGAGCGCAGACGGTGGCTATATTGCTGATCAGTCAGGCAATGTTGTGACTTTTGATGCCATTACCTTGCCTCTCGGTCTGGGCTGCCAGCAACTCGGGGGTGACAGCGGTTCCAATTTTCTCAATGATATTCTGGTCCAGGCGCAAACATGCTCCCTGCTTTCACTGGATGAAGTCCGGGCCTGGATGGAACATGAAAGAGCCTGACCCTTTGTCGGTCAGGCGGACAGTGGATAGCCTCCGACTTCGCCAAGATTGTCATAAAGGCCGAAGCCGCGCGCCAGCCAATCGTTCAGTTTGTCGTCTTTGCTGAGCAGCGGCGTGGTGCAAATGGCGCTCGTCCAGAGAAAGCCACCCAAGGCGATGTAGTCGGCATAGTTAGGCTGATCGCCACCGAGAAAGGGCGATGAAGCGAGAGCCGCGCGCATGGGACGCAGGGCGTGGTTCAATTCTGGCAGGCGCGCTTCGCGGCCATCGACAAATTGTTCAAGCGTCTTGCCGCCAAGGCGGGCCTCGCGACTTTTGCGGAAATAAGACTGGTCCTTTTCTCGCGCATGATTGTGGATATCGAGCACGTTGATCGAAAACATGCGGTTCATGATCTCAAGGCCGAACCAGCTGTCGAAGAATCGGACCATGGCGTGCTCTTGCGGCGAGGCGAAAAGTCTCGGCTTGTCCGGATAGGTTGCGTCGAGATAGTCGGAAATCGCCCAGCTGTCGCAGACGGTTGTGTAGCCATCTTCGATGATCGGGACGGTCTTGTATCGGCTGCCGCAGAGTTTCGGAATTTCCGTAAAGCCGACGGACACAGTCTCAAAGTCGAGGCCTTTGTGCGCCAGCGCATATTTGATCCGCCAGACGAAAGGGCTCAGCGCTCGAGCAT
>JBAQNC010000276.1:0-1951 GCA_049303435.1 Parvibaculum sp. | reverse complement strand
GTGTAGTACTAATCCGGGACTTACGGATGCAGGCGTTCGCGTTGGCTATTCATTCTGATTTGTCAGCATATGCTCGACACCCTGATATGTTTCTAAGTTTTGAAACATATCAGGATGTTTGATCGAGCGGTCGTCTTGTGTTGAGTTTTAGGCCAGATTTGTGCAGGCAAAAAGAGAGGCATTCATGTGAAAGATTTTTCTGCCCTACATTTAATTTGGGCAATCAATCTCTCCGCTCGCTGACGCCTTGGCTTTAACCATTCATAATGCGCGAAGCGGCTATATCGCGAAGAACCAAATTTTCAAGTTCCGTATCGCGTATTCTGAATTTGACCAGATCGCCTATGCTTACAATTCCGGGCGTATCACTCTCCATTGCAACAAGCAGATGTCGCGTGCGTAAGTCGGTCATGAGTCGCATGGCATGGCTTATAGTGTCGCCGTGTCGGCAAACTGGGACAGGAGATCGCATGATGGAGCTGGCGGCTTGCTCGAATACCTTCGATCCGCTCCGCGCTGCTGCTTCAATGATCGAACGCTCTGTTATTAGACCAACGATTTTTGAATTTGAAGAAGTTACTGCGATTGAACCAATTCCGGCATTGATCATTGTTTTAAGCAAGTCCAACAAGAGCATATCTGCCTTTGCTGTGACTAAGTGTGCCGTTTTTGCATTCAAAACATCTGCAACAATCATCATGAGCCTCATTTTCACATAGGTGGTGGGAAACTCAAACGGCGTTTACCAAACCGTTCTTTGGAAAGGCCAACGAAGAGTTGTCCGATAGTTAATTGTTTGGGCTGCTGCCGGTTTCACGGACACGAAGTTAAGGTGTCATGATGGAACCGGAGGTGGACTATGGGACGAAGGGTATTCAGCCGAGAGTTTAAACTTGAGGCAGTGAAGTTGGTGCGGGATCGAGGGGTAGCGTTTGCCCAGGCGGCCCGCGACCTTGATGTGCATGTGAACGTTCTCCGCAAGTGGGTCAAGGATGAGGCAGATGATCCGTCTCAAGCCTTTCCCGGCCACGGGCAGATGAAGGCCGAACAACTGGAGATCGCGCGGTTGCGTCGCGAGGTGACCAAGCTCAAGGCGGAGCGCGACATCCTAAAAAAAGCCGCGGCCTATTTCGCGAAGGACTCGATATGAAGTTCGGGTTCGTTGCGAAGCACCGAGGGGTCTGGCCGGTGACGTGGTTGTGCGAGGCACTCGGGGTCTCGCGAAGCGGCTTCCATGCCTGGCTGACCCGAGCACCGAGCACGCGGAGCTGCACTGATAAGGTGCTCGGCAATGAAGTGCGATTGAGCTTCCTTGCCAGTGATCGCACTTATGGGGCGCGGCGCGTCTGGCACGACGTGCTGGCGGAAGGACATGCTTGCGGCCTGCATCGCATAGAACGGTTGATGCGGCAGCAGGCCTTGCGGGCGCGGCCACGACGGCGTTCCCTGCCCAAAGACAACGGCGAACGATCAACCAATGCCATTGCACCGAATGTCCTTGCCCGTCAGTTTGAGGCAGATGCCCCGAACCGCAAGTGGGTGGCCGACTTCACCTATATCTGGACGGCGGAGGGTTGGCTCTATGTGGCCGCAGTGATCGACCTCTTCTCGCGCCGGGTGGTGGGGTGGTCCATGAGCTCGACAATGACAGCCCAACTCGTTGCCGATGCACTGGTGACCGCGATCTGGCGGCGCGGTAAGCCGGATGCGCTGCTGCATCACTCTGATCGCGGCAGCCAGTATACAAGCGAGCCGTTCCAGCGGCTGATGGCTGATCACGGTGTTGCCTGCTCGATGAGCAGGTCAGGCAATTGTTGGGACAATGCGGCGATGGAGAGCTTCTTCTCCTCGCTCAAGATCGAACGGGTGGCTCGAAAGGTCTACCGCACGAGAGACCAAGCCAAGGCTGATGTGTTCGATTATATCGAACGCTTCTATAATCCCCGGCGTC
>JBAQNC010000275.1:0-29130 GCA_049303435.1 Parvibaculum sp. | reverse complement strand
GGTTCAATCCCTGTCACGCCCACCATTGCCGGACTTCCCCATATTCTCTGATCGGTTTCTGCCTTTCCTTTGAGCTAGAGGCAGATCCCCATTTCTTGTGCCAGCGTCAGGGCGATCTTCTCGATGTGCCCTTCGATGGGAAGGTTCGGGTCGTTCAGCATGACGAGCAGGATGACGGGCAGCGCCAGCGCCAGCAGCAACGGGCTGGCGACGGCGTATCGGGTAGGGATTTTTATTTTCCAGAAAATGATGATTGGCGCGATGAGACCTGCAAGGCTTCCAAGCAGGATCTCAGGTATCGTATGCGCGTGGGTGATCCATCGCGTGGCCGCAATGCCTGCCGCAAAAGAAAAGCCGAGAGCAAGGATGGCAATCCGTTGCCAACGGGTCTGCCTGAGTTTTGATTCCAGAGCTGCAAAACTGCCATAGGCAGCAAAGGCCGATGCGGCGTGCCCGCTGGGGCTGCGCATCTGCCACTCGGGAACAAGGTGGCCGCACGGCAGGAAAATGAATTTCAGCATCAGAACCGCAAGCAGCGCCGCGCCGGTTGCGATCACCCAGACCGTTGCTTCCTGCTTAGCTCCTCCAAGCCAGAGCGTAGCTGTTACCGCCGCTATGAACGGCAAGATCAGGGCGAGTGCTCCAAACCCGGTGAGCAAGTGGAAGATATCTGTATAGGGCACGCGATGACTCGTCTGGCTTTCGCCAAATATCGGAAATGGTTGTCAGGACCTTATGACAGAGGCCTTAATAGGAGGTGAGGTTACGCCGAGTATGCCAGTATGTATGTCACAAGCGCTCTCGCCTCGCGTCTATTCGTCCAACGTGGTGCACGGGTTGCATTCAATTTGCCTGTTTCCAGTCATGTAAATGACGTGTGCAGCGTCGACGTTGCGGACTTTGATTGCGGCGGACGATGTGGATGATATGATTTTTATAGATAAAATTTGCCCAGGTCGTTTGGGCATGATCAGGGACGCGATCAGATTGACCTGCCAGATCGGCTTGTGGGCTGGTTGAGGGCGTTAGAGGGGTTGGCGCGGCGCAAGTCGCTTCATCTGCAAGAATGTTTAAGTCGGTTAATAGCCGCGCTCTGGGCGCAGGGCTTGTGGTCTTTGTCGTGCTTGGGGCGGCCTTCATGTTCTGGCGGCAGTCGGGGGAGGACGAGATGGGCCCGCCGCCGCCAGCCGTCGTTGAGTCGATTGTCGCCAAGGTGCGTGACGTTCAGGTTCAGGTCGCAGCGCTCGGCACGCTCGATGCCGACCAGTCGATTGTCATCAGCCCGGAAATCAATGGCATCGTCACCAGCATCGATTTTACCGATGGCCAGCGCTTGGCCAAAGACGAATCCATTATCTCCATCGATTCCGGTTCGCTCAAGGCGCGCCTGATGCAAGCTCAGGCGCGATTGACCTTGACGCGCGCCAATTTCGATCGCGCCCAGCGTTTGCGCAAACAGGGTTCGGGTACAGAGCGCGCGCTCGACGAGGCCTTGAACGATTTGCGTTCCGCCGAGGCGGACGCTGTCGCCGCCAAGGCCGATCTCGACAAGGCGAATATCACCGCGCCATTTGCGGGAATTATCGGTCTGCGTCAGGTGAGCCTTGGACAATATCTCAAGGCAGGCGATCCGATTGCCACCCTGGCCGATGTCGATCACCTGCGGATTGATTTTCGTGTTTCTGAAGTCTTTCTGACCGAAATGAAGAAGGGCCTGATCGTTAATATACGGTTCGATGCTCTGCCCGGCGAAACCTTCAAGGGGGTCATTACCGCGATTGATCCCGTCATTGACATTGCCGGCCGCGCGATAAGCGTGCGCGCCACGCTGGACAATGAAAGCGGCAAGTTGCGTCCCGGGCTCTTTGGTCGCGTCGATATCGTTACCACCACCCGTCATTCCATTGTCTTGCCGGAAAGCGTCATGGTTCCGCAGCAATCCGGAGAGAAGGCCGTGTTTGTCGTTGTCGGTGACGACAAGACAGGGCGTCACGTCGAGTTGCGCGCCGTCGAGATCGGCGAGCGTCTGCCCGGTGAGGTGGAAATCCTTTCCGGCCTCTCCGAAAACGATATTGTAGTCACAGCAGGCCAGCTCAAGATCAAGTCCGGTGATGCGGTGTGGTTGCGAAGCGACGTGGACGAGGCGGATGATGCGTCGAAGCCAACTCCCGCGACGAAGAGTTGAGGGGACGGGCTCACAATGCATCTCTCTGAACTCTTCATTCGTCGGCCCGTCTTTGCGACGGTGGTAGCGCTCATTCTGATCCTGGTGGGGCTTGTTTCCTACGAACGCCTGACAGTGCGCGAATATCCCGCAATTGACGAGCCGGTCGTGACGATTACTACCAATTATCGCGGCGCCAGCGCGGCGGTCATCGAACGCGAAGTGACGCAACCGCTTGAAGAATCCATTGCCGGCATCGAAGGCATTGAAGTCCTGTCATCCGCCAGCCGTCCCGAACAGTCGCAGGTAACGGCGCGCTTCACGCTTGAGACGAACCCGGATGTCGCCGCCAGCGATGTGCGTGACCGCGTGGGTCGCGTGCGTGGCAATCTGCCAACCGAAATCGACGAGCCGATCGTCGCCAAGGTCGAGGCCGACGCCCAGCCGATTATGTTCATTGCTTTCCGGTCGAACCGCATGTCGGAACTCGCCATGACCGATTACATCGATCGCGTCATCAAGAACCAGATTCAGAACCAGCCGGGTGTGGCGCAGGTGATCATTTTTGGTGAGCGGCTTTTTTCCATGCGCATCTGGCTTGATCGCGCGCGCCTTGCCGCCTATGGGCTCACTGCGCAGGACGTCGAAAGCGCGGTTCGACAACAGAATGCCGAAATTCCGTCGGGCCGTATCGAAAGCAAGGACCGCGAATTCACGGTGCTTGCAAAGACAGCGCTCAAGACGCCAGAGGAATTCGGAAGTATCGTCGTCAAGAATGTGAACGGCTTCCAGGTCCAGTTGCACGATGTCGCACGGATTGAGGTCGCTGCGGCTGATTTGCGCCGGGGTTCGACCTACAATGGCGCGCCGTCTATCTCAATCGGTATTGTCAAACAGGCGACCGCCAATCCGCTGGAAGTGTCAAAGGCGGTGCGCGACGAGTTGGATCGTCTCGCACCGACCTTGCCTGAAGGCATGAAGTCCTATGTCGGTTTTGATAGTTCGATCTTCATCAATGAGTCGATCAAATCGGTCTACGAGACGATCGGTGAAGCCGTCGTGCTCGTGATCCTCGTCATCTTCTTCTTTTTGCGCACCGTGCGCGCCTCCTTCATCCCGGTGGTCACGATCCCCGTGTCGCTCATCGGCACCTTCGGGCTGATGCTTGCCCTTGGTTTCAGTATCAACACCCTGACGCTGCTTTCGATGGTGCTTGCCATCGGCCTTGTGGTCGATGACGCGATTGTCGTGCTTGAGAATATTTTTCGACATATCGAAGAAGGCATGACGCCCATTGCGGGCGCGATCAAGGGATCGCGCGAGATCACCTTTGCCGTCATCTCCATGACCTTGACGCTTGTGGCTGTTTACGCGCCTGTCGCTTTTGCCACGGGCCGCACCGGCAAGCTCTTTCTTGAATTTGCCCTGACCCTTGCAGCCGCCGTTTTCGTGTCGGGTTTCATGGCCCTCACATTGACGCCGATGCTCTGCTCGCGATTGCTCAGGCATAACAAGTCGTCGGGTCGCTTCGACGCCTATATGGGCGAGAAGCTTGATCAGCTGGATGCGCTTTACAAGCGTGGCCTTGCGACCGTTCTCGCCAGACCGCGCGCCGTGATCCTGATTGCCTTTTGTGTGGCGCTTTCCTGTATCGGTTTCTACAAGCTACTCAATCAGGAGCTGGCGCCGATTGAAGACCGAGGCATCCTGTTTATTGTCGGACGTGCGCCGGAAGGTGCGACGCTCGGCTATTCACAACGTTATGCAAAAGAGATCGAAAAGGTCGTCGCCCGCATTCCCGAGGTGACAGGCTATCTTGTCGTGACTGGCTTTCCCCAGATCACCAATATGATCTCTTTCTCGCGCCTGAAACCCTGGAGCGAACGCAAGCGAAGCCAGAAAGAAATTGTGGAGGCGATCCGTGGTCAGCTATGGGACATTCCCGGCATCATGGCCTTTGCGATCAACCCGCCGTCTCTTGGACAGAGTTCGCGCACCCAGCCTGTTCAATTCGTGATCCAGACATCGGGCACTTATGACGATCTGGAAAAATACGTATCGCGCTTCATGGATAAGGTGCGCCAGAATCCGGGCTTTGTCTTTCCCGATACGGACCTTCATCTCGACAAGCCGCAGCTCGATATTCAGGTCAATCGCGACAAGGTGATCGATGCCGGCGTCGATATTGCGACCGTGGGGCGCACGCTGGAAACATTTCTGGGCGGGCGCAAGGCGACACGCTATGAGCAGAATGGCAAGCAATTCGACGTAATTATTCAGGCAGGCGACAATGATCGCCGCACGCCAAGTGATATTTCGGACATCTATGTGCGCTCTTCATCGGGCAAGATGGTGCAGCTTTCCAATCTGGTCGACGTGCATGAAACGATTGCGCCAGACTCGCTCAATCACTTCAACCAGTTCCGCTCCGCCACCATCACGTCGAACCTCGCGCCGGGCTATTCGATGGGGCAGGCGTTGATCTTCATGCAGGATGTTGCGGCGGAGGTTCTGCCGAAATCGGTGAAGACCGATCTCGACGGTGAAATGCGCGAGTTCACCAAATCGTCCGGCACGCTTGCCGTTACCTTCGTGCTGGCCATTCTCTTTATCTATCTGGTGCTTTCGGCCCAGTTCGAGAGCTTCATCGACCCGTTCATCATCATGATCAGCGTGCCTTTGTCGATGGCCGGTGCGCTTGCGCTCCTCGTTGTCACGGGGACGACGCTCAATATCTACAGTCAGGTGGGTCTCATCACGCTGGTGGGCCTGATCACAAAGCATGGCATTCTGATCGTGGAATTTTCAAATCAGCTGCGCGAGCAGGGCCGCAGCGTGAGCGAGGCAGTGATCGAGGCCGCGGGCCTCCGTTTGCGGCCTATCCTGATGACAACGGGTGCGATGGTGCTCGGCGCGATGCCGCTTGCCTTGAGTTCAGGGGCAGGCGCCGAAAGCCGAAAGGCCATCGGCTATGTGATTGTCGGCGGCATGAGCTTTGGCACGGTGTTGACGCTTTTTGTCGTGCCGACCGTCTATCTTCTTATCAAGAACTGGCAGGTGCGGCGCGCCGAGATGGCGGGCGTACCTGCGCACGCCGAGTAAGCGATCAGAAATATCGGGCGATGCGGATCTGCAGATAGTCGTCATCTGCGATGCTGTAGACCGGATCGCTCTGCGGCACGTCGCCAAAGGCATAGCCTTCGATCGAAAGATGATAGTTCTCGCTGAGCCTGCGGTCCGCCTTCAGGCGGAAGCCCCGTGCGCCTGTATTTGCGTCCACCACGATGCCAGCAAGCAGGCTGGTTGAAGCCGCATCGTTTGCCGTCCAGCGCAACGCAAGGAAGCCGTCGTTCTCATAGGGCGCGCGCGCGACCATGCCTCGACTGTCGAGCGCATATTCCGCCACGACTCCGAGATCACCTTCGGTGCCTGCAACCCCATAGAACGTATATTCAATGCCGCCCGTGATGGCTTCATACTGGCGGCCCAATTCGCTGCGCCAATAGCCTTCCGCCTTGTAGAGCCAGGCTCCCTTTGTCGCTTGTGCGTCAAACGAGGCTTGCCTGATTTGCGGATAGAGGGGCGCGAGCACCAGGTCGCCGTCCTTGCTCAAGGCGGGTTGGAGGACAGGATCGCGGCCCGTGCCCTGAAAATAGGAAAGTCCCAGATCGAAATCGCCAAAGCTGTTGGAGTAGCGCGCGGCGCCGTCGATGTGGTGTTCGCCACGGCTGCTTTCATAATGCGTCAGGCCCGTGTCCACCGGAATGTCCAGGGCGGGGCGGCCATCGGCGCCGGGAAAGGTGCGCTCGCGGAAATAGGGCAGCACAAAAACCTCGAATGTGCCGAAGTCTTGCGTCGTGCGCAGACGGATCATGGGCTGACCCAGTCGCACTTCCTGTTTGACCGGGTCTTCAATGGCGTCCACCTGATTGACGATGTCCACAAGATGAACGGCTTCCGTGACGCCCCAGAACACCTTGTCGATACCGACGCGCAGTTCCCATGCGCCATCGACGATGCCATAGCGCGCCTCGCGCAGGTCCCAATGGGTGCGGCGTTGGTCATGCTGGTCGAGGCGACCGAAAGGCGTCACGACGATCGACTGGTTTTCATGGTTGCCGAAGAAATATTTGGCGGTCACTTCCGCTGATACGGACAGATCGCTGTTTGTCTGGCGGGAGCTGCTGGGGTTTTGGGAGAAGACGCGTATTTCCGG
This sequence comes from Parvibaculum sp., assembly GCA_049303435.1. Lineage (GTDB taxonomy): Bacteria > Pseudomonadota > Alphaproteobacteria > Parvibaculales > Parvibaculaceae > Parvibaculum. Next base: position 22,750 of record JBAQNC010000275.1, on the reverse strand, counting down.
AACGATGGAGCCGCGCAGGCCAAAATCGTCCGCCTGCGCCATTTCTGGAACGCAAATAGCGGCAAGCATTGCCAACCCGGCAATCTGCCTTGACCAAAAACGCATGAACACGACTAAGGATGCCCGGCTAAGCTACGAAAACAACCATACTATCCATATTTTATTAACTGTCTGCTACTGTGACATTGTCAACTAGCGCGCGCGTTCCAGGCTCGCTGTGGTGAAATCGTCCTTGGTGAGACCTGTATGGAACTTGTATTCCGTCCAGATCAGCGCCGTTGTCTTGCCGTTCTCGTGATTGACCATATCGAGCTCCAGTGGCCGCCAGTATTTGTCTTCATAGAGCTTGTAGCTCTTGAGCGTCAGCGTCTTCAAAAGTGCACTCTTGCGGTCGTAATAGTCGATCTTGCGGAACTGGTAGTCGGTCGTGTCGATCCAGACGAGTTCGCGCGTATAGCCTGAATCTTCATAAAGCGGTGTGCGTTCGACGACATGGCAGGTCAGTTCCCCGCAAGGCTCGTCGCGCAGCCATTTGTAGGAAAATTTGCCGAGCTGCTGGGTCGAGAAATCCTCGAACGCGAATTCGCTGCCGACAAAAGGCCCGGCGCGGTTGCTCGATGAGATGCGTTTCACACGTTTGATCGTCGGCAGATAGAGCCACTGGTCGTCAGAACCCTTGATATGCGAATAGGTGAGCAGCGCCGTACCTTCGATGTCGCGGGGGCGATCAAATGTCATCAGGCTCCAGTTCCCGTCGCTCGGGTCCGGATTTTCGAGCATCATGAAGTCGAGTTCGCGCTGGCTCGTCTCGCTCGAAGCATTGGTGAGCACCATTTTCATGTCGGCGCGGGCATCGCCCCAGCCCTTGTCACGTTCATCATTGATCTTGGCGATGGCGAGGCCGCGGGCAGCGGCATCGTTGGGGCCGGGGAGGCCAGCGGCTTCCGCCCATGCGTCCGGCGCTTTCACCAACGTGATGACAAGAATTCCAAGCGCCAGAAAATGTGCCCAAGCCGACATGCGATTCATCACTCATCCCCTTATCGTTTTTGTCGTCGCTCTCTCCCGGCGACATTTGAGGGGAATGATGCACGGTGAAACGCTGGATTTAAAGTGATTATTCGCTTCAAGGCCTAGAACGGTTTGTCGCCATTCACCGTCACACGCTCCATGTGTCGACGATGACCCTGATAGTCGTTGAGGGCGAAATGCTGCGTGCAGCGATTGTCCCAGAAGGCGAGCGCATCGGGCGACCAGCGGAAGCGGCAGGTAAGACCTTCCTGCGTGCAATGGTCGAAGAGGAACCTGAGAAGCGGCAGGCTTTCGCGACGCGTCATGCCGACGAATTTCTCCGTAAAGGCCGGATTGACATATAGCGCCTTGCGCCCCGTTTCAGGGTGGGTGCGCACCACGGGATGTTCGTAGGAAGGGACGTCGTCGTCTGCAGTTTTCACGTCCATCGAGCTGCGTTTCTGTGCCGAGGGACCGCGTTCGCTATATTCGCCCTTAGCGGTGTGCACCGCTTTCAACCGGTCCAGCATTTCCTTCATGCCGTCCGAAAGCGTCTCATAGGCAAGATACTGGTTTGCCCAGAGCGTATCGCCACCGAAGGTGGGGACCTCTCTGGCATAGAGAATTGAGCCAAGCGCGGGCTCCTCCAGAAACGACATGTCGGAATGCCAGCCGCCGCCAAAATTCAGCCGGTCGCCCGGTTCCTTGATGATCTGCATGATTTCGGGATGCCCGTCCATGCCTTTGACATAGGGGTGAATGTTGAGCGATCCGAATCGACGCCCGAATGCCTTGTGCTGTTCATGCGTGATTTTTTGATCGCGAAAGAAAATCACCTGATGATCGAGAAAGGCCTGATGGATGGCGTCAAAGGTTTCGTTGCTGAGATATTCAGACAGGTCGATGCCGGAGACTTCCGCACCAAGCGCACCCGAGATCGGCTGAATTTCAAGACGTGTCATGGGATTACCCCGCAGTTGCTTTCTGAAAGGCTGGTCGTGCGGTCAATCTGCCGAAATAGGCGGAGACGTTCGGATAGGGATCGAGCGAAAAGCGGATGATCTTGCACAGGTTGAGATCATAGCCGAGCATGATATCAGCGGCGGTGAACTGGTCGCCGCAGATGAATGTCCTGTCGGCCAGTTCACGGTCGAGAAATGCCATGTATTTATCGAGCGTCTCCTTCGCGTCGTCGATCACCGACTGTACGCGATCTTCCTTCGCCTTGCGGAATGTGTGCTGCACGATCTGGCCGATGGGAGGCATCATCGTCGCTTCGGCAAAATGCAACCATTGCAAATATTTGCCATAGGCCGGTGTGCCCATGTCGGGCGTGAGGTGGCTGCCGGAATGTTTGGCGAGCAGGTATTGCACGATCGCGCCCGACTCGGTCAGGACCAGCCCGTCATCGTCAATGGCGGGCACTTTTCCCAGCGGATGGATGGCGAGATAGGCGGGCGATTGCAGATTGGCCGGGGTGAACTCGACCATCTCCTTTTCATAAGGGACGTCCAGTTCTTCCAGCAGCCAGAGGACGCGGATCGAACGGGTATTGGCAGCGTGATAGACCTTGAGCAAAGCGATGTCTCCCCGACATTTGTTTCTTTAATTTACCTTACTCGCTTGCGAGGGAAAAGTCGTTCCAGGATTGTGGCGAAGGCGGGCAGGAAGACAATTGCGGCGATCATGTTTGCAAGGAACATGAAGGATAACAGAAGGCCCATATCGGCCTGTAGTTTCAGCCCGGAAAAAGCCCAGGACGATACGCCGACGGAAAGGATCAGGCCGGTGAAAACCACGGCCACGCCGATTTGCTGCAACGCCAGAGAGTAGGCCTCGACAATGTCGAACCCTTCATCAAGCAACGCTTGCAGTCGGCTATAGATATAGAAGGCGTAGTCAACGCCGATACCAGTTGCGAGCACCAGCACAGGCAGTGTGGAAACCTTGAGCCCGATATTGAGCGCCGTCATGAACCAGTAGCCGAGGAAAGTCGCGAGCAGTAGCGGCGTGCAGCAACAGATAATGGCGCGCCAGTCGCGATAGCCATAGACCTTGCCGCTGTCCTGCCAGGCTTCCTTGATGAGCCCTGTCTGTCGCTGATCTTCCCTTGCCCGTTTGCTGAATGGCCTTTTGAGCCAGGCATAAAGCCCGCTGGGATGAACGCGGAGCATCCGGCACATGGTGCGGACGGTGAACTGCGAGCGATGCATCTCGATAAACGCGTACTTCACTTTGCATCCTTGGCGAAGTACGCGGTTACTTTTTTTAGGATGTCACGCTCCTCCGTGACACGCGCCAGTTCCTGCTTCAAACGCCTGATCTCTGCCGATTGGTCATCTTTTGCTGTGCTGCCGGGGGACGCTGAATACTTCTTTACCCACGCATAAAGCGAATGCGTGCTGACGCCCAATCGCTGCGAAACATCACCAACGGAATAGCCCCGTTCCGTAATCTGCTTGACCGCATCAATCTTGAAATCTTCTGTAAATCGCGGATGGCCCATGTTGATCTCCTTGTCCTCTTTTTTAGGGGGCAAGGTGTCTACAAATCTAGGGGCTTGCGTCTGGCGTTTGGCTCGGTAGTGCCCAGGCCGGGGTGCCGGAGGCGCAGATTGCGCGGTTGGGACAGGATTTGACGCCGATGGGCGCCGAGCGAGCGGGCAATGCCGACGGCTCGATTCCGGCATGGACCGGCGGACTTGTGACGACGCCGGAGGGCATTGGTTACAAGGGCGGCGGACACTATCCGGACCCCTTCGCCTCCGACCCCATTCTCTACACGGTGGATGCATCGAATGCCGAGAAATATGCTGAAACCCTGACGCCGGGTCAGAAGGCGATGCTTGCCGCCTATCCCGACTATAAACCCAATGTCTATCAGTCGCGGCGTACCTGCGCCTTGCCCCAGCCCGTCTATGAGGCCACGGTGCGTAATGCAAAGTCTGGTTCGCTTGGCGGTGGTGGCGACAGTCTGATCGGCGTGACGATGGGCATTCCCTATCCCTTGCCGTTTGACGCTTATGAAATCGTCTGGAACCACAATTTGCGCTATCGCGGCTACAAGCTCGAGCGCACATTTGCTTCTGCTGCGCCGACGCGTAGTGGCAGCTTCACGCCGGTCATCGTCAAGGACTAGGCGATTTTTGATTATGCCTCTCCAGACAACAAGAGCTTCAAGGCGCTCAACAACGTCTCAATGCGCTATGTTCAGGAAACGCTTGCGCCCGCGCGTCGCGCTGGGCAGTTGCTGCTTGTCCATGAAACCGTCGATCCGGGTGTAGGGGACCGACGTTCGCGGCAGTATTCGACCGGTCACACCAATTCCGCTCCGCGCGTTCAGCGCACCAGCGCCATTGCCTATGACAATCCGCAAATCTATTCCGACGCCATGTCGACAGCTGATAGTTTCGATGTTTTCAGCGGACCTCTGGATCACTACAACTGGAAAGTGCTTGGGCGAGAAGAGCGTCTTGTAGCGTATAATGCCTACAAGCTTTCCTCGGCGGACATCAAATACGAGGATGTCATCCGTCCCGGTCATCTCAATCAGGATCTTGTCCGTTATGAGACGCACCGCGTCTGGGCGGTCGAAGCGGATTTGAAACCCACAGAACGTCATGTCTATAGCCGCCGCGTCGCCTATTTCGACGAGGATGGCGGCAACATGGTTGGCGGCGAACTCTACGATGCGCGTGGCGGCTTGTGGCGCGTACAGGAAGCGCAGATCATGAGCTATTATGACGTGCCGACCTGCTTCAATGCTTCCGACGTCGTCTACGATCTGGCCGAAGGTCGCTATGTCGTACAGAATCTCAAGAATGAGGAAGTGGGCATCAATTTTCATCCCGATCTGCGAGAGACGATGTTCGTGCCCGACGAATTGCGCCGTCGTTCGTCCGGCGGGCGCTGATGTTTTGACGTTGGTCGGTCAGGCCTTTGCGGGATGGCCGACCAACGAGAAACGTTGCGAAATCTCGATCCAGTTGCCATCGGGGTCGCGGACAAAACCAAAGCGGGCAACATCGCCCATGGTAATGGGCGGTCGGCCCTCCGGGCCGCCGTGTGCGATGATGGAGTTATATTCATCATCTGCGTCGAAGACCTGGATGGTGATGTATCGAAGTCCCGTGCCTTCGATCGATGCGTTGTCGGGGGCGGTGGGCGTTTGCTCCACCATGATGACGCTCTCGCCACAATAGAATGAATTACCGCCTTCTGCGGGAACGTCGGGCAGGCCGAGCGCCAATACATAGAAGCGTCGATGCGCATTGGCGTTGCGCACCTTCAGCTTGATGCCGATCTGGTGGATGCCGAAGAGGCCAGGCGGCACCAGCGTCACCTTGTTGCCGTCCGGGTCGGTCATGTGCTTGGGACCGAGCAATCCGTCGCGCGCGATCAGGATTTCGTCATAACCCGCAGCCGGGGTTTCCTCGATGGGTGTGCGGGACGCGTTGATCTTCAGCACTGAGCCCGCGAGGTCGTGACGATGCTGCATGCGTCCGCCGCCCAATGGCAGGGCATGATCGAACGCGATGCCGACTTCGTTTTGATAAAAGTCGAGCATCGCGTCGATGTTGTTCGTGAACAGGCCAATATCGATGCGCGGTTTGGCGAGTCTCATAATCGGCCTGTTTCTTTCTCTTACGGCTTCTCGTTGGCGAAGATGATGGTGCCGGATGCGGCGAACATGCCGCCGACGCCATGCGCGATCGATATTTTTGCGCCCGGCACTTGCGCGGGAGCAATGCCGCGCATCTGGCGCACACTTTCTTGCAGCGCATACATGCCATACATGCCCGAATGCATGTAGGACAATCCACCGCCATTGGTATTGAGCGGCAGCTTGCCGCCCGGCGCCGTGTTGCGTTCGCGGATAAAGGCGGCCGCTTCGCCGCGTTTGCAGAAGCCGAGGTCTTCCAGCCCGAAGAGCGGTAAATGCGCAAAGGCGTCATAGATCATCAGGTGATCAACGTCGGCATGGGTGATGCCTGCCTCATCGAAGGCCTTCTTGCCCGAGACGCGGAAGGCCTTCGATGTCGTGAAGTCTTCCATCTGGCTGATCATGGGTGTCTCGACGCTTTCGCCCGTTCCGAGGATATAGACCGGCTTCTGCGGGAAGTCCTTTGCGCGCTCTGCGCTTGTCAGGATCAACGCGCCACCGCCATCGGTCACGAGGCAGCACATGAGTTTGCGGAAGGGCCAGGCGATCATGGAGGAGTTCAGCACGTCATCCACCGTGATCGGATCGCGGAAAGAAGCGCGCGGGTTCATCGCGGCCCATTCGCGCTGGATGACGGCGACCATGGCGAGGTCCTCCTCCGTCACGCCGAGTTCCTTCATGTAGCGCAGCACCGGGATCGTGAACATGGTGGGCGGGGAGGTCACGCCATAGGGTACTTCGAACTGGCCCATCTGGCTTGCCGGATCGCGGCCGAACTTGCGAGCGCCGACGCGCGAACGTCCGCTTTCGGCATGCGTGATGAGAACCGTGTTGCACAGGCCTTCATTGATGGCGGCGGCGGCGTGGCGCACATGTAGCATGAAGGAGCAGCCGCCCACGCTGGTGCCGTCGACCCATGTCGGCGTGATGCCGAGATAATGCGCAAGTTCCACCGGGCTTTCGCCAGCGGTTGCGACACCGTCGATGTCTTTGGCCGTCAGCCCTGCGTCGCGCATCGCGTTCAAGGCCGCGTCGGCATGAAGTCCGATCACGGATTGATCTGGAATCTTGCCCATATGCGTTGTCTCGGCTGCGCCGACGACAGCCACTGATTTCTGTTTCATGGGTTTATCCTTTCGCCGGACGGAACTTGGGCAGGCTGATCTTGTCGTTGACCTTTTCGAAGGTTACTTCAAGGGGCATGTCCAGTTGCAGCGCCTCGGGCGTTTGTGGGCAGTCGACGACATTGGTCATCATGCGCGGACCTTCGGCGAGCGTGACGACCGCAATCGAATGCGGCTGGTCGCCAAAATCGGGACGCGGTCGATGGTTGATGACATAGGAATAGAGGCTCGCCTTGCCGGATGCCTTGAAACTTTCGACGCTGCGCGACGAGCATTTGGGGCAGAAGGCGCGCGGCGGAAAATAGGTATGGGCGCAGTTGACGCACTTCTGGAGGCGGAGTTCTCCGGCCAGACACCCGTCCCAGAATTCCTGGGTCTCCGGTGTAGGCACGGGGAGGGGGCGTGGGTATTCAGCCATGACGATCTCCCTGTCGTATCTTTCTTTATGGATAGGTTTGGTGACGAGAGTAGCTCCCTCTGATCGTTTGACAAGGCACGAGCATGAACAAGGGGTTGTTCAGCTTGAACCTGTGTCGAGAGAGCGTATATTTAGCAAATGAAAGTTGATGCCCGCATTTTGAGCCTATCTTTTGCTGCTGTGTTTTTTGCCAGCGCATCCGCACAGGCGGCTGACACGATGACCCCCGATAGTGGCTCCTCGCTTATCGATCTCAGTGGTCAGGTTGTGACTGCGGGTCTCGCGGGCGGCATGGCCGATCCGGTGCCGCTTTTTGTCGGCGCATCGGGCCCGGCGGTGTTCGTCATGGACATCCCTACGTTCAGCGGCATGGATGGCGATCTGGAGTCCCAACTCTCCGCGACAGTGAAGAAGGGCTTCGAGCCGCCCCAGGCCCGAACGCTTTACGGCCCGCGTCGCTAATCAATCAAAACCGTGAAATGTTGCGAAACTGTTGAGCGGTTCGCGGTCGGCGACCAGTGTGTTTACGGGCGCCGTCTCGTCGGCATAGCCGAGCGACATGCCTGCGATGATGTATTCCTCGTCCGACACATTGAGGACGCGGCGCGTCACGGACCAGAAGTTGTTCCACGCGCCTTGCGCGCAGGTGTCGAGCCCGCGCGACTTTGCGACCAGCATCAATGTCTGCATATACATGCCGATGTCGAGGAAGCTCATGGCGTCGAGGTCCTTGTCGACGGTGAAGATCAGACCGACCGGCGCGTCGAAGAATTTGTAGTTGCGGCCCCATTGCGCCCAATTGGCGGCAGGATCGCCCTTGGGGATGCCAAGCAGGCCGTACATTTCCTTGCCCAGCGTTCTCATGCGCGAGGTATAGGGTTCCTTGCGCTTGGAGGTGCGGGGAAATTCCGCCCCCTTGTCATGCGGGTCTGTCTCGCGGTGCGCCAGCACTTCGGCTTCAAGCCGGGCGCGCACATCGCCTGCCACGACATGCACTTTCCAGGGCTGGATATTTGTCCCCGAGGGTGAGCGCGAGGCGAGTTCCAGAATTTCCTTCACCAGAGACAGCGGCACAGGGTCGGGCTTGAAGGCGCGCACGGATTTGCGGGCGTGAAGAAGTTCGTCGAATTGCATCAGGGGCACCGGATTGGAAAATTCAATGGGGAATAGGTAGCAGGGGTCATGTCTGTGGGCAAACCTTGTTCCTGACGCATGAAAGGTCTGATTTTCGTCCCGACCGCGCGGATGGCGGCTTGTGGTGACTGTTGGTCAAAACCGCGGGGATGTCGCGCAATTGAATTGAGCGTCATCTGCTTCGCAGGCAACATTGATGCTGAAATATGGAGAGGGGAAACAGATGGCTTTTTATTTCGGTCCGGATCATGCCGCCGAGACTTACGTTGCTCATGCTTTTGACGAGCATGGCATCGATCTCGGCGAGATCGTCATGAACTATGCGGTTGCCGACATGGCGGACAAGCCTGCCCTGCTTCTCATCCCGGGCCAGACTGAGTCTTGGTGGGGTTATGAAAAGGCGATGGAGATTCTTTCCAGCGATTTTCATGTCTTTGCCGTCGATCTGCGCGGTCAGGGGCGCTCGACCCGCACGCCGGGGCGTTACACGCTCGACAATATGGGCAACGATCTTGTGCGGTTCATCGATATTGTGATCGGGCGTCCAGTTGTCGTCAGCGGTCTTTCTTCCGGTGGCGTGTTGTCCGCGTGGCTTTCTGCCTATGCCAAACCCGGCACGGTGCGCGGCTGTCTCTATGAAGACCCGCCGCTCTTTGCCTCCGAGGTCAATACCTCCTGCGGCCAGTCGGTGCGGCAGTCCATCGGTCCGATGTTCGCGCTGATGAGCAAATATCTTGGAGATCAGTGGAGCATCGGTGACTGGGCGGGCATGCAGCCGCTGCAGCGACGGAGCTTCCATCATGGATGGCCGGTTTCATGGTTCCAAGCGACGTGCCGCCGCAGACATTGAAAGAATATGATCCGGAGTGGGGAAAGGCCTTCTGGACAGGTACGGTCGCGGCGAGCTGCGATCACGCGCGCATGCTGTCGAAGGTCAAGGTGCCGGTGCTGCTCACCCATCATTTTCACATCGTCGATGAAAAGACGGGCGCGCTCATGGGCGCCCTGTCCGACGTGCAGGCCGCGCGCGTGCGCGAGCTTGTAACTGCCGCAGGGCAGAAGATCGACTATCAGACTTTTCCGGAGATGGGCCATTTCATGCACGGTCAGGACCCGCAATTATTTGCGAAAACCCTCATCGAATGGGCGAAAGCCCTGCCGCCGGTCGCGATCTGGTGGTTGCGCCTTTGAAGGCGGAAACTCAAAGTCCCAGAACTGCCTTCGCCATGATGTTGCGCTGGATCTCGTTCGTGCCGGCATAGATCGAGCCTGCGCGGTCGTTGAGATATTTGGACAATACAGGCCAGCTATACTTGGGTCCCACGGGCGGTTCATTGCTGCCGGGTTTGGGCGCATCGGGCACCGGACCGCCGGGGCATGTGGCATGTGGCTGATAGGGCATGCCATAGGCGGCCACCGCTTCGATGGCGAGTTCCGTCAGATGTTGCGATAGCTCGGTGCCGCGTGTTTTCAGCAGCGAGGATTCAGCGCCTGGCGCATCGCCGTGGCTCAGCGCCGACATGATGCGATGTTCCGTGAATTCCAGCGCCGAGATTTCGACAGCCGCCGAGGACAGTTTTGCGGCGAACTCGGAATTGTCGATGAGGCGCGTGCCGTCGCCGGTCAGTTCGCTTTTGGCGATGGCGCGGATGCGGTTCAGCCGCGTCGTCAGGCCGGGCGCATAGGCATGGCCGCCGCGTTCGAATTGCATGAGATATTTGGCGACCGTCCAGCCTTCGCCAACCTTGCCGACCACATTTTCCTTGGGGACTTTGACGTCGGTGAAGAATATCTGGTTCTGGATATGCTCGCCCGACAGCATGATGAGTGGCTCGACCTTGATGCCGGGCGTGTCCATGTCGATCAGCAGGAAGGTGATGCCGCGCTGGGGAATGTCCTCTTTGGACGTGCGGACAAGATTGAAAATCCGGTTCGCGTAGTTGGCATGCGTCGTCCAGATTTTCTGGCCGTTGCAGAGAAAGTGATCGCCCATATCCACAGCGCTCATCTGTAATGAGGCAAGGTCCGATCCCGATCCCGGCTCCGAATAGCCCTGACACCAGAAGTCCGAACCGTCGAGCATGCGTGGCAGGTAATAGGCTTTCTGTTCCGGCGTGCCATAGCCGATGAGCACCGGTCCGCACATACCAAGGCTCATGGGCGAGAGCGACGGCGCACCGGCGGAGGAAAGCTCACTGGCAAAGATATAATGCTGCATCACCGTCCAGTCGCAGCCGCCATATTCCTTTGGCCATGCGGGCGCGACCCAGCCTTTTTCATAGAGCGCCTTGTGCCATTTCATGGTGGTTTCATAGTCGGCATAGACGCTGGTCATAAGCTCGCCCGTGGCGCGCAATTCGGCGGTGAGCTTTTCATCGAGAAAACGACGTACTTCATCTCGGAAGGCCGTGTCCTTGGCGCTGAGTGACAGGTCCATTTCTCTCTTCCCCAAATTTCTGTTGCCGAAAGACTAGGCGGGCGAGGCCATATTTCAAAAAGAGGCGGCGCACGTCGCTAAAAACGTCGCGTCGACATATCTACCCATTGGCGGTTTGGACTCTTTCCCGTACATCTGGTGGACGAATCCGAAAAGAAAGGCCGGTGAAGGCCCGATGCCAGAATCCCCCGACGATCTCCCTGAAGATATCAAAGACTCCGTGACACCGACGCCCGGCATAAGCCTGCTGTCTGGCGACGTGGACTTTGACCTTGATAAGGAATCTGCGCCGCTGAGCGCGACGACGACGACCAGGGTCGAGCGCGATCGTGCCTTCAAGATATTGTTTCTCTGTCAGCTGGCTGGCGGCATGGGGCAGACGCTTGTCTATGCGGTGTTGCCGCCCATCGCGCGCCGCCTTGGCATGTCCGAGTTCGAAACGACAATGATCTATTCGCTCTCGGCGTTCCTGTGGATCGTTACCAGTCCCTTCTGGGGTCGGCGCAGCGATATTGTGGGCCGAAAGCCCATCATGCTGCTGGGGCTTGGCGCATTCGCCATTTCAACGACCATCTTCGCCTGCCTTGTGCTTGTGGCGCTTTGGGGCTGGTTGTCGATGACTATCGTTTTTCCCTTGCTCATGGTTTCGCGCGCGATCTTCGGTGGATTTGGCTCGGGCAACGGGTCTGCCGCGCAGGCCTATGTGGCGGATCGGACCTCGCGTGGTGAGCGCGCCGCCGGCGTCGCCTCGCTTGGCGCGGCTTTCGGTATCGGCACGGCCATCGGGCCGGGCGTTGCCGCGGGCTTTGCGCAAATCCACATCGTCGCACCGTTCTTTGCCGTCGCCGCCGTCGGTTTCATCAGTGCGGGATTGATCTGGTTTTATTTGCCCGAGCGGACGCGGCCTTCCCATCGCGTCTCAGTTAAACAGGAACATCGTCGCGCGACACTCAAATGGAACGACCGTCTGGCGCTGCCCTGGGTTGTGGTCAGTGTGATTATCAGTTTTGCGCAAACCATCATCATGCAGCTTTGCGCCTTCTACTTCATCGACACGCTGAAGCTCTCGCTTGATGACGCTACGCAGATGGTCAGCGTTGGCTTGATGGCGATGGCGATGGCGGCGCTCTTTGCCCAGATCGGCCTTATCCAGCGTTTCAATCTGTCGGTGCAGTTCCTGTTGCGCTGGGGGGCCGTCATCACCATTGCGTCATATGTGATGCTGATTATCGGCGGTTCATATGGTGTGTTGGTGACGGCGTTGACGCTGGCCGGTCTCGGCTTCGGTCTGTTGCGCCCGGGCCTTCAGGCGGGCGGCTCGCTGTCTGTTTCGCGGCGTGATCAGGGTGCGATGGCGGGCTTCATCAGCGGCACCTCGGCAACCGGCATGATCCTGACGCCATTTATCTTTCTGAACTCATTTATCGGCTTCAATATCTACGACCGCATGCATCAGGCGCCTTTCGTCGTGGGCGCTCTTCTGGCCACGTTGATCCTTCTCTTTTCCCTTTTCCATCCGGCCATGAAGGGGCTTACCCAGCCGGCGGAAGATTTTGAGGATGAGGAAGAAGGTATCGGTCTGCAGTAACCGGCAGGGCTTGTCAGCGTCCGTGTTGTACGCCTGCCAGGCCCAGCAGATGCGAGGCCATGATCACGATCACGAAGATCGCCAGAAAGATGAAGGGCGTTGTCGGGAAGCGCAGCTTGCCGAATTCGCGCGGGCGGCGTTCGACCCAGGCGAGGCCTATGATGACGGCGATCATAAGGCCGATGACCGACAGTGTCGGCGTGAGTGTCATGACGTCGCCCATAGTTACTTCAGTTTCCTATCCGGTTTTTCGTCAGAGACCCGTCGGCCTCCCATTGCGCCATCAGTGAGGCGACCGCTGTTGCAAAGGCATGCGGCTGATCAAGCATAATATGATGTTGTGCTCCCGGCACGGTGAAAACGGGACTCTCCGGCGCGAGTTCGCGCAAATATTCGATGGACGCAGGTTCGTAGTCCTTGCTTTCCAGACCGAAGATCGTGGCCTTGGGGCAGGCAAGGTTCTTGTAGATGTCGGGATGGTCGGAACCCATCTCCAGGCCGTTGAAGATTTCCGCGTCGAACTTCCATGTCCAGCCGGCCTCGGTCGATGGACGGCGTCCGGGATTGTCGCCGATCTTCACTTCGCGAAGGCTCAAGCCGCCGATGTAATCGACGATATAGCCGTTGGCGCAGGGCTGAAGGGGGGCGAGGCGGAAGCGGGCCTTGGCGGTTTCGAAATCGGGATAGACGCGGGTTGGCTTGCGCGGCGGGTTGTGCAGAAACCATTCGCGATGGGTTTCGGGCGAGCGCACGGTGAAGTCGGCGAGAATCATTCCGCCAAGGCGGTCGCTGTAATGTTTGCCGGCGATGAGCGTCACGAAGCCGCCGAAGGAATGCCCGACGATGACGGGCCTGGGGCCAAGCTGCGCATCGAAGGCGACGGCGCCGATTTCATGGGCGAAGGTGTCGCGCGTGTAGCTATCGCGCCATTCGCTGTCGCCCATGCCGCCCAGATCCATCGAGGCGATGTTGTAGCGGTCCATCAGCAGGGGCGCGATGAAGGCAAACCAGAAGGCATGCGCGCCATTGCCATGCACAAACAGGATGCCGGGCCGCTCGGGATCATTGTTGCCCCAGCGCAGATAGTGGATTTTTGCCCCATCCACCGTGACATGGCGGTCTTCATAGGGTGTCGCCAGCGCTTCGCGGAACCATTGCGGGCGATGATGGGTAATATCCTCATCAGGCAGGAAGCGGGTGGCGGGCTCCTTGTGGAAGTTGTTGGGAACTTCCTTGGTTTCATCATATGCCATAATACTGATACTTTCGTCGACAGGCCCGAAAAGATGACGCCTGCGCCAATTTTGCATTGCACATCATCTACCCTGAATTTTCCTTCCGGAAAAGGCGTCACGGCCGTTCGGTGGACGAGGGGGGCAAATCGCCCGAATTGCGCCAAGAAGCATATTGACAGGACCCCACCTGCCCCTTAGGTTCCGCGCCACATCAGGGTGTTCCGGGTCTTCCGGTGGCGGGGCTTTTTGGCCGATCGCAATCCTCCAATCTCAGTTTCAGGCCTTGAAGGTTTCGCTATGAAAATCCGTAACTCGTTGAAATCCCTGCGTGGTCGTCACCGCAACAATCGTCTCGTGCGTCGCAAGGGCCGCGTTTACATCATCAACAAGACCAACCCGCGCTTCAAGGCCCGCCAGGGCTGAGGTTCGGCGGTTGGCCTTGCGCGGACCCTATGGACTGCGCTTTTTCGAGAATCAAGGTCGTGCCCTCCGGGGCGCGGCCTTTTTGTTTGGTCGGCTTCAGATAATCGGAGGCGTCTGATGGATTCGGAAATCAACACTGTTGTCTTTGATATCGGCAATGTGCTGGTCGGTTGGGACCCGCGCCATCTCTATCGCAAGGTCTTCGCCGATGAAGCCGAGATGGAGATATTTCTCGCCGAGGTTTGCACCAACGAGTGGCATCTTGCCCATGACTACGGTGTCTCGTTTGAGGAAAATGCCGCGCGTCTGAAGGAAGTTCACCCCACGCATGGCGCGTTGATCGATCTTTGGCATGCCCGTTATGCCGAGATGATCCCCGGTCGGGTGCCCGGCACCGCCGATCTGCTCCACGCTCTGGCCGACAATGGTGTGACGCTGCATGGCCTGACGAATATGCCCGTGCCGGTCTTCGACTATCTGCGCGAGGCATATCCCGAATTGCAGCGTTTCGAAACGACGGTGGTGTCAGGGGCGGAGGGCGTGATCAAGCCGGATTTGCGTATCTTCGAGTTGTTGGTCGAGCGCGCCGGGTTCACGCCTGCTCGTGCTCTGTTTATCGACGACTCACATGCCAATGTCTCGGCGGCGACCGAACTCGGCTTTGAGACGCATCATTTCAAGGGCGCCGACGCTCTCAGAGAAGATCTCTTGCAACGCAAGCTTATTCCCTGAACGGAATGCGCTATAGTCGCCGTTTGAAAATCCCCGTGACGTAAAGAGGTGCGGCAATGACCGACAAATTCCTGATCTATGGGGCCACCGGCTATACGGGCAAGCTCGTCGCGCGCACGGCCAAGGCCCTTGGAATGAACCCGATTCTCGCCGCTCGCAACGAAGCCCGGTTGAAATCGGTGGCCGGTCAGCATGGCTTTGACTATCGCGCCTTCGATCTCACCGACACGGCAAAGCTCAACGAAGCACTGGCCGAGGTCGATGTGGTTCTCCATATTGCCGGGCCGTTTTCCGCCACCTCGAAGCCCATGCTCGACGCCTGTATGCGCACCGGCACGCATTATCTCGACATTACCGGCGAGATTGATGTGTTCGAGGCCTGCGCGGCGCGTGATGACGAAGCGCGCCAAGCCGGCATCATGGTCATGCCGGGTGTCGGCTTCGATGTCGTGCCGAGCGATTGTCTGGCCGCGCATATGAAAGCGCGCATGCCCGATGCGGTCGATCTCGTTCTGTCGATTTCGGGTCTCGGCGCCATGTCGCGGGGCACGGCCAAGACCGGCGTTGAAAGCATCGGGCAGGGAACGCGTGTGCGCCGCGATGGGCGCATCGTGGCCTTGAAAGCGCCGCCGCGCGCCGAGCTTGATTTCGGCGAAGGTCCGCGTTCCACTATTGCTGTGGGCTGGGGCGACGTCGCCACGGCTTTCTATTCGACAGGCATCCCGAACATCACGGTCTATTTCGAAGCGAGCCCCCAGCTTGAGCAGATGGCGACGCTGGGTGGTTTCAAGCGCTGGTTCGCGAGCCTTGGCTTCATGCAGCGTCGGCTCAAGGCGCAGGTCGATCAGATGCCGGAAGGCCCGAGCGATGCGGAACGCCGCGAAGGTCACGGTGTATTGATGGGTGAAGCGACCAATGCAGCTGGCGAGCGTGTCGTGTCGCGCCTCACCTGCCCGGAAGGCTATACGCTCACTGCCATGACCAGCCTCGAAATTGTCCGCCGTACGCTGGCGGGTGATATCCAGCCGGGGTTCAAGACACCTTCGCTCGCTTTTGGCGCAGATTTCATCACCGAGTTTGACGGCTGCCGTCGTGAGGACCTGAACGCCTGAGACGCTGGTTCTCTTGCGCGTTGTCACTTGGCGTTATCTGCGGGCCTGCTATGCTTGTGCGCATGACTTCCCGTCTGCGCTTTATTGCTGTGCTTGCCCTGTGTGCCGTTTCTCTTGCGGCTGCATGGCCTGCCTTTGCCGAGATTGCGCCGCGTCCGCCGTCAACGCCTGAACAGGACAAGCCGCCAAGGGCCGCCGTGCTGGACGCGCTGTTTGCCGATCTCGCCAGGTCCAGGACGGCTGAGGAAGGTAACGCCATCCAGCGTCTCATCCAGAAGGTATGGCTTGAGTCCGGCAGTCCCAGCATCGATCTTCTGATGTCGCACGGGCTCGACGCCTTTGATGACAAGGACTATGACCGGGCGCTTTTCTATTTCAATGAAGTGGTGGTGCTCGATCCGGGCTATGCGGAAGGCTGGCACAAGCGGGCTACAGTGCTCTACCTCAAGAATGATTTTTCTCGCGCGCTGGCCGATCTCGAACATGTGTTGCGGATAGAGCCGCGCCAATATATGGCGATGGGCGGGCTCGCCCTCATGCTGGAGGAACTCGGCGACAAGAAGGGCGCGCTGGAAGTCTTCCGTCGCGCGCTTTCCGTCAATCCCTGGTTCGATGGCGCAGCGCAATCCGAGAAATCGCTTTCGCTCGATGTCGAAGGCCGCGGGATCTGACGCATATGGGCATTATCGAAGCGCTTCTGGTTCTGACGAGCATTTTACTGATCTATTCTCTCGTCTTTTTTGTGTTTACCTGGTTACTTCACCGTCCGCGCGGACGCTTTGTCAAGGCGGCAGGCGTCGACATTCACTATCTCGAATATTCCCCGGACGAGCCCGAAGGCGCGCCCATCGTGTTGGTGCATGGCGCCAGCGGCAATCTGGGCGATATGGCGGAAAGCCTGATGCCTCTGTTGGCGGAACATCACCGCGTCGTCGCCTTTGATCGTCCGGGACATGGCTGGAGCAAAAGGCCAGGTCATCCAGACATCACCGATCCGGCGCGGCAGGCAGAAGTGCTGCATGAAGCGATCACGGCGCTTGGGCTCAAAAAGCCGGTCCTGCTTGGCCATTCGTGGGGCGGGGCGGTGGCGACCGCCTATGCGCTTGCCTACCCGCAAGAGCTTTCCGGTCTCGTCGTCATGTCGGGCGCGACCCATGTCTGGGAGGGCGAGACGGCCTGGTATCACAAGCTCGTCGCCATGCCGATCATCGGCACGCTCTTTCTCTATCTCCTGATGGTGCCCGGCGGGCAGGCGCTTGCGGGGCCCGGCGTCACCGGCAATTTCGCGCCGAATGCAGCGCCGGAAAATTATGCCAGGCGGATCGGCTTGCCGCTGCTCTTTCGGCCCGCCAATTTTCGCAACAACAGCGCCGACAGTTCAAACCTGCGCTCGTGGCTCAAGGCGCAGAGCAAGCGCTATCGCGAGATCAAGGTGCCGACGATCATCATCACCGGCAATCGCGATCAGACCGTTCTGGCGAAGCTTCATTCCTATGCGCTGCATGACGAGATTGCGGGTTCGGAAATGATCAAGCTCATCAATGTCGGCCATATGCCGCATTACGTGCGTCCCGACCTTGTCGTCGACGCCTTGTCGCGCCTTGCCCGTGGCGAGTCCCCTCGCGCGGGCACGCATATCGTCGAACCACGGGACGGTAATTGATTTAGTCTGCGGAGTTTCCCATGCGTCCGACATAGGCGACGCGCAGCATGTTGGTTGCGCCCGGCGTGCCGAGCGGAACGCCTGCGGTGACCACGATGCGCTGGCCGGGCTGGGCATAGCCTTCGCGAAAGGCGATGCCGCAGGCGCGCTCGGCCATATCGTCGAGGTCTTTGGCGTCTTCGGTCAGCACACAATGAAGGCCCCAGACCAGAGAGAGGCGTCGCGCCGTCGCGAGCACTGGCGTCAAGGCAAGGATGGGAACCATTGGCCGTTCGCGTGCGGCGCGCAGTCCCGTCGAGCCTGAATTGGTCCAGCAGACGATGGCAGCCGCATTCAGCGTGTCTGCGACCGTATGGGCCGCCGCGCTGATGGCGTCGGCGCCCGTTGCTTCCGGCTTGTTGTTTTGCGCATAGATAATGCCGGGATAGGTCTGGTCGTTCTCTACTTCAACGGCGATCTTGTTCATGGTGCGAACGGCCTCGACCGGATATTCGCCTGCGGCCGATTCCGCCGACAGCATGATGGCGTCGGCGCCCTCGAAAACGGCGGTCGCGACGTCGGAGACTTCGGCGCGGGTCGGCACGGGCGAGGCGATCATGGATTCAAGCATCTGGGTTGCGACGACCACGGGCTTGCCTGCGCGTCGCGCGGCGCGCGTGATGCGCTTCTGCCAGCCGGGCACCTGTTCCAGCGGAAGCTCCACGCCGAGGTCGCCACGGGCGACCATCAGGGCGTCGGCCATTTCGATGATCTCGTCAAGATGCACCAGCGCCTGCGGTTTTTCGATCTTGGCGAGAATGGCGGCGCGTCCGCGCGCGATCTTGCGTGCTTCGGCAATATCGTCCGGTCGCTGGATGAATGAAAGGGCGATCCAGTCCACGCCCAGTTCAAGCGCGGCGTCGAGATCGCGTCGATCTTTTTCGGTCAGCGCTCCAACCGGCAGCACGGCTTCGGGCACATTGACGCCTTTGCGATTGGAGAGCGTGCCACCAACCATGACTTCGGTTTCGGCAAAGTCCTTGCCGCAATCGGTCACGCGCAGTCTGATCTTGCCGTCGTCCAGCAGCAGGGATTGGCCCTTCTTGACGGCGGCAAAGATTTCAGGATGGGGCAGCGGTGCGCGCGCCGCCGTTCCTTTGGCCTTGTCGAGATCGAGGCGGAATTTCTGGCCGGTTTCCAATTCCACCGAGCCGGTTTCGATTTCGCCGACGCGCAATTTGGGTCCCTGCATATCGGCCAGAATGGAAATCGGACGATCGACTTCCTTTTCAACCGCGCGGATGAGCCCATGCAGTTTTTTCAGATTCTCATGGTTCAGGTGGCTCATGTTGAGGCGAAAGACGTCGGCGCCAGCATCGAACAGGGCGCGAATCATTTCCGGCGAACTGGATGCAGGTCCGAGGGTGGCGATGATCTTGACGTTACGGCGGCGTATCAAAGGGCGCGCTCCTGAGTTTTCGGTTGGTTCATCGTGCCTTTGTGGCAGTGCCTTGTTCGATCAGTATGACACGGAAGTCGTTTACATTCGTAAAGCTGGGGCCGGTTTTCACCAGGTCGCCGATCATGCCGAAAAATCCGCCGGAATTGTGATCGTCGAGCGCCTTTTGCGCGTCGAGGCCAAGACCTGCGGCGCGTCGCAGCGTGTCGGGAAAAATCATCGCGCCTGCCGGATCGTCGGCTGCGCCCGCGCCACCATCGATCCCGTCCGTGTCGCCCGCCAATGCCGAAATGCCTGCCGCGCCTCGAAGCTCGATGGCGAGCGCCAGGGCATATTCCTGGCTCGGCCCGCCACGGCCAGAGGTTTTACGCTCAAATGTTACCCAAGCCTCCCCGCCCGAGATGATGGCGCATCTACGCCCATCCGCTCCAGCGACAAGCGCCAGTCCGGCATGGGCGCGAGCCAGTTCGCGTGCTTCGCCTTCCAGTCCGTCACCGAGATTGACGATCTCATACCCCTTGCTGGCGGCAAGCTTTGCGGCAGCCTCAAGCGAGCCAGCGCCGCTGGCGATCAACTCATAGCGCGCCCCGGAAAAAACCTTGTCCCCCGCTTTTGGGCTTTCCGGCGCAGCTCTGAGCGCGGCAAGGAGAGCGGGCGGTGTGTCGATCTTCCAGCGTGTGAGAATCGCGAGCGCTTCCTCCTTCGTCGAAGGATCGGGGACCGTGGGACCTGAAGCGATGACAGCCGGGTCGTCGCCCGCGACATCCGAGATTGCCAATGTCAATGAGTGTGCGGGCGCGATGGCGGCGGCCAATCGCCCGCCCTTGATGCGCGAAAAGTGTTTGCGCACCGTGTTGATGTCGTGAATGGGTGCGCCCGAGTTGAGGAGGGCCTTCGTCAGCGCCTGTTTGTCTTCAAGCGTCGCGCCATTGATTGGCAGGGTGGCGAGCGCCGAGCCGCCGCCGGAGATCAGCACCAGTGCGAAATCATCGGCGGTGAGGCTTTCCGCCATTTCCATGATGCGGGTGCTGGCGTGAACGCCATTGGCGTCCGGGACTGGGTGCCCTGCCTCGATCACCTCGATGCTGCGAGTTTGAACGCCATGCCCATAACGCGTCAGCGCGATGCCTTCGAGTTTGCGGTCGGCGTAATGCGCTTCGGTTGCCGCCGCCATCGATGCGGCTGCCTTGCCGATGGCGAAAACCACGAAGCGGCCTTTCGGCGGCGGCGGCAGGTGTGCTGGCAGGATTGCAGAGGGCAGGGCCGCGCGCACGGCCTCGTCATAAAGGGCTCTCAGTAAAGTGTGGCTGTCCGGGTGCGTCGCGGTCATCATTTGGGTATAGTGCCGCTATTGAAACAAGTCATCCATAGGCATCTCCTTGCCGTTCGAAATACATAATGCCGATATCGAAGCCGGGCGCGATCCCGGCTTTCTTGTGATCTGCGATCATGCCTCCAACGCGCTTCCGCAGGGTTATGGTTCTCTCGGTCTGGAGGCTTCCGCCTTTTCACGTCATATCGCCTATGATATTGGCGCGGCGGAAGTCGCGCGACACTTGAGCGATGCCTTGAACTGCCCCGCTGTTCTGGCGCGTTATTCTCGTCTCCTCATCGATCTCAATCGCGGCGCGGATGATCCGACGCTGGTGATGAAATTGTCCGATGGCGCGATCATCCCGGCCAATCGCGATGTCGACGCCTTTCAGGATCGACATGAGTTCCTGCATCGGCTGACCGACTTCTACGAGCCCTATCATGCCGCCGTTGCCGCCGCGCTCGATCGCGCGCAGGCGGCGGGCTCGGTGCCGATCATTCTCTCGATCCACAGTTTCACGCCTGTCTGGCGGGGTGTGGCGCGTCCCTGGCATACTGGCATTCTCTGGGACCTTGATGATCGGCTGTCCGGATTTCTGATCGAGCGGTTGCGCGCCGTGCCGGGCCTCATCGTTGGCGACAATGAGCCTTACAGGGGCGAGCTTGTGGGCGATTGCCTCTATCGTCATGGCACCCGCAATGGCTTGCCTCATGTGCTGATCGAGATCCGGCAGGATTTGATTGCCTCGCCTGAAGGTCAGGCCGAATGGGCCGCGCGTCTCGCTGCGATGGTTGCCGAGGCCGCAAATCAGCCCCATATGCGTGAGATAAAATACTTTGGCTCGCGTACCGATTGAACCGATTGGGGATTTTGACGATGGACGCCCAGACGCAAACCGAACTCGAAGCCGCCGCCTTTCGACATCTTGTTGCGCATTTGCGCAACCGCACCGACGTCCAGAATATCGATCTGATGATCCAGGCGGGCTTTTGCCGCAATTGTCTGGCTGACTGGCTGCGCGAAGCCGGCGCGGAAAAAGGCGTCGAGATGAGCAAGGATGAGGCGCGCGCCTCGATTTATGGAATGCCATTTGCCGAGTGGAAAGCGAAGTATCAACCCGAGGCGACGGCGGAACAGCTTGCGGCCTTTGAAGCGGCGCAAAAAAAGACGCATGCTTAAAGCCTAATGGATAAAGGGCTTCTTGTGCCCCTTGCGTAATATCCACAGGTTTATGCGCTCGTGATATTGCCGCGCGGCGGGTGCGTGGTAGTGTCTGCGACCTTGCATATCTGTTGAATGAATGGAGCGACGCTCATGGCGGACGGCAATACCCCTATGAACAATGGCGGCGTCGCACACGACCAGTTGCGTTCGATCATCGAGCGCATCGAACGCCTTGAAGAAGAAAAGGCGGCGACCGCTGCCGATATCAAGGAAGTCTTTGCCGAAGCCAAGGGCAACGGCTTCGATACCAAGACGCTGCGTCAGGTCATCCGCATCCGCAAGCAGGACAAGGCGGAGCGTCAGGAACAGGAAGCGATCCTCGAGCTTTATCTCCATGCCCTCGGCATGATCGAATAGCTTCTTCTTGGTCTCACAAACTGCTATAGGCTCCCGCGCCGGACATGCCCGATGGCAAGCCGCCGGTTGAACGCTCACGTGTGTTTGCAGGAGAGTTTTTCTTGTCCATCTGTCCTTCCGAAGTGACCAGTTCCACCGGCGCCTCGCCTCAGGGCGGGGCTGACGCCCTGCCGGGCTGGTCCCTGGCGCGTATGGCTTTCTGGGCTTGTGTCGGTGCGGCGGCGCTCGGGTTGGCGCTTGGCCTGCGCCATTTCGTGATCGAACCCCACGATATCGGCATCGCCTGTTCCGATGCGACGGCGCCCTGGTGGTGCGCGCCGCGTCAGACTTTGCTCATGATGCATATCTGGAAAGTCTGGGGCTGGTGCGGGCTTGCAGGCGGCGCACTGGGTCTTGCCTTTGGCTGGCGATGGGCGATCTGGCCCGGCTTCGTCATGAGCCTCATGGGGCTCGTTCTCTACAATGCCGATCTGGCCGCCGTCGGGCTCGTGCTTACGTGCTTGCGACTGCCTCGGGCTTCGTAGTCAGGCTTTTTATCGCCGCCTTGATCTGCCCCGTCCAGGGCAGCACGAAGATGAGATTGATACCGCACCACATCAGGGCTTCCTTGTTCAGCGGTCCTTCATTGAAAGCGATGATCGCGGCGCTGACGATAAACAGCATCGAGAACATGATTTCTTCGCGCCGGTTGGGATAGGCGCGTTTCTGGTCGCCGCGGTTGAAGGAAAGGAGCGCGAAGCTCAGGGCAGGCAATGCGAAAGCTGCGAGCGGGAAATCGCGATAGCGTCCGTCGAAGCAAAATCCGAGCGAGACGACAAGGCTGCCGAAGGTGGCGGCCAATTGTGTCAGGCCCAGATAGAGCGCCATGCCCCGGCCC
>JBAQNC010000274.1:0-6081 GCA_049303435.1 Parvibaculum sp. | reverse complement strand
TTTCTCTATGGCGATCAGCTGGATAGCGATTTTCATATTCGTGCATTGCGTGAGGCGCTGCGCGTCGCCGACGAAGTGCGCGTTTTTCCGTTGGTTAATCTTGACGGCCGTCCTTCCAGTCACCTGCCTGACGTCATGCATGCGCTAGCGGGCGACGGCTTTGACGTCGGGACGGAACCGGTCGATTTCGAGTTTCAGCTGGGCGCAACCAGAATGTTGCGTATTCGGCATGTCTAGAATTGTGCGAGATAGGTGTCGATGGCCTCAAGAGCTTCCGGTTCGTCGAGGAAGGGAACATGCCCACGGTCTTTGACCGTGACGCTCTTGAACTTTGGGTGCTCGCGTTCCATTTTCTCGCTTGTTTCGGCGGCAAGAATGTCGGAGTTTTCGCCGCGAAGAACGAGAACGGGCACGTGCTTCAGGGATTTGAACTGGGCCCACATGTCCGGTAGAACGCCATTGGCGGCATCAAGACCCTTGCGAAGCCCGATACCTATCTTGGTGTCATAGTCGATTACGGGGGCTCCGGCTTTTTCGGCAAATGTGCGGCGTGCTTGCGCGTACCAGTCATCGCCTGAGAGCGTCGGGAACTCGCGCTCGTTCATCATGCGGAGTTTGAAGGCGGCTTCCGTCCAGGTGCTTGGCGCTTCCATCACGCAGGCATAGCTGGCGATGCGCTTGAGGCCGACAAAGTTGATTTCAGGACCGATGTCATTGAGGATGGCGCCAAGGATGGCGTTGGGGCGGTGTGCGGCTATCAGCATTGTGATGATGCCACCGCGCGACGTACCAACGAAAATCGCCCGTTGGATTCCGACGGCGGCCATCAGGTCGAATATATCGAGCATTTCGGCTTGCGGCGTGTAGTCGGTCCAGTTGTCGCAATATTGCGAGTGGCCACGGCCACGCAGGTCGGGACATAGGACACGCCGGTCCTTCGACAGATATGTCGCCAGAATCTCATAGTCCTTCGAGTTGCGAGTAAGGCCCGGCAGGCAAATGATGGGGATTGCCGTCGAATGACGTGGGCCATAATCGCGCGCGAAAAGTTTGAGGCCGTCCTGCGAGGTATAAAAGATGTCGCGCGGGGGCCCAGGCGTGAAGGTGCGCGAAGATCCAGCCTTGCGACCTCTTGGCGTTTTAGGCTTTGTCGTCATGGCTTGGCAAAATCACGTTTCTTGGGTGAGAGCGGTGTGCCTGCCACCGCGTTCGGCGAAGGAGTCACTTCCATTGCTGCTGGCGCCGGTGTCGTTAGTTCAGCCGGGACCGGTTTTGCTGGCGGAATGGTGCTACTGCGGCGAATGTCGTCGGAGATGCGGACCTTTTGCGCCTGCCCACTGAGGCGTGTTCGATAGATTTCGAGATTTTCCATCACGCGTTGAACATAGTTTCGCGTTTCGGAAAATGGAATGCTTTCGATCCAGTCGATTGGATCGACGGTCGGTGAACGCGGATCGCCGTAATCGTCTTCCCAGCGGTCGACGCGACTTTTGCCAGCGTTATAAGCTGCGACGCTCATGATGTAGGACCCGTCGAAGCCTTCGATCAGGTCGCCAAGATGGGCGGTGCCGAGCATGGCGTTATAGGCCGGATCACTGGTCAGCCGGTTGTGGGAGTAGGGCACGTCGATCTGGCGCGCGACGACTTTCGCGGTTGTCGGCATTAGCTGCATGAGCCCGCGTGCGCCTACAGGACTTTTGGCGGCAGGGTCGAATTCGCTTTCCTGTCTCGACAGTCCAAAAATAAGCGCCTTCTCCACCGAGGGGCCCTTTGGCGTGAATCGTGGCATGGAACTTACGGGGTAGGCTCGTTGCGGCAAGATGATGTTTCGTTGCGACGCTGTCTTTGCGATGCGTAGAGACAGTTTTCTGTCGTCGAACGATATTGCTAGATCGGAGAGTTGAACGAGTTGTTGCGGCTCCTTCAACGTGTCCGCAAGGTGCAGCATGAAACTCCAGGCCTGATCATCTCTATGAAGGTCGTGCAGGATGTGCGCGACATGGATGAGTTCGAGCTTCTTGAAAGCCGCAATCTGGGCCTTTGTTGGTTTGGGATCGCTGGGCAGACGAAGGTGAGCGACAGTGCCTGTGAGATGCGCCAGGGCGCCGGCGCCTAACTGACCATAGAAGGTTGTCGGGTTGTTTGACGCCAGCCGGTAGTAAAGCTCGGCTGTCTTCTTGTCGCCTTTGGCGGATGCGGCGCGGCCCGCCCAATAGTCGGCGCGGGCCGTGCTGATGGGGGTCGAAACCGCATTTTTGAGATTGAGGAAATGGGTAAGCGCCTGACCCGGATTGTTCAGATACTGAAGGGCGACCCAACCGGACAGGAACTCGGCATCCGCAAAGTCGCTGCCGGATTTCAGCCCGTGCTTTGATACGATCGCATAGGCTTCCTTGTATTGGCTATTTGCCAGAGCGACGCGGGCGGCGATCTTGCGTTCGATCCACCAGGCGTCCGGATCGACCATTTGATGGGTTTGCGCCGGGGCGGTCAGGATCAAAGGGACGGTGGCGTCATCATTGCCAGTCTTGCGTTCATAGCGAATGCGATCGAACAGAAGACCGTTGTCATTGCGTAATGCGCCCTGGACGCGCGCTACGGCATCGGGTGCATTGCGCGACCGGGACATCAAGTGGATTCGGGCATCGGCGAGCGCCTTGGCGTTCTCGCCGATCAATGCGGCGGTGGCGCGGGCGTCGGATGTCCGCCGATCCCACAGAAGCCGGTCGAGACGTGCCCGGTTTGCTGCTGCGTCGATGAGATTTCCATAATTGGCGAGAATTTCCTGCTGGCGGGTTCTGGTGAAGTCATTTTCCGCCCAGGCGAGCCGGATCCAGTTTTTGCCTTCAACGGCCTTGCTGGATGCCATCAGGGCCTTGCCATATCGGATGCGGCCTTCGCCGGTCTGGGGTGGATTGTTATTGAACCAGTTGATGATGTCCGCATTGCTCATCGGGTAGGAGAGCAGGGCTTCCTCCGCCCTGAGCGAAAGCAGGCTCATACGCGGCCAATTGGGGTTTTGCCCCTTGAACGCCACGATTTCGGCCAACGTCGCCCCAGAGTCCTTGGTGACCAGGCGATACCAGAGGACAAATTTCGCAGCCGCCTCGTCGGTGATCCTTGCAGTGTGGCGCATGGCTTCGGGCCAGTTTTTGCGGTCGGCTTCAGCCAGCGCGTCGACAAGGCCCTTGAGATCGGCCTGGGAGAGCGATTTGGAGATGATGTTTGCTGATTCTGAGTGCCGCCCCCCGCGGTCGCGCGGCGAGGCTTGCGGCAGGGGGGCTGTCTGCGCCTCAGAACGGCCTGCAGCCGAGAAGGTCAGGCTCAGGGCGAGGCTTATGGCAAGCACGGTCTTGAGAGCCAAACGGGCCATCGGTATCCCAGTCGGCAAGACGATTGATCGTTCCGGCAATTGGAGTGATCCATCCCAAATTAATGTCGCCGGAGGCGTCCGGCTGCGGTAAGGCAATGTTCGGTCAGACTATACTAAATAAGGCGGCTTCTTGCATGGCTTGTGAGGGAGCGTCCTTCAATGTCAAATTATCATGGATTGAACCGGTTAACGTGGTAACAAGCGCATCAATCTCATTTGACGAAGTGTGGTAAGGCAGTTTTCTTGCCGCCTGTCCGGCTTATGGTTACCTTTCGCGCCGCCGCGCTAGTGTTCGCGGGCTTTTGGAGCTTAAATCATGTTTAAGGGTTCGTTCGTCGCTCTCATCACCCCTTTCAAGGACGGTAAGGTGGATGAGGAGGCGTTCGCCAAACTGGTTGAATGGCAGATTGCCGAAGGGTCGCACGGGCTGGTGCCATGCGGGACCACGGGCGAGTCGCCGACGCTCAGCCATGAAGAGCATCGCCGCGTCATCGAAATCTGCGTTGAGGTAACGAACAAGCGCGTGCCTGTGATGGCGGGTGCAGGCTCAAACAATACGCTTGAAGCCATTGCGCTGACCAAATTCGCCAAGGAAGCGGGCGCGGATGCCGTTCTGAGCGTGACGGGCTATTACAACAAGCCGACGCAGGAAGGTCAGTATCAACATTTCAAGGCGATCAGCGACGCTGTCGATATCCCGATCTTCCTCTACAATATTCCGGGTCGGACGATTGTCGACATCAGCGTCGAGACCATGGTGCGGATCGCCCAGTTGAAGAATGTCGTGGGCGTCAAGGATGCGACCTCCAATCTCGCGCGCACCAGCTTGCAGCGTCATCTGATCGGTCCCGATTTCATCCAGCTTTCCGGTGAAGATGCGACTTCGCTTGGCTTCAATGCTCATGGCGGCGTCGGCAGTATTTCGGTGACCGCCAATGTCGCGCCGAAGCTTTGCGCGGAGTTCCAGACCGCGACGCTTAATGCCGATTTCAAGCGCGCGCTCGAAATTCAGGATCGCCTGATGCCACTTCATCACGCTCTGTTTGTCGAGCCCAACCCGGCTCCTGTGAAATATGCGGCAAGTCTTTTGGGACTTTGCCGTGACGAACTGCGTCTGCCGCTTATGTCTGTCACCGAGGCCACCCAGCTTCGTGTGCGTGACGCGATGCGGCATGCCGGTTTGCTCAACTGAACGAAAGTCTGGTTGAGAGGTCATGTCTTCCAAAAGTGGTGGCGCCAAGAAAAAGCTCGGTGAAGGACGCAAACTGATTGCAGACAATCGGAAGGCGCGCTTTCACTATTCCATTGGCGAAATTTTTGAGGCAGGCATCGAGCTATTCGGCAGCGAGGTAAAGTCCCTGCGTATGGGCGGAGGTAGTCTCAACGAGGCTCATGCTCAGGCGACCAAGAGCGGCGAGATCATGCTCGTCGGCGCCTATATTCCCGTCTATATGCAGGCTCATCAGTTCAATCACGAGACCCGGCGACCGCGAAAGTTGCTGCTTCACCGCCGTCAGATTGACAAGCTGCTTCAGGCTGTCCAGCGTCAGGGCATGACGATCGTGCCGTTGAAAATGTATTTCAACGACAAGGGACGCGTTAAGGTCGAAATCGCATTGGCGCAGGGCAAGAAGGTGGCCGACAAGCGCGAGACCGAAAAGCAGCGCGACTGGCAGCGCGACAAGGCGCGTCTCATGCGTGACAAGGGTTGACTGCCATCGGGGCTGATTATCTTTTGGAGCTAAGGGTATGAGTGAAGATGACACACCCGGATTGATCGGCAAGATCAAGGACAAGCTCATTGCCTCCAAGAAAAAGACGGCGGCGTCCGGCAGGCATCTGACGGGGCAGGTCGATCAGGCGCATGAAAATCGCTTGCCGCCGGGCCAGCACCTTGTCGAGAAATGGCCGGTACTCGATCTCGGCGCTCAACCGGATGTTTCATTGGCGAACTGGCGGCTGCGCATAGAAGGTGCCGTCGAGAATACGGTGACGCTTGCCTTTGATGACTTCATGGCGCTTCCGCAGGTCGACTATGTCAGCGACATTCATTGCGTGACGACATGGAGCCGTTATGACAATCACTGGTCGGGTGTCGCTTCGCAGACGATCATCGATCTGGTGAAGCCGACCGCTGACGCGGCCTATGTCATCTTCCATTCCTATGACGGCTATACGACGAATATCAAGCTCGATGTCTTCAATGAGCCAGATGTGCTTCTGGCGCATAGCTGGGAAGGCGAGCAGCTGACACGCGAACATGGGGGGGCGGTGCGCGCCATCGTGCCCCAATGGTATTTCTGGAAGAGCGCAAAATGGATCAGGCGGATTGAATTTTCACCGGTCGACAAGCCGGGGTTCTGGGAAGAGCGCGGCTATCATAATGATGCCGATCCGTGGACGGAACAGCGATATAGTTGATCGTTAGGCTTGCGCTGCCAGGTAGCGCTGAATATCCAAAAATACCGCCCGGAACATCTCAGGTGTCAATCGTCCCGTGTTCGTGTTGTAGCGCGAACAATGATAGCTGTCGAAAAGCCTGAGGCCCGGTACGATGTCATGGGTGGCCTGATGCCCGAACGGATAGACCGCCTTACGCAGGCCGAATATGTTGAGCACGCTGTCATGGGCTATGCGGCCCAGCGCCAGCATGGCTTTCAGGTTCGGCAGCGCCTTGATACGGTTCATCAAAAAGGGCTGGCAGGTTT
>JBAQNC010000273.1:0-7065 GCA_049303435.1 Parvibaculum sp. | reverse complement strand
GGATACCAGGACGAGCAATCTACGCCAAACCGGGCAGACGTCATGTAGTCAGTGTCGGGGGGGCACTTCAACTATACGCTTGGCCCATCAAGCCAGATTTCGGGTCGCATATTGCACCGAGTCGCATGCTGTGAGAACATAAGAAGAACGTAGATTGTGAGGGTCCCCGATGGAACCACGGGTCAGCTTGGTCACCCTTGGCGTCGCCGACGAGGCACGCGCCCGGCGATTTTATGAAACATTGGGTTGGAAAGCTTCCAGCGCCAGCCAGAACGATGTCGTGTTCTTTCAGCTCGGCTCTATCGCATTGGGCCTTTATGGCCGGACGGCACTCGCGAAAGATGCCAATCTCGTCGACAGTCCGAGCGGATTTTCAGGGGTCACGCTCGCACAAAACATGCGAAGCGAAGAAGCTGTGGATCAATTGCTGAATGAAGCATCTCGGGCTGGCGCCCGTATCCTGAAACCGGCACAAAGGGTCTTCTGGGGTGGCTATAGCGGCTATTTTGCCGACCTCGATGGGCATATCTGGGAAGTGGCATTCAATCCGGGCTTCAACCTCGAAGCTGATGGCAGCTTGCAACTTCCGGACTGACGGACTTCCGAACCGACGGGCTTGGGTTTAAGGTCCGCTAAATCATTATCGCGGCGAAGGGAATTGAATATGGCTGGCAGCGTCAACAAAGTGATCCTGGTGGGAAATGTCGGAGCCGATCCGGAAATCCGCCGCACACAGGACGGTCGCCCGATCGCCAATCTGCGCATCGCAACCTCCGATAGCTGGCGCGACAAGAACACGGGCGAGCGTAAGGAAAAGACCGAGTGGCACCGCGTCGTTGTCTTCAATGAAGGCCTCTGCAAGGTCATCGAGCAATACGTCAAGAAGGGCGCGAAGCTCTACATTGAAGGCGCCTTGCAGACCCGTAAATGGACCGATCAGGCCGGTGTCGAGAAATACTCCACCGAAATCGTCCTTCAGGGCTTCAATTCGACACTCCAGATGCTCGATAGTCGTGGCGGCGGTGCCGGTGCGTCATCTGGTGGCGGCGACTATGGCGACGACGATTACGGCAGCAGCAGTCGCAGTTCAGGCGGCGGCAAGGCCAATTTCGCCGCCGACCTCGACGACGAAATCCCCTTCTAGCGGCAGGTCTATTGGGGGAGTCGCATCAATTTCTCGCGACTCCCGCTCGGCTAAAATGATGGCAAGTCCGGCCTCTATTTATACAAACAAAATCAATAAGTTAGACATGTCGGATTGCGGCGTTTCAAGTTGCTGCGCCTAATCGGACCTGATAGTCTGGCACAAGTAAAAATCAGGGGATTCGGCGCAAGTCAGATTTCCATATTTCCGGTCCGAACGGGCTCTCCGCAAGCTCTGCTGTGAACGCCCTCAAACGTCAGAAGAACACTTGTCCGACACATCAGATAACGACATTCCGGGCGAAGAGCCGACCCCGGGCAATGGAGATGGTATGGGCGCGGGAACTCCGCCTGTGACGCCTCCGGGCGCCTCCGGACTGCCACCGGAAAAAGACGTTTCCCAGATCACTATTGAAGACGAAATGCGTCGGTCGTATCTCGACTACGCCATGAGCGTCATCATGAGCCGTGCGTTACCGGACGCGCGCGACGGCCTGAAACCTGTGCATCGCCGCATTCTCTTTTCGATGAATGAGAACGGCTACGACTTCAACAAACCATACCGCAAGTCGGCGCGTGTCGTCGGTGATGTGATCGGTAAGTACCACCCGCACGGCGACCAATCGATCTATGACGCCCTTGTGCGCATGACGCAGAGCTTCTCCATGCGTCTTCCGCTGGTGGACGGACAGGGCAACTTCGGCTCGGTCGATGGCGATAACGCCGCCGCCATGCGTTACACGGAAGTGCGCATGGCGAAGTCTGCCCATGCGCTCGTCAATGACATCGACAAGGATACGGTTGATTTTCAGGACAACTACGATGGCTCGGAAACAGAGCCCGTCGTACTTCCAGCGGAATTCCCGAACCTGCTGGTCAATGGCGCCGCAGGCATCGCCGTCGGCATGGCGACCAATGTGCCGCCGCATAATCTTGGCGAAGTGATCGATGCGTGTTTGGCGCTGATCGACAATCCTGACATCTCAATTGACGATCTGGTCGACATCGTGCCCGCACCGGATTTCCCGACAGGCGGCATCATGCTCGGTCGGTCCGGCGCGCGTTCAGCCTATCACACAGGTCGTGGCTCGGTGGTTGTTCGCGGGCGCGTGGCGATCGAAGAAGGCAAGCGAGACAGGCTATCGCTTATCATCAGCGAAATTCCCTATCAGGTAAACAAGACGACAATGATCGAGCGCATTGCCGATCTCGTTCGGGAAAAACGCATCGAGGGTATCTCTGATCTGCGCGACGAATCCGACCGCGACGGTATGCGTGTGGTGATCGAATTGAAGCGCGACGCAGTGCCAGATGTCGTTCTCAATCAACTCTATCGTTTCTCGCCGTTGCAGTCATCGTTCAGCGCCAACATGATGGCGCTCGATCGCGGCAAGCCGGAACTGATGAACCTCAAACAGCTTGTTGCTGCCTTTACCCACTTCCGGGAAGAAGTGGTGACGCGCCGGACTAAGTTCGAACTGGCGAAAGCGCGCGACCGTGCCCATGTTTTGGTGGGCCTCGCCATTGCTGTCGCCAATATAGACGAAGTGATCCGCCTCATCAGAACGGCGCCCGACCCTTCGACTGCCCGCGAACGCCTGATGGCGCGCGATTGGCCCGCTCGCGATATCGAGCCGCTAATCGTGCTGATCGCCGACCCACGTCACAAGCTGTCCGATGACGGAACCTATCGCCTGTCGGAAACGCAGGCCCGCGCTATTCTAGATCTGCGCCTGCAACGCCTGACGGCCTTGGGCCGCGATGAAATCGGCGACGAACTGACGGCACTGGGCGAAAAGATCGCCGACTATCTCGATATTTTGCGAAGCCGAGAACGTGTTCTCAACATCATTCGTGAAGAACTGACGAATATCCGCAACGAATTCGCCACGCCACGCCGTACCGAAATCACCGACATTGAGGATGATTTCGAAGACGAGGACCTGATCCAGCGCGAAGACATGGTCGTGACGGTAAGCCACCAAGGCTACATCAAGCGCGTGCCGCTTTCGACCTATCGCGCGCAGCGACGCGGCGGTCGCGGTCGAGCGGGTATGGCGACGAAGGATGAAGATTTCGTCACGCGGCTGTTCGTGGCCAACACCCATACGCCGATCCTGTTCTTCTCATCGACCGGCATGGTCTACAAGCTCAAGGTCTGGCGCTTGCCTGCCTCCACGCCGCAGGCACGCGGCAAGGCGATGATCAATATTCTGCCGCTCGAACAGAGCGAAACGATCACCACTATCATGCCACTGCCGGAGGATGAGGAAAGCTGGGACAACCAGCATGTCGTCTTCGCCACGCGCAAGGGCAATGTCCGACGCAACAAACTGTCCGACTTCGTGCAGATCAACCGTAACGGCAAGATCGCCATGAAGTTTGAAGGCGACGACGCCGACGATTCTATTGTCGGCGTACAGACCTGTACGGAAGATGACGACATCATGCTGACCGCCGCCAATGGCCGCTGCGTGCGCTTCCCCGTCACACAGGTTCGAGTCTTTTCCGGACGGAGTTCCACCGGTGTGCGAGGCATCCGCCTCGATGATGACGATCAGATCATCGCAATGAGCATATTGCGCCATGTCGATGTAGAGCCGGCCGAAGCGCGCGCCTACATGAAACAGGCAAACGCCATGCGCCGCGCCGTGACCGGCGAGGGCGAAGAGCCGGAAGTCGAAACCGTCGAGCCCGATGAAGCCGAAGATGAAGGTAATGAAGACCTGGCCCTCACGCCGGACCGCTATACAGAACTCGGCGCGCGTGAGCAGTTCGTTCTGACGATCAGCGAAAAAGGCTTTGGCAAACGCTCGTCGTCCTACGACTACCGCACCTCGGGACGCGGCGGCAAAGGAATCATTGCGATGACGGTCACGTCACGCAATGGCAAGCTTATAGCATCATTTCCGGTTGAAGATCAGGACCAGATCATGCTGGTAACCGACGCTGGCCAACTCATTCGTTGTCCGGTGGACGATGTGCGAGTAGCTGGACGTGCGACACAGGGCGTCACCATTTTCCGCACAATGGCCGATGAGCATGTTGTATCCGTTGAATGCATTGATGAGTCATCGGAGAACGATGTCGACGAAACCTCAGACGGCTCAACCGAAGCCTGAGCCTGAAGGACAGATCTGTCATGCCCCCAAGCACCAAGCCGACAAGAGCCAAGCGATCTGGAAAGGTGCGCATCGGCATTTATCCCGGCACATTCGATCCGATCACCAATGGTCATATCGATATCATCCAGCGCGCCCTGACGCTGGTCGATCACCTGGTCATCGCCATGGGCATCAACGCAAGCAAGGCGCCCTTGCTCTCGTTCGATGAGCGTGCGGCCCTAATCGAGGCGGAGATCAACCCGTTGGCAAAAAAACTCGGGGCAAGTATTTCCACCATATCCTTTTCGGGGCTGGTCGTGGATGCCGCCGAAGATCATGGCGCCAACGTGATTATTCGCGGCCTGCGCGGCGCTGTCGATTTCGAATATGAGACGCAGATGGTTGGCATGAACCGCATCATGAAGCCAAGCGTCGAGACGATTTTTCTCTCAGCCTCGCCGGAAACACAGTTTATTTCATCTACGCTCGTCCGCCAGATTGCAGGCATGGGTGGCGATATCTCACGCTTCGTGCCAAAACGCATCGAGAAAAAGATTTTCAGCGCCATCGCCCGCCAAAACAGGCGCAAGGCCTGATCCCGTCATTTCAGCTCAGTAAAAAGGAAAAATGCGATGCGCCGTCTGCTCCATGTTGCCTTCATCGCTCTCGCCCTTGTCGGCATGACGCGATCCGCTTTCGCGCTCGATCCGGAAAACACGCTTTATGTCGAACTGAAGGATGGCCGCGTCGTCATCGAACTTCTGCCCAAAGTCGCGCCTATGACGGTCGAGCGTATCAAGAAGCTGGCACGTTCCGGTTTCTACGATGGCATTGTTTTCCATCGCGTCATCGACGGTTTCATGGCACAAACCGGCGACCCAACCGGCACGGGCACCGGCGGCTCAAGCCTGCCCGATCTGAAAGCCGAATTTAACGACGAGACATTCTGGCGTGGCGCCGTCGGCATGGCCCGCGCAAGCGATCCCGACAGCGCCAATAGCCAGTTTTTCATCTGCACTGCCGATTCCGACTTTCTGGATGGTCAATACACCCTGTTTGGCCGCGTCGTTAAGGGCATGCAATACGTAGACAACATCGCGAAAGGCGAACCGCCGACCCATCCTGACAAGATGATCAGGGTTCAGGTGGCCGCCGACGCTGACAAGGCAAAGTGAGGAAAAAATGAGCGATCTTGAAAACACGCTCTATCTGGATACAACGCAAGGCCGCGTGATCATCGAGCTTCGGCCCGACCTTGCGCCAAACCACGTCGCGCGCATCAAGGAACTGGCGCGTGAAGGTTTTTACAATGGTGTGGTCTTTCACCGCGTCATCGATGGCTTCATGGCCCAAGGTGGCGACCCGACGGGCACAGGCACAGGCGGATCGGGCAAAAAACTCGCGCAGGAATTCTCCGCAGAGCCTCATGTGCGTGGCGTCTGCTCCATGGCCCGTGCGCAGGATCCAAACAGCGGCGACAGCCAGTTCTTCATCGTCTTCGATGAAGCTCGCTTTCTCGACAAGCAATACACCGTCTGGGGCAAGGTCACCTCAGGTATGGAATTCGTCGACAAGTTCAAGCGCGGCGAGCCCGTCCGCGACCCGGATCGCATCGTGACGATGCAGGTCGCAGCCGACGTCAAGGAATGATAGCACGGGGGCCTTTAGGCCCCCGATGCTTATTCCACTGGTATCCCCATGCGCGTTGACAATTTCGATTTCGAGCTTCCCGAAGATTTGATCGCATTGCGTCCCATGCGGCCGCGCGATGCTGCGCGCATGCTGGTCATCGGACCGGAACACAATGCCCTAGCTGATCGCGGTGTAAGAGATTTGCCGGAATACCTCCGCGAGGGTGATGTCCTTGTCTTCAACGATACCCGCGTCATTCCTGCGCGCCTGTTCGGAACGCGCCAACGTGGCGAAGCCACCGCAAAAATAGAAACGCTTCTTCACAAACGCGAAGCTGCCGACATGTGGCGCGCTTTTGTGCGTCCCGCAAAGCGCTTGAAGTCGGGAGAGCAGGTCAATTTTGCACATGGTCTCACCGCCAAGGTGGAAGAGCGAGGCGAGGGGGGCGAAATCCTCTTTCGCTTTTCCACCAGCGGCACGGCACTCGACGAGGCCATCGCACAAGCAGGCGAAATGCCTCTGCCACCATATATCGCACGCAAGCGCGCAACGGATGAAGCCGATCTTTCCGATTACCAAACGATGTATGCCCGGCAACTGGGTGCCGTCGCAGCACCAACAGCGGGACTGCACTTCACACCCGAGCTCATGGAAGCAATCGAACCCCGCGGCGTAATCACAACGTGTGTGACACTTCATGTCGGTGCGGGCACTTTCTTGCCAGTCTCCGTTGACGATACCGACGCGCACAAGATGCATGCCGAATGGGGCGAGATTACCCCGGAGGTTGCGTCAACCATCAATGATGCCAAATCGAACGGCGGACGGATCGTCGCCGTCGGCACGACATCAATGCGACTGCTTGAGTCTGCTGCAGACGAGCAGGGCGTCATTGCGCCTTTTCAGGACGACACCGACATCTTCATTACACCCGGCAAGCGCATCCGCGCTGTCGATATGCTGACGACCAATTTCCATCTGCCGCGTTCCACCTTGTTTATGCTGGTGTCTGCCTTGCGCGACACCGATGAGATGAAGCGTGCCTACGCCCATGCCATTGCGGAGCGCTATCGCTTCTACTCCTATGGCGATACAAGTCTGATTTTTCGTGCGGAGACAAAATGAGCCAGTTCGGATTCACATTGAAGGCAACAGATGGCAGTGCCCGCAACGGTCTGGTCCATAC
>JBAQNC010000272.1:0-2653 GCA_049303435.1 Parvibaculum sp. | reverse complement strand
GTTGATCGAGGGCAAGTAGCGAAAAATTGACGGTCATGACTTCCACTATGGGACGCATACCCGAAAGGGCCGCGCCAATGCCTGCGCCGACGAAACCGGATTCGGATAACGGTGTGTCGCGTATTCGCTCCGAGCCGAATTCGTCGAGCAGCCCTTTCGAGACCGCATAGCATCCGCCGTAGTGACCGATATCTTCGCCCATCATGAAAACGCGCGTGTCACTGGCGAGTGCAGTACGTATCCCCTCCCGGGCGGCATCGCGGTAAGTGAGCGTGCGTGCCGGAAAATCGGTCGGAGGAGATGGAATTTCTGACGGCGGCCCGTAGGTATGGTCAGTCAACGTTTCTATCTGCTCCCAAGGGGCTTCCTCGGCAAAACGTACTGCGTCATCGATTTCAGCATCTATCTCGGTGTCGAGGGCCTGAAGTTCTTCTTCATGGGCGAGGTGAGCTTCGAGTAACCAGGCTTTGAAGCGTACCAATGGTCCTTTGGCCTTCCATGCCTCGACTTCCGCCTTGTCGCGATAAAGTTGTGGGTCGAACATCGAATGAGCGCGAAAGCGATAGGTCCGGCATTCCAGAAAATAGGGGCCATCGCCATTGCGTATAGTGGCGACAGCGTGGTTTGTCGCCGCTGCAAGCGCGACCACATCCATCCCGTCAACGGCTTCGGCGGGAATACTGTAGCTCTGCGCCTTGATATGAATATCCGTTTGCGATTCCGAAAGGTCGAGTCTTGTACCCATGGCATAGAGATTGTTCTCGCAGACGAACAGAACGGGCAATTTCCAGAGTGCCGCCAGATTGAGGCTTTCGTGGAATTCACCTTCTGCAGCCGCCCCTTCGCCGAAGAAGCAAACGGCGACACTGTCGAGCCCGCGCATCTTGTCCGCAAGAGCCGCCCCCACCGCCAGAGGAAGTCCGCCGCCGACAATGGCATTGCCGCCATAGAAGCGCGTCTTTTTATCGAATAGATGCATAGAGCCGCCGCGTCCGCCGCTGCAGCCCGACGCCTTGCCGAACATTTCCGCCATGATGTTGCGCATGGGGATGCCGCGCGCCAAAGCGTGACCATGTTCGCGGTAGGTGGCTATGATCGCGTCGTCAGGCCGCAATATGCGCATCACAGCGGCAGCAATCGCTTCTTCGCCGATGGCCAGATGCAGGAAGCCTCTGATCTTTTCCGCTTGATAAAGTTCCGCGCATTTCTCTTCGAAGCGTCTTATGCGCATCATCTGTCGATAAAGCGCCAGAAGTTCGTCATGGCCGAGATGGAACTTTGGTCCTGTCGTCGTGGTCATGTGTTTCCCTCAAGGGTGGAGGTGTCGCCTTCCGGGAGACCGAGTTCTCGAGCCTTGAGAAGTCGGCGCATAATTTTGCCGCTGCGTGTCTTCGGCAGATTGTCGACGAAGTCGAGAATTTTGGGGGCCACGGCGGGACCGAGGCGCTTGCGCGCATGCCCGAGAATGTCCTTCTTGAGTTCGTCACTCGGCTCCTTGCCACTCTTGAGCGCAACAAACGCCTTCACGATCTCGCCTGCAACTTCGTCGGGCAGTCCAATGACGGCGGCTTCCGCGACAGCGGGATGCTCGGTCAAGGCGCTTTCGACCTCGAAGGGACCTATCAGATGGCCAGAAGATTTGATCAGGTCGTCGGCGCGACCGACGAACCAGAAATAACCGTCATCATCTTGCATGGCGAGGTCGCCTGTCAGATACCATCCGTCCCGGAAACGTTTTCGGTAGCGTTCCTCCTCATGCAGGTATCCGCGGAACATCGAGGGCCAACCGCTTTTGAGCGCGAGCTCTCCCACAGCGTTCGACTTTTGGACAACTTCTATCCCACCTTCGTCGGGCGCATTGACAATACCGGCTTCGATGCCGGGGAGAGGGCGGCCCATGGAGCCAGGTTTGACATCCATAGAGGCATAATTGGCGATCATGATACCGCCGGTTTCGGTCTGCCACCAATTGTCATGAAAGGGTTGGCCGAACGCCTGATTACTCCAGATGACGGCGTCGGGGTTGAGCGGCTCGCCGACACTTGCCATGAAGCGAACGGCGTGATGCGCGGGCGGCGGCACAGATAATTCGCTTCTCATCAGCATACGAATGGCTGTCGGGGCCGTGTACCAGATCGTGACTTTCTGTTCCTGAAGAATGCGGTACCAGCGTGCAGCATCGAACTCGGCTTCGTCCACGATCATGGTGAGGCCGTTGGTGAGCGGCGCGATGATGCCGTAGGATGTGCCTGTCACCCAGCCCGGATCTGCCGTACACCAGAAGATGTCGTCCGGGTGCATGTCGAGCGCCATCATGCCGGTCATGTGATGGGCGACGACGGCTTCGTGAACATGAATAGCGCCTTTGGGGCGTCCCGTCGTGCCACTCGTAAAATGCAGGAGCGCACGGTCTTCGGGCTTCGTCTGCACAAGGGCGGGGCCGTCCTTGGCTTGTGCCATGGCGGTACGCCAACCGATGATGCCATCCGTTGGCTCGTCGTTGCCATCGATGAGTATAATATGCTTGAGAAACGGAAGTTCGCGCCACCAGCTTTCCACCTTGCGTTCGAAGAGCCGCTTGGTCGTCACAAGCGCGACGCCTTCGC
This sequence comes from Parvibaculum sp., assembly GCA_049303435.1. Taxonomy (GTDB): domain Bacteria; phylum Pseudomonadota; class Alphaproteobacteria; order Parvibaculales; family Parvibaculaceae; genus Parvibaculum. The sequence continues at coordinate 47 of JBAQNC010000272.1, read as the reverse complement.
CACGCTCCAGTCGCGTACGAATGGGTTCAGGCCCAAAGGCCGAAAAG
>JBAQNC010000271.1:0-1992 GCA_049303435.1 Parvibaculum sp. | reverse complement strand
CGTCAAGGAATCGGGTATCGGTCGCGAAGGCGGTCCCTGGGGTATCGAGGATTTCCTTGAAGTGAAATATGTAGCAATGGCGGGACTCTGAACCTATGGCCGACAATCAGAAACAGGCTGCCGCGCGCCGAGCCCTCGACTTTGTCGAAACCGGCATGAAGCTCGGCATCGGTACAGGCTCGACCGCCGAGGAATTTGTGAAACTGCTCGCCGAACGTGTCGCTGGAGGCCTCAAGATCATCGGGGTGCCTACTTCAGAGCGCACCGCGGCGCTTGCGGAAAAACTCGGCGTGCCGCTATCCAATCTCGACGACACACCCCATCTCGATCTCACCATCGACGGCGCGGACGAACTCGACGCCAATCTCTGTCTCATCAAGGGCGGCGGCGGCGCGCTGCTGCGCGAGAAGATCGTCGCCACTGCATCCGATCGTATGATCGTCATTGCCGATGCGTCCAAGGTCGTCGCGATATTGGGCGCCTTTCCCTTACCTCTCGAAATCATCCCCTTCGGCGCCCTCGCCACTGCACGTCGCGTGGCGGAAGTCGCCAGCGCCTATGGCTGTCAGGGCGATATCGTTCGCCGTACTGACAGCTATGGCGAACCCTTCTTTACGGATTCCGAGAACTTCATTTTCGACTGTCATTTCGGCAAAATCCCCGATCCAGCCGGACTCGCACAGGCGCTTAACCTGATCGCCGGTGTGGTTGAAACGGGATTATTCGTAAATATCGCTTCGCTCGCCCTTGTCGGCACGCCGTCCGGTGTCGATATGATTAAACCAAAATAAAATGGGCTCCTCAGCTCGCGCGACGGACAAGAGAGTAAACGCATGACCGAATACGACTACGACCTCTTTGTGATCGGCGCAGGTTCCGGCGGCGTGCGCGCTAGCCGTATTGCAGCAAGTCATGGCGCAAAGGTCGCGGTCGCTGAGGAATATCGCGTCGGCGGCACCTGCGTTATTCGCGGTTGTGTGCCCAAAAAACTCTTCGTCTATGCGAGCCAGTTCGCCGAGGAATTTGAGGATGCGGAAGGCTTCGGTTGGACGGTCGGCGAGACGAGTTTTTCGTGGGAAAAGCTTATCGCCAACAAGGACAAGGAAATAGAGCGCCTGAACGGCATCTATATCCGCAACCTGCAAAATTCGGGCGTCGAGATTTTCCAGTCCCGCGCGATTTTGAAGGATGCTCACACCATTCACCTCATCGCGGAAAAGCGCGACGTGAGGGCGGACAAGATTTTGATCGCCACGGGCGGCACGCCTTTCCTGCCCGCGCATGTGCCCGGCATCGAACATGCAATCTCCTCCAACGAAGCCTTTCACCTGAAAACCTTGCCCAGACGCGGCATCGTCGTCGGCGGCGGCTACATTGCCGTCGAGTTTGCCGGCATCTTCAATGGCCTCGGCGTCGAGACCGCATTGATTTATCGCGGCGAAAAAATCCTGCGCGGCTTCGACGAAGATTTGCGCGACCATCTCAGCGAGGAAATCCGCAAGAAGGGCATCGACCTTCATACGATGTGCGACATTACTCGCATCGAGAAGACGGGTGCCGGTCTGGTCGCCACGCTCGTTGACGGCGCGAAGATCGAAACCGACTTCATCATGTATGCGACCGGTCGCTCGCCCAATACGGAAGGCCTCTGCCTTGAGCTTCTTGGCATCAGGACGAAGGCCAATGGCGCCATCGAGGTGGACGCCTATTCGCAAACCAATGTGCCCAACATCTATGCCGTCGGTGATGTCACGGACCGCGCGGCATTGACCCCCATCGCCATTCGCGAAGGTCAGGCCTTTGCCGAGACTGTCTTCAACAATAATCCCGTCGCCGTCGATCATTCGATCATCCCGACGGCGGTCTTCTCCCAGCCTGAGCTTGGCATCGTCGGCCTTGCCGAACATGAGGCTCGCGAGAAATTCGGCGAAATCGACATTTACAAGACCAGCTTCCGCGCCATGAAGCACACCATGACAGGGCGTCAGGAAA
>JBAQNC010000270.1:0-3466 GCA_049303435.1 Parvibaculum sp. | reverse complement strand
CGCCCGTGCCGTCCGGCATGGCCGCCAGAATCTTCTTCGCAAAAATCACTTCCGCCGGATCGGGGCTGAAGACGCGCTTGGCGATCTCTATCTGTCCCGGATGCAGCGACCAGGCGCCGACGCAACCCATCAGGAACGCATTGCGGAACTGCTGCTCGCAGGCCTCACTGTCCTGAATGTCGCCGAAGGGACCATAGAAGGGTCGGATGTTGTTGGAGACGCAGGCGTCCACCATCTTGGCGAACGTATAGTGCCACAGGTCCTGCTGCGCATAGGCGCGCGGACTGCCGTCGGCATGCGGGTCTTCCAGCACGCCATATCGCGGGTGGCCGCCGCCGACGCGCGTCGTCTTCATGCGACGCGAGGCGGCAAGGTCGGCAGGCCCGAGGCTCATGCCATGCATGCGTGGTGAAGCCGCTGCAATCTCTTCCACATTCTTCACGCCCTGAGCCGTCTCGAGAATGGCGTGAATGAGGATCGGCTTCTTGATCTCATGTTTCGCTTCTAGCTGCGCCAGCAGCTGGTCGAGGTAATGGATGTCCCAGTCGCCTTCGACCTTGGGCAGCATGATAACATCGACCTTGTTGCCGACTTCCGCGACGATCTCCATCACATCGTCGAGCATCCAGGGGCTGTTCAGCGGATTGATACGCGTCCACAGACCCGTCTGGCCGAAATCATGCGCCTTGGCCGTCTCGATGAAACCGTTGCGCGCCGCTTCCTTGGCGTCTGCGGGAATGGCGTCTTCGAGGTTGCCGAGCAGCACGTCGCTCTTTGGGATCATCTCGCCGATCTTCGCGCGGACCTTTTCATTATGTCCGGGAAAGAAATGGATCATCCGCTCCAGCGCCACAGGCAATTCGCGATAGGGCTCCGGTGCACCGATGGCAAGCGGCTTGTAGAAATTTGTCGGCAGTTTCATCTTCGGGAAATCCATCAAATCGGGACAGGGAAGGGCGGATCAGCACCAGTCTAGCGCTATTCTAGCGCTTGTCGATCAACGCCCGTACAGGACCGGACAGCGTGAACGACGTAATACCAACAATCGACGCGCCCGTGATCAGCAAATAGGCAGTCTGGTAGCCACCAAGCCGCTCATAGGCAAAACCGATCAGGATGGGCCCCGCCGCATTGGCGCAAGTCGTGATCATCTGGGCGAGCGAGAGAATGCGCGCATAGGCCTTGAGCCCGAAGGCCTCGGCGATCATCAGCGGCTGCATCATTTGCAGATTGCCGACTGTGCCGCCGAACATCACCGAGACGACAAGCAGCGCCATCACGCCGTGCGAAATCGAGAACAGAAAGAACGACACCGCCTGCAACACGAAGACGCTTTGCAGATAGCGCTTGGATGACACTTTCGACAGCACCGACCCACCGATCAAGCGCCCGGCAATACTCGCCGCCGCCATCACCGAAACCGCAAGCGCCGCTATATGATCATCCCCCGTCCGGGTCGAAACGAGACGGAACTGATGCGCCAGACAGCCAACCTGCGCCATCATCGAGAAGACATATGCTGTCGTAAACATGATAAAGAACCGGCTCTTGATGGCATCGCCATAGGCGACACCATCGGGTGCACGCACACGACCGTGCTCGTCAAATGTCGGTGCATCGCCATCAGGCGCGAGTCCGATGGAGGCCGGATCGGGCTTCAGAAAAAACCATGTGATCGGTACGGTGCCAATGATGAGGAACATCGCCAGCCAATAGGCGGCATGTCCAAGACCAAGGTTCTGGATCAACGTCACCGAGATAGGTGTGAAAACGATGCCGCCCAGCGAAAGCCCCGTCGAGGCATAGGCAATGGCGCGGGATCTCTCGCGGTTGAACCAGCGCGCGACGATCGTCGTCCCGGGGATCACCGCCACCGCCGCATTACCGATGCCGAAGAGAATATAAAAGCCGTAGAGTTGCCACATCTCATGCACGTGACCGGCCGACGCCAACGCCACCGCCGCGCAAAGCGCACCAAATGTCATAATGATGCGCGGATCATAGCGATCCATCATCCAGCCAACGCCAAGCCCGACGATGCCGCCTGCAAAGAAAAAGGAGGAGGTTGCGGAGGAAACCGCTTCCACAGAGAAGCCGCTCTCGGCCACAAAGGCCTTCAGAAAGATCGAGAGATTGTAAAAAATCAGGCCGCAGGACACGGTTTGAATGACGAACACCGTAGCGACGATGTACCAGCCATAGAAAAGGCGCGGCTTCGGGTGTTTGCCCGGCCCCGAACCAGAGTCCCCCATGGCGCCTTCCGCGCTCATCCCAATCCAACTCCAATATTCAATATCTTGTTGCGGCTTACTTAATCCATTTACGGCGCGTCACAAGCATAAAAATGACGCCACGGTCAACTTTGATGTTGTTGCAGCAAGGCGCGCACCGGTCCGGCCATCCAGATGCAGGCAAATGCCAGCAGTGAAGCCACGGCCATACAAAGAAAGGCGGGCCGATAGCCGTCCCCCTGCGCATAGAGAATTCCCATAAGCAGCGGGCCGCTTGCCACACCGCACACGGTATAGAGCTGATTCATGGAGAAAATCCGCCCATAGGCCTTCAGACCGAATGCCTCTGCACAAAGGAGCGGGGCCATCATCAACATATTGCCCACCGTAAAACCAAACAGCAGCGATGTGACAATCAGGGCCGTCGTGTTTTCCGCAAAGGCAAAACTCGCAAGAATGCTCGCCTGCGCCAGCACAAGACCGATCACGAACCCGCGCGATGACATATAGGCAAGCGCCCAACCGCCGATCAGACGCCCGACAATGCTCGCCGTCGCCATGATAGCCAGCGCCAGCGCACCCATGTCTTCGCTGCCCGTCCGCCCGCTCACCAGATTGAAGAGGTGCGCAATCGTCCCCACCTGCGCCATCATTGCGAAGATGAACGTGAGCGTCATCAGAATGAAAAACCGGCTGCGCATCGCTTCGGCATAGCCAATGCCGTCGGCGGGCAGGGGATCTCCCTTGTGGTCGCGCACGATCGGATCGCCATCGGGCCCAACACCATAGTCAAACGGACTTGGACGGATGACGAGCCATGTAATCGGAATAATGCCGGCAACGAAGACCAGTGCAAGCCAGGGCGCCGCGCCATCGAGCCCCAGTGTCGAGATCATCCGTGCCGAAACCGGCGTCAGCAGAATGCCGCCCAGAGACAGGCCCGTTGACCCGATCGACAGCGCCGACGATCGCCGCCGCGAAAACCAGCGTGCAATAAGCGTCGTGCACGGAATAAGGGCGCTCGCTGAATAACCGACGCCGAAAAGCGCATAGAAGAGATACAGCTGCCAAAGCTCGTGTACTTGCGACGCGCCAAACATGGTCGCACTTGAAAGCAACGCACCACCTGTAATGACGAGACGCACGTCATAGCGCTCGATCAGCGCTCCGACGCCGAGCCCTGTAATGCCGCTGGCGACGAAGAAGCATGCCGTCGCCATCGACGTCGCCTTCAC
>JBAQNC010000269.1:0-7542 GCA_049303435.1 Parvibaculum sp. | reverse complement strand
CGCATGAGTGACGACGCAGACCTGCCCATGAAGTCGGAAATGACGCCCGATCCGCTCTTTGATCGTTCGCAAAAGGATGCCGACGCGACGCCGGATCATCTCGATCTCGCGAAACTCGACGCCGCCTCCAGGGCGGACCCCGCGCTGTTCGAGACGCGCGATGAAGAGCCACCTTTTGCGCGACAGGTCCTGACAACGCCCTTGCATTCCGAGGTCGCGCGCGAGAGCGCAACCAATCTCTGGCGGCCGTGGAACGGCTATACGGTCGGCGACGTGCTGACTTCCATCACGGACGAATATACGGCGCTTCGTCAAAGCGCGGCCCTCGGCGATATTTCGCCGCTCTATAAATATCGCATCAGCGGCGCCGATGCGCTGGCCTGGCTCCGCCGTTTCGTCACCGGCAATCTTGTCTCCATGTCGGCGCATGAAATCCTGCGCGTCACCTTCTGTGAAGATCGCGGGCATGTGGTCGGAGATGGCATGTTGTTCTGCCTTGGCGAAGATGATTTCCGCCTCGTTACCGAGGAGCCGCATCTGTCATGGATGCTCGACAGCGCCATCGGCTATCAGCTCCGCATCGAGGATGTCACGGTGACGCTCGCCGCCATGAGCCTGCAAGGTCCCTTGTCGGCAAGCGTGCTGGCTGAAACCGGATTTTCCGGCATCGAACATTTGCCGGTCGACAGGGCGCAATGGTTCGACGTCGCAGGCATGCCGGTCTATGTCAGCCGCAACGGCCTCTGGGGCGAACTGGCCTACGACCTCTGGGTCGACCCGGAAGACGCCGGTCCCGTCTGGACGCGCCTGCTCGTCCGAGGAGAACCCTTCGGCCTGCGGGCGACGGGCTTCGCGCTGCGCGAGATCGCTCGTGTCGAAGCGGGTCTGCCGCGCGCGGGCGTCGATTATCTCGGCGCGTTTTCGGTGATCGATCCAGATAATGCGCTTACCCCCTTCGAACTCGGCTTTGCCCATCTCGTCGATCTTGAGGCGGCGCATTTCACCGGTCGTGATGCGTTGCGCGCGCGTTCCGCCTCCGAGCCTCGCCGCTCTCTGGTGCCGCTGGCGATCGATTGCCATGAGCCGCTACAAGTCTCATCCATCCGCATGGCGAACTCGATTGTCGGCATTGTTACAAGCGCAGCTTTCTCGCCGAGTCTTGGCCTCAATCTCGCTTTGGGCATCGTCACGGCGACTGCGCTGAAAGAAGCCGCCAGGCTTCATGTGGAAGCGGAAATCCGCGAAGAATTATCGGTAAGAGCGGTCAAGGCTCCCACTCGAATCCTGCAGAAATCAGCGGTTTCATTGGCCTCTGCCCGTGAGGCGCCAGTGCCGCTGGTTGCGCTTTTCTGATTTTTTCAAAATTTTGCGTTTCCAGCGACGGAATGGGGTTTGAACCTCGTTCTAAACATAGAACGGCAAGCTGAGTTTTCTCCGGCCTCCCCCCCCCTTGGTCCGGTCTGCCGCTTGACGTTCGGCCGGAAGCGCGTCGCGCTCCTCACGGAGATCACGCTTCCGGCCATCTCATTCTGGAGCCGGGAGCGAGACATGAGCAATTTCAGAAAAGAAATATGGGTCGGCATTGGCGCCATCGCCTTGGGCCTTTCGCTGCCCGCATTTGCCCAGACGCCACCCGATCGCGCCCAGTTCCGTCAGCAGATGATGGACCGCGTGGATACCGACCATGACGGCAAGATTTCGGAAGCTGAATGGAAAGCCGCCACCGACAAGCGCTTTGCCCGCGCCGACGCTAATGGTGACGGTTTCGTCAGCGAAGATGAAATGAAAGCCGAACATGCCGCGCGCCGGGCCGAATTTGAAGCGCGCAGAGCGGAAATGCGCGAGAAGCGCGAACACACCATGTTTACCCGCATCGATGCCAATGGCGATGGCAAGCTTTCAAAGGAAGAATTTGAAGCGGGTTCGCAAAAGCTCCACGAACGCATGCAGAAACGCGAACTGCGCGACGGCTCAGGCCTCAATGGCCCAGGCCGGATGGGTGATGCGCCACCGCCCGATCAGGAGTAGGCTTTGCACACGCGCGGCCCTGTCCCCTTGAGGGATGCGGCCCGCCCCGCGGGGGCCGACATTGAAATACGATCGGAGACGCCGAATGCGACGGATGGCGTTGTTATCGATCTCGAACTGAAGAGGGGGCGCGCTCGCTTGGACGGGGCGTCAGACGATGAATTGGTCGCCCTTGTGGCGAAAGGTGACGAGACAGCCTGTCGGCTTCTCGTCGATCGGCATTTGTCGCGCGTCATTGCTGTGGCGCGCCGCATGCTGGGCAATCAGGCCGATGCCGAGGAAGTCGCGCAGGAAGTCTTTCTGCGCGTCTGGACCCATGCCGAGCGCTGGGAGCCGGGCAGGGCGAAATTCAGCACATGGCTTCACCGCGTCGCGACCAACCTCTGCCTGGATCGTCTGCGTCGCCGTACGATGGACGACATCGACAGCATCCCCGAGCCCGTGAGCGAAGAACCGGGGCCCGAGGATTTGCTGGAACAGGGCGACCTGGCCAAACGCGTCGATGCGGCGCTTCAGGCCTTGCCCGATCGCCAGCGCGCCGCCGTGACATTGACCCACTATCAGGGGCTGTCGAATATAGAGGCCGCCGCCGTGCTGGACGTCAGTGTCGAGGCGGTGGAATCGCTGCTTGGTCGGGCGCGCCGCGCCTTGCGTATATCATTGGCGACGGAACGGTAGGACTTGGCGCGTATAAGAATTAATAAGGGGAGAGGTCCCCGAAAGGCGTGAAGATGGATATGGCTATGACATTGGACCGGTTGCGCGAAATAGTGGAGGCCTATGGTGCCGCCGCTCATCGCTGGCCGCTGGCCGAACGTGAAGCAGCGCTGGCGCTTGTCGCCGCGAACGATAAGGCGCGCGCTCTCATTGATGAGGCGCTGACGCTCGATCTCATGCTTGATGCCGCTCCCGCCGTTGAACCCGCTTCCGATGAACTTGTTTCCCGTATCATGGCCGCGCGCCCCCGCGCTGTGCCCGCCGTCATGGTCGATTGGCCCGTATCGAACGGGCCCCTCGGTTTCTTGAAAGCGCGGTTGCAGGAAATCTGGCCCTATGGCCCGCCCGCCATTCCCGCAGGCGCGCTTGCGGCTTCGATCATGCTGGGCGTTGGCTTTGGCTTTTCGGTGCCCACAGCGGCGACCGCCCTTGGCAACCTCAGCCTCACCAGCCAGACAGCCGGTACCACCACGACAAGCGATCTGAGCGATCAACTCGTCGTGCTGGCCTTTGCCGAAAATCAATATCCGCAGGAATGGCAACAATGAGTGACGCAAATAACACCGGGATGCCTCGCACGGTTGGACAGCGACGTTGGCTCGGGCCCGCCTTCCTCGCCTCTCTGGTGATTAATCTTTTTCTCGTTGGCCTGATTGCAAGCGCCATATGGATGCACCGCGAACCGCCGCGGTCTCACGGCGGTGTCATGCCTTTCTTTCTTGGTGGCGATCGTTCGGATCTGAGCAAGGAAGACCGCAGCGCCATGCGTCAGATGATGCGCGGCCAGTTCAAGACGGTGCTTCCCTATCTGATGGAAATGGACAAGTCGCGCGCCGACCTCGCCAAGGTCATCGGCGAGACGCCTTATGATCCCGTCAAGGTCGGCGAGGCTTTTGCACGCGTCGAGCAGGCGCAGATTGAAATCGGCCAGACCATGCGTGAGGCCATGATCAAGGGATTTGGCGAGATGAGCGACGCCCAGCGTCAGCGTTTGGCGAAGGTCATGGAAGAAAATGCGGAACATCGGTGGGACCGCCGGAAAGAGCGTCATCGTGAGCGCGACGACGACGATAACAACAACGGCGACAATGGTTCCGATGACGGCCCGGATGGACCTCCCGCCCCTTGACCGCGTAAACTCCGGCCCTGTTGTGTTGAAAGGGCCGAAGAATGACTTGGTACGACAAGAGCATCTATAATGTAGAAATGCCCGTCGGCAGCTTCTGGGAAGATGAAGCCCCGCCGCTCGCCGATGGTGTCGATCTTGGCCCTCTTGCGCAAGACATTGAATGCGATGTTGCGGTTATTGGCGGCGGTTACACGGGCTTGTCGGCCGCCTATCATCTGGCGCGTGATTCCGGCATTGATGTTTGCGTGCTCGACGGCGGCCCGCTCGGCTGGGGCGCTTCGGGTCGCAACGGCGGCTTTTGCACGCTTCCGCCCATGGGCCTCTCCTATGCGCAACTGATTTCACGTTACGGCATGGACGAGGCGCGCCGCTTCATCGCCTCGCAGGTCGAAGCCGTGGATCTCGTTGCGGGCATCGCGCGGGATAATGGCATCGACATTCAGCCGCAAGGGCAGGGCACGCTTCACGTTGCCCATGCGCCCGACCGTTTCGACGAACTCAGGGAGGAAGCGGAGTTTCTCGGGGGCAAATTCGGTCTCTCCGTCTCTCTGCTTTCACGCGAGGAAATGGCCCGAACCCATTATGACTCGACCGAGCAATTCGGCGCACTTCTCAATCGGACAGGCTTCGGCCTTCAGCCCTTGCGTTTCGCCCGTGGCCTCGCCGCCGCCGCATCGCGAGCAGGCGCGAGGCTTTATGGCCGTTCCGAAGTCCTGCGTTGGGAGCGCAATGGCGGCGTCCATCGCCTGATCACCGCAGCTGGCAGCCTGCGCGCAAAGCGGATTATCGTGGCCACGAATGGCTTTACCAGGCCTATTGCGAACGCAAAGCTCGCCAATCGCCTCATCCCCGTGCTGTCTAATATAATAGTCACCCGCCCGATGAATATCGATGAGCTTATGGCGCAGAATTGGCGGACAGACTATCCTTGCAGCAATACACGGAACCTTCTCTTCTATTATCGCATGCTGCCCGACCGTCGTTTTCTGTTCGGGGCGCGTGGCGATTTGACGGGTACGCCTGAGGATGGCGCAAAAATGAGATCGGTGATGGAGCGCCGCCTTGGCGAAGTCTTTCCTCATTGGAAGGACATCCCGACCACACATTACTGGCGCGGTCTGGTCTGCATGAATGCGCGCCTGACGCCTGCCATCGGTCAGATGCCGGACGACCAAACTGTGTATTTCGGTCTGGCCTATCATGGCGATGGCGTTGCGGCGGCGCCTTGGTCGGGTTGGGCGCTTGCCAGGCTTATTGGCGGCAAAATGTCTCTTCGCGATCTGCCCGCGCCGTTGAGAGGGATACCGCCTCGCATACCTTTGCCTTCGTTGCGCCCCTGGTATCTTCGCGCGGCGCTCGGGTTTTATCATCTGCAGGACAGATGATCGTTAGTTTTGGATATGGATCAGTTGGATATGGAAATGAGTGATCGTAAAAAGCCCGCCAATGAAGGCCGCGCGACTATGGCCGAATTCAAGACGTTTCTCGCCGAGCATGGCGACATCGATTATATCGATGCCATTTTCGTCGATATGTGCGGCACGGTGCGTGGCAAGCGCTTCCCGATTGAAGAGGCGGAACGTATTTTCACGTCTGGCGTCCAGATGCCGAAGTCGCTCTATTTTTTCGACGTCACCGGCGTCAACGAAGACATCCTCGGCATGGGCTTTTCCGACGGCGACCCCGACGCCCAGTCGCATCCGATTTCCGGCACCATCGTGCCCGTGCCCTGGGCATCCATGAAGCAAGCCCAGGTCATGATGACCATGCAGGACGACGATGGCGCGCCGCTCTTGCTCGAGCCGCGTAACATCCTTGCCAATGTCGTCGCCCGACTGGCCGATATTGGCCTTCATGCGGTCACGGCTTGCGAATTTGAATTCTACGTCCTCGACCGCGAACGCGATCGCAAGAACCTCCCGCAAGCGCCGATCAATCCGGCAACGGGTCAGCGTGAAGCCGCCAATGAAGTCTATGGCATCACCGAGCTTGACGGCTTCATGGGACTGTTGAAGGAAATAGACGAGGCCGCCGCCGAGCAGGGCGTCCCCGCCTCCGGCGCGACCGCGGAATTTGCGCCCGGCCAATATGAGATCAACCTCAATCACGAAGACGATGTGCTGGCTGCGGGCGATCACGCCGTCATGCTGCGTCATCTGATTGGCGCCATCACCCGCAAGCACAATTTCGTCGCGAGCTTCATGGCCAAACCTTTTGCCAACCAGACTGGCAATGGCCTGCATGTTCATTGCTCCCTGCTCGATGAAAACGACAAGAACATCTTTGACGATGGTACGGACGAGGGCAGCGATCAGCTGCGTTACGCCATTGGCGGCCTTCAGGCGACGCTCGGCGATGCGATGGCGATCTTTGCCCCCAATATCAATTCCTATCGCCGCTTCGGTCCCAATCTCTTCGTGCCGGTCAATGCCGCATGGGGTTACAACAACCGCTCGGTCGCCTTCCGTGTGCCTGCGGGCTCGACCTCAAGCCGTCGCATCGAACACCGTGTTTCCGGCGCCGACGCCAACCCCTATCTCGTGCTCGCGGCCATTCTCGCCGGTATGCACTATGGCATCGTCAACAAGATCGAGCCGACCGAACCCGCCGAGGGCAATGCCTGCGATGTGATGGACGACAATATTCCCTTCTATCTGCCCAGCGCATTGAAGCGCCTCCGTAATTCTGAAATCATGCAGGAATATCTTGGCAAGCATTACGTCGATGTCTACGCCGAGACGAAGATGCTCGAATTCGACAAGTTCCAACGCACGATTTCGCCCCTGGAATATGACTGGTATCTGTGACGCCTGAACTCGGGATCATCGAAGGCTTCTACGGGCGGCCCTGGACATGGGCCGAGCGTGAAGAGACGGCTGCCTACCTTAGCGGTCAGGGCTACTGCTTCTATCACTTCGCGCCCAAGGCGGACCTGTTCCTGCGCCGCCGCTGGCAGGAGCCGCACCCGGATGAGGACGCGGCAGGGCTCGCCAGCCTTTCCTATGTCTGCCGCGCGCATGGCATGCGTTTCGGTGTCGGTCTCAGCCCTTATGAAATCTATCGCGACTTCAACGCCGATGTGCGCGAGGCGCTGACGCGCAAGCTCGCCTTTCTCGATGAAATCGGCACCGACGATCTCGCCATCCTCTTCGATGACATGAGTGGCGATATTCCTGATCTCGCCCGGCGTCAGGTCGAGATCGCCCATTGGATTGCCGAGCGCACCGTCGCCAGCCGCCTGCTTGTCTGCCCGAGCTATTACACCGACGATCCGATCCTCGACCGCATCTTCGGCGCACGCCCGGCGAGCTATCTTGAAGACCTCGGCCACCTGCTCGATCCCACCATCGAAATCCTCTGGACCGGCGAGGAAGTCTGTGCGCGTGACTTTTCCACCGCCCATCTCGCCCGTGTCACGGCGCAACTCGGCCGCAAGCCCTTCCTCTGGGACAATTATCCGGTCAACGACGGCCCGCGCATGTCGCAGTTCCTGCATCTGCGCGCCTTCACCGGCAGACCCGCCAGCATCGCGGCTCATATTTCCGCCCACGGCGTCAACCCGGCCTCGCAGCCGCATCTCAGCCGCATCCCGGTCCTGACGCTTCCTATGGCTTACGAGCAGGGCGAGAATTACGCCTATGGCGCCGCGCTTGAAACCGCCGCCGCCA
>JBAQNC010000268.1:0-2522 GCA_049303435.1 Parvibaculum sp. | reverse complement strand
CTCGTGGGGAGGTCGAAACGCGAAACGCGTTTCGGGTGGGGGCACCGCCTGACAAGGATTGAACAGCTATGGCCGAAAAATTGATGCCGGTCGCCTTTCTTGGCCACGGCAGTCCCATGTGGGCCATCGAGCCTAATCCTTACGTCGAGCCCTGGGCTCAACTTGCGGCTGAACTTCCCCGCCCCAAAGCCATTCTCTGCATTTCGGCCCATTGGTACACCAATGGCACCGGCGTCACCGCCATGGAACGCCCGCGCACCATCCATGACTTCGGCGGTTTCCCGCAGGCGCTTTTCGATGTCGAATATACAGCGCCCGGCGATCCGGCCCTAGCCGCGCGGGTGGCCGATTTGCTGAAGCCGGCTCATGTCGTCCTTGACCAACAATGGGGCCTCGACCACGGCACATGGTGCCTGCTGCGGCGCATCTACCCTGAAGCCGATATTCCCGTTATCCAGCTCAGCATCGACGCGACAAAGCCCAACGCCTTCCATTACGAACTCGGCCAGCGCCTCGCCCCCCTGCGCGACGAAGGCGTGCTGATCCTCGGCTCCGGCAATATCGTCCACAATCTCTCGATGCTGAAATTCGACGACCAGACGCCCTATGACTGGGCCAGAAGTTTCAGCGACAGCGTCAAGGACCATATCGCCAGCGGCGAACACGCCCCGCTCATCGACTACCTTTCCATGGGTCGCCGCGCCGAGCTTTCCGCCCCGACGCCGGAACACTACCTGCCCCTCCTCTATGTCCTTGGCGCAATAAGACCGGAAGACAAGATCACCTTCCCCATCGAAGGCTTCGAAGCCGGCTCCCTCAGTATGCTTTCCATCCTCGCCCGATAGCAATCGCCAGACGCCCGGCGGGCCTTTGGCCATCGACGACATGAGAAATCGGCCAAGCGGAAAATCTTTACGCCTCCGGGGGCATTTCGGCCAACGGCAAATCTATCCGCACCTCCAGACCGCCGCCCTCCCTGTCGGTCAGCGCAATACTGCCGCCATGCCGCTGGACAATATCGACGACAATGGCAAGCCCCAGTCCGAAGCCGCCTGTATCGAGATTGCGCGCATGGTCTTGCCGGTAAAAAGGCTCCAGCACGCTTTGCCTCTCCGCTGGCGGAATGCCCGGTCCGCGATCGCTCACGATCAACCGCACACAGTTTCCCGTCGTCAAAAGACTGACCTCTGCTTCCTTGCCATATTTCAGCGCATTGGACAGAAGATTGGCGACCAGCCGGCCCAGCGATGTCGGACGCCCCTCAACCGTCAGCCCGGTTTGCCCCGGCAGATAGCAAACATTTTCCCCCACGCTCGCAAGGCTCTCCACCTGTCGGCGCACGATCTCGCTAATATCGACGGGCTGCAATGGCTCTGAATCATTATCGATCTTCGCCAGCGTCAGCGTATCCGTCATCAGCGCATGCATGTCCTCGATATCGCGGATAGCGCTCCGCCTTTGCTTTTCGTCACCGATAAACTCCGCGCGCAAACGAAGCCGGGTGAAATAGGTGCCAAGATCATGCCCGATCGCCGCCAGCATCCGCGTGCGGCTATTTACGAGATCGCGAATGCGCGCCTGCATGCGTTCCACCGCTTCGACAAGTTGACGCACTTCCTTGGCGCCCTCGTGAGGCAGCGCCGTGGTTTCGAGCTGGGAGCCGAAAACATCCACAGCCCTAGCAAGTTTCAGGATCGGCGTGATCTGGCGCTGCACGGCCCACAGCGACACCGCGCCGATCAGCAAGGTCAACACAAGCACCAGCAGGGCCAGCCTCAGGCCCGTCATGCGCGCCAACAGGTCTCCCGTCACCTCGATCAGCAGCGTGCGCCCGTCCTTCAATTCGATCAGCAGGCGCACAGGCCGGGTAGCGCGAAAAACGCCTCCCCGGTCCGACACGATCCCGCCCCGCTCGCCATTCGCCATATCCACCATGGCATAGACCCGACGCCCTCCCAGCCGTTCGAGATAGCGCGCGACGATCCGCCGAACGCTGGGAAATTCGACCGACTCGCTTGTCGCCGGAGCGTGGTCGAGCACCCGCACGATCATTCTCGACGAATTGATCGCCCGCAGAAAACGTTGTTGCTCTTCGGGCGAAGCGGCTTCGACAAATTTGACGATCGAAACCACCTGATCGGGAAATGGAAGCCTGAAACCTCGATAGGCGGCATTGCTGTTATGAAAATAAATGATGACGAACATCGTCAGCACGACAAGAAAGAGCGCGCCCGCAAGGATCAGGCAGATACGCAGGGTAAAGCCGCGCAAACCGCTCATGCCCGTTCCACCGACAGGGTGAAAATATACCCCGCATTGCGCACGGTCTTGATGATCGCAGGCTGCGCGGGATCGCTCTCAATTTTCCGCCTCAGCCGCGACAGGGCCACATCAATAGAACGATCGAAGGCCTCCCAGCTTCTGCCCCTGGTCATGTCCATCAACTGATCGCGGCTCAACAGCCGTTTGGGATGCGCCGTCAGCGCCACCAGCAAGTCGTAATCGCCCGTCGAGAGTTCGAT
>JBAQNC010000267.1:0-4780 GCA_049303435.1 Parvibaculum sp. | reverse complement strand
GGTCGAGGGCGGTGCGCGTCTTGCCTCCTCGCTCATGCGCGCCCGTCTCGTGGATCGGGTCGAATGGTTCCGTTCATCCACCATTCTGGGCGGCGACGGCTATCCCGCGATTGCGGCGCTTGGCGTCGAGAAGGTCGATGATGCGCCGAAGATGCTCATGACCGGCCAGATTGATCTCGGGGCCGACACGCTTTCCAGCTATGTGATGCGGAGTTGATATGTTCACGGGAATTGTAAGCGATGTGGGGCGGGTACGTCTGGTCGAGAAGCGTGGCGATACGCGCTTTGTGATAGACACGGCCTATGATCCCGACAGCATGTTGATCGGGGCGTCCATCGCTTGCTCCGGTTGCTGCCTCACCGTCGTCGAAAAAGGCAGGGACGCGGGCCAGAACTGGTTCGCCGTTGACGCTTCCGGCGAGACGCTTTCGTGCACCGTGCTTGGCGACTGGAAGGTCGGCACGCCGATCAACCTCGAACGCGCGCTCAAGGCGGGCGATGAGCTCGGTGGTCACATCGTCAGCGGCCATGTCGATGGCGTCGGCGAGATCGTCGATATTCGCGAAGATGGCGACAGCAAGCGCTTCACCTTTGAAGCCCCGGAGGGGCTTGGTCAGTTCATTGCCGCCAAGGGCTCTGTGACGATTGATGGCACATCGTTGACAGTGAACGAGGTCGAAGACGTGCGAGAAGGCGCCAATGCAGGCGCCACGCGCTTCGGGGTCAATATCATCCCGCATACGCAGGCAGTGACGACCTGGGGTCAGGCCCGCATCGGACAAAGAATTAATCTTGAAATTGACATGCTGGCCCGTTATGTCGCCAGACTGGCCAAGAAGGAATAGGCATCGTGTACAAGGAATACCTTTCTTCCATCGAGGAAGTCATTGAAGACGCCCGCAACGGCAAGATGTTCATTCTTGTGGATGCGGAGGACCGTGAAAATGAGGGCGACCTCGTCATTCCGGCCCAGATGTGCACGCCGGAAGCGGTCAACTTCATGGCCAAATATGGTCGCGGCCTTGTCTGCCTGACGCTGACGGGCGACCGTGCGCGTCAGCTCAATCTCGAATTCATGTCGTCGAACAACCAGTCGCGCAACCAGACGGCCTTCACCGTCTCGATCGAAGCGCGCGAAGGTATTTCGACGGGCATTTCAGCCCATGATCGCGCGCATACGGTTTCGGTCGCCATCGATCCGACCAAGGCGCAGAACGATATTGTTTCGCCCGGTCACGTCTTCCCGCTGGTCGCCAAGGATGGCGGTGTGCTGGTGCGCGCGGGTCATACCGAAGCTGCTGTCGATATCGCGCGTCTCGCCGGTCTTTATCCCGCAGGCGTCATCTGCGAGATCATGAATGACGACGGCACGATGGCGCGTCTGCCCGACCTTGTGCAGTTCGCCCAGCTACACGGGTTGAAGATCGCGACCATCGCCGATCTCATCGCCTATCGTCGTCGTTACGATCACTTCATCCACCGCGCCATCGAAACCGAACTTGAAAGCGATTTTGGTGGCGAGTTCAAGATGATGGTCTACCTCAACACGGTCGAATATGCCGAGCATATCGCGCTGGTTAAAGGTGACATCTCGACCCCCGAACCTGTTCTGGTGCGTATGCATGCGACGAACGTGTTCGACGATGTGCTGGGTGCCAGTGGTCCGCGTTCGGACATGCTCAAGGAGTCGATGCGGATTATTTCCGAGGAAGGCCGCGGCGTGATCGTGCTGATCCGCGATACGACCGCCACGGTCGTTTCCGATCTGCTGCTGCGCAAGGGCGAGGCGACGGAGCAGGGCATGCCGCGCCGGTTGCGCGAATATGGCGTCGGCGCGCAGATACTTCTCGATCTTGGCGTTCATGAGATGATCCTGCTTTCCGATACGGATCGCAGTATTGTCGGTCTTGATGGCTATGGGCTGTCGATTGCCGGTCAGCGGCCGATTACCCGTTCGGCTTTGGCAGGGTGTGCCAAAACGAAGGAATCCATTGCGTGATCGATCACAAGGACCATATTCTCATCGTTGAGGCCCGTTTCTATGAAGAACTGGCCGACGAATTGGCGCGGGGCGCCATCGCCGCCATCGAGGCGCGCGGCGGCACCTATACGCGTGTGCAGGTTCCCGGTGTGCTGGAAATCCCGGCAGCGGTCAAATTCGCCTTGGACGCCATGGCTCATGGCGGCCAGACCAAGCGGTTCGACGGCTTCGTGACCCTTGGCTGCGTCATTCGCGGTGAAACGACACATTACGATATCGTCTCCAATGAATCCGCCCGGGCGCTGATGGATCTGGCTGTGAGCCGGTCGCTTGCGCTTGGCAATGGCATCCAGACGGTGGAAAATGGCGATCAGGCATGGGCGCGCGCCAGGGTTGGCGACAAGAACAAGGGTGGCGGGGCTGCCGATGCCTGCCTTGATATGATAGAACTCAAGCGCCAACTTGGTTCCTGAGCCAGCGCTTTTGAAAGCAGTACATTTTATGACTTCGGCTTCCGCTACCCCGACTGCCGGTCCGGTTGATATCAGTGCGCGTTCGGCGGCTCGTCTTGGAGCCGTGCAGGCGCTTTATCAGATGGACATGGTGGGAACGGAACTGGACGATATTGTCGACGAGTTCGTGCATCATCGTTTCGGTCAGGAGATCGAGGGGGAGATTTTTCCCGCGGCCGATGTTGCGCATTTCTCGGATGTGATCCACGGCGTGGTTCGCGAGCAGCGCGAGATCGACGTCGCGATCAATGGCGCGCTTGCCAAGGGCTGGACGCTGGCGCGTATCGACAGCACGCTGCGGGCCGTGCTTCGCGCGGGCGTTTATGAGTTGCGCCGGTGCAAGGATATTCCCGTCAAGGTCGTCATCAACGAATATGTGAATGTCGCACATGCCTTTTTTGAAGGCGATGAACCCGGTGTCGTGAATGCCGTTCTTGACCGGCTGGGTGCGACGGCGCGTAAATCCTGAAGAGCGAGCGCGGAGATGGCAGAACTTCCACCCGACCGCCGTCTGCCTGATGAATTCTCACTGATTGAAAAATATTTCGCGCCGCTTGCGAGCAAGGCGCCGGGGGCTTATGCGCTTGGCGATGATGCGGCGAGCTTCATGCCCACGCCGGGCATGGAACTGGTGATGACCGTCGACGCCATTGTCGAAGGCGTTCATTTCCTGCCCGATGATCCACCGCATGATATCGCCCGCAAGCTGTTGCGGGTCAATCTCTCCGACCTTGCCGCCAAGGGCGCCCGGCCTCTCGGCTACCTTCTGACCACAGCATGGACGCGGGACACAACCGTTGAATGGATCGCGGATTTTGCTGGCGGTCTGGCGACCGATCAGGAAAAATTCGGCATCGCCCTGTGGGGTGGAGATACCGTTTCGACGCCCGGTCCCTTGTCTTTTTCGCTCACCGCCATCGGCGAGGTGAGGCAGGGGGCCATGTTGCGTCGCTCGGGCGCACAACTGGGCGACGACCTCTACGTGACCGGGACTATCGGCGACAGCGCTCTGGGGCTTGCCGTTGCGCAGGGTCGGCTGTCCATTCCCCTGCACGACGCCAAGATGCTTCTGGAGCGCTATCTGGTGCCTCAACCGCGCGTCGTCTTCGGGCAGGCGCTGGTCGGGCTTGCTCACGGGGCGCTCGATGTGTCGGACGGTCTGATGGCCGATCTCGGCCATCTCTGCGCTTGCTCAAAGCTTGGTGCGCGGGTCGAGGTGGCTCGCGTTCCAGTCTCCGAAGGGGCGCAGGAGTGTCTTGATGTTTCGCCGATCTGGCTCGAAACGATCCTCACGGGTGGCGATGATTATGAACTTTTGTTCACAGCGTCTCCCTCTGCTGCGCATCATATTGATTCTGCTGCATTGCAAATAAATCTGCGGGTGACGCGTATCGGCAAGCTGGTCGATGCGGCTGAAGGGATCGCCGCCGTCGATGCCCACGGGCGGGCTTTTTCCTTTAAACAGACGGGCTTTCGCCACTTTTGACCCCGTCGGGGACGGGGGGTGAAGCCCTGCCTGCGTTTCTCGCTCTCCGGCTTTCGAAATAGGTCAGGTTGCTTTCCCCTTCTGCTTTTGGCATCGTTTCACTCAATTGTGCTTCGACTGGGAGGGGGAGGGGCTTTGGCCGGATTTATCCGGTTGTGGTTCAGATTCCCGCAAGAAAACAAGGATAGAAACTATGAGCACCACATTGTGGGCGATCATCGGTTGCGGTGGTCTTGCGATCGTCTATGGAATACTGGCAGGGCGATCCGTCCTGTCTGCGGATCCGGGCAATGCCCGGATGCAGGAGATAGCGGCGGCAATTCAGGAGGGCGCCGGCGCCTATCTCAATCGTCAATACACGACCATTGGTCTTGTCGGCGTGGTCATCTTCGTACTGATTTCCTATCTGCTTGGTATCAAGGTTGGTGTCGGCTTTCTCGTCGGCGCGACGCTTTCAGGCATGGCCGGTTATATCGGCATGCTGGTTTCGGTGCGGGCGAATGTCCGCACGACACAGGCGTCGAGCAAGAGCCTCGCTGCCGGTCTTTCCATTGCCTTCCGCGCCGGCACGGTTACCGGCATGCTGGTGGCCGGTCTCGCGCTTCTGTCGGTGACCGTCTATTTCAGCGTGCTGACCGTTTATCTCGGCTTTGAGCCCAATTCACGCGAAGTGATTGATGCTCTCGTGGCGCTTGGCTTCGGCGCGTCGCTCATCTCGATCTTCGCCCGTCTCGGCGGCGGTATCTTCACCAAGGGCGCCGACGTCGGCGGCGATCTCGTCGGCAAGGTCGAAGCCGGCAT
>JBAQNC010000266.1:0-29502 GCA_049303435.1 Parvibaculum sp. | reverse complement strand
TCACGCAGCGTGGTCGAATTGAGGATCATCTCCTCGGCATGTTCGGAAGCATCCAGAATGGCTTTGGTCGCCGAGGCGCTGGCGACCGAGGCGCGCATCGCGCCGCCCCGGACAATATAGAGATTGCCCATCTGCGGATTGCGCGTGAAGCCGGGGCTTACGACGCTTGACGCGGGCAGCTTGCCTTCATCGGCGCCGCTGCCCATCGCGTCGAAGGCGATGTCTTTCGGGTCCACATGACCGAGATCGGCGCGTCCGAGATAGGAGACGGCCAACTCGCGGAATACATAGTCGAGGATGGAGGTCGCATTCTTGATGCGGTCGTTGCCTTGCACCATGCCGGCGGGCTCGAAGCGCGTGAAGGTGAAAGCTTCGACATATTCTTCCAGCGGCACGCCATATTGCAGGCCGAGCGAGATGGCGATGGCGAAATTGTTCATCAGTGAGCGGAAGGCCGCGCCTTCCTTGTGCATGTCGATGAATATCTCGCCGATCGTGCCGTCTTCATATTCGCCGGTGCGCAGATAGACCTTGTGGCCACCGACAAGCGCCTTCTGCGTATAACCCTTGCGGCGATCCGGCAGCTTCTGTCGGTCCTTGGCGCGTTCCACAATCCGCTCGACGAACTTCTCGGCGACGACTCTGGCGCGCTCCGGCTGAGGCATTGCCATGATGCGTTCGGAAACAGTTTCCTCCGCATCTTCCTCAAATTCTTCGTCTTCGAGAATCTGGGAATTGAGCGGCTGCGACAGTTTGGAGCCGTCGCGATAGAGCGCATTGGCCTTGAGCGCGAGTTTCCAGGAAAGCATGTAGCTTTCCTTGCAGTCCTCGACGCTTGCCGTATTTGGCATGTTGATGGTCTTGGAGATGGCGCCCGAAATAAAGGGCTGGGCGGCCGCCATCATCCGGATGTGGCTCTCGACCGAGAGGAAGCGCTTGCCGGTGCGGCCGCAAGGATTGGCGCAATCGAAGACGGGCAGGTGAGCGTCCTTCAGATGCGGCGCGCCTTCAACAGTCATCGCGCCGCAGACATGAATATTGGCGGCCTCTATGTCCTTCTTGGAAAAGCCGATGGCGGCGAGCAGGTCGAAGTCGAGATCGTCCATTGCCTCGGGATCAAGCTTCAGCACATCCGTGCAGAAGTCCTCGCCCAGAGTCCACTTGTTGAAGACGAAGCGAATGTCGAAAGCGCTGGCGAGCGCGCTTTCCACGGTTTCGATTTTCTCCTTGGTGAAGCCTTTGGCGACGAGCGCGGCATGATTGACGCCCGGCGCATGTTGAAGCGTGCCGAGGCCGACCGCATAGTCGATGATGTCTTCGACCTCGCGCGTCGAATAGCCAAGCGCAATGAGCGCTTGGGGAACGGCGCGGTTGATGATCTTGAAATAACCGCCGCCAGCGAGCTTCTTGAATTTGACGAGGGCGAAGTCGGGCTCGATTCCGGTCGTGTCGCAATCCATCACCAGGCCGATCGTGCCCGTGGGGGCGATGACGCTCGCCTGCGCATTGCGATAGCCATATTGCTCGCCCATCGTTACGGCGACGTCCCAGGCGGCGCGCGCATGATCGACGAGATCGCGCTGGGGGCAATTGGCGGCATCGAGTGGCAGGGGCGCGATGTTCAGATGTTCGTAGCCTGTTGCCTCGCCATGAGCCGCTCGCGAATGATTGCGCATCACGCGCAGCATATGTTCGCGATTGTCTGCAAAGCCTGCGAAGGGCCCAAGTTCCTTGGCCATCTGGGCCGACGTTGCATAGGCGACGCCTGTCATGATGGCGCTGATCGCGGCGCAAAGGCTGCGTGCTTTCGGGCTGTCATAGCCAAGGCCCGATGACATCAGCAAGCCGCCAATATTGGCGAAGCCAAGACCCAGCGTGCGATACCGATAGGAGCGTTCCGCAATCTCGCGGCTCGGGAATTGCGCCATGAGGACGGAAATTTCGAGCGTCACCGTCCAGAGTTTGACGGCCTGTTCGAAGGCCTCGACGTCGAAACGCCCGCCTTCGCTTGTGTCTGATGCCGCCTCGCGGAAAGTCATGAGGTTGAGTGAGGCGAGATTGCAGGCCGTGTCGTCGAGGAACATATATTCCGAGCATGGATTGCTGGCCCGGATTTCACCCGAAGCAGGGCAGGTGTGCCAGTCGTTGATCGTGGTGTGGAACTGCAATCCCGGATCGGCCGATGCCCATGCGGCCTGACCGATCTGGTCCCAGAGTTCGCTGGCTTTGAGCACTTTGCAGACCTTGCCGTCAGTGCGGCGCGTCAGTTCCCAGTCGGCATCGCTTTCAACGGCGCGGAGGAAGTCGTCGGTCACGCGGACGGTGTTATTGGAATTCTGGCCGGAAACCGTTTGATAGGCTTCGCCATCCCAATCCGTGTCGTAGGTACGGAAATCGATATCGGTGTAGCCCTGACGCGCAAACTGGATGACGCGCTGGATGTAGTTCTCAGGCACATGCATTTTGCGGGCGGCGATGATTTCGCGTTTCAGCGCGGTATTCTTTTTCGGATCGAAGCAGTCACCCTCCGGACCCTCGCAATTGACGCAGGCGCGCATGATGGCGCCGAGATGCTTTTGATTGATCTTCGAGCCGGTGACGAGGGCGGCGACTTTCTGTTCTTCCGTCACCTTCCAGTTGATGAAGGCTTCGATGTCGGGGTGGTCAGCATCGACGATGACCATCTTGGCCGCGCGCCGTGTCGTGCCACCCGATTTGATGGCGCCAGCTGCGCGATCGCCAATCTTGAGGAAGCTCATCAGGCCGGAGGATTTGCCGCCGCCCGCGAGGCCTTCGCTTTCGCCGCGCAGGCTGGAAAAATTGGAGCCCGTGCCCGAGCCATATTTGAACAGACGCGCCTCGCGGACCCAAAGGTCCATGATGCCGTTCTCGTTGACGAGATCGTCGTTTACGCTCTGGATGAAGCAGGCATGAGGTTGCGGGCGCTCATAGGCGCTGGTCGAGGCTTTGGTCTTGCCGCTCTTGTGACCGACAAAGAAATGACCTTGTGCGGGACCATCGATGCCATAGGCCCAGTGGAGGCCGGTGTTGAACCATTGCGGGGAGTTGGGCGCGGCAATCTGGGCGGCGAGCATATAGGCCATCTCGTCGCGATAGGCCATGGCGTCGGCCTCGCTGTCGAAATAGCCACCCTTCCAGCCCCAATAGGCCCATGTGCCGGACAGTCGATCAAAGACCTGACGTGCGTCCGTTTCGCCGCCAAACCGGTCTTCGGGCCGGAGCGCGGCCAGCGCATCGTGGTCCGGCTCATGCCGCCAGAGAAATTCGGGCACATCTGCCTGGGGGATGGGGCGCAGCACGGCAGCGACGCCGGCGCGACGAAAATATTTCTGGGCGAGAATATCGCTGGCGACCTGGCTCCAGCCAGCCGGGACCGCAACTTCCAGCGCGTTGCCGACGCGCGATCCGTCGGGGTTGCGAATTTCGCTCGTCGTTGCCCTGAAGGGAATTCCTTCATATGGCGACTGCCCTTCAACTGTGAAGCAACGCTGGATACGCATCAGGCCCCCGGCTTTCCGTGTATGTTCGTGGTGCCGATGAGGTGGTGCCTTGTAAATCCCGGAATTTGGACAAAAACCTCCCCGCGCTTGACGCACATCCTTTTCAAGCATCTAGGTGCCTGAGAATACGTGTGTTTCAAGCGTCGCAGCGAGCACCCGGTTCGGGTTGTTTGTCTCTAAGTCCGGTCTTCGGCCTCACACCGCCCCTCGACGAGATTAAATCTTGAGCCCTGAGAGGGCATTGGTCAAGAGCTAGTGGTTTAGTTCAATGGCAACGCCACATCTGGGAGTTGGCGTGGCATCCAAGGTCAGCGAATCGCCTCAGATTTGAAATTTCAAATGATTATCCAAAAGGTAACGGTTGCCGCATCACAATGGCGCGATGGATTCATGAAGGTTTCGGATTATGTCGAATATCACCAGTCCTACGCTAGGCATGTCCTTGGCGGAACTTGATGTTCTGATCGTTGACGATAATGCGAATATGCGCCTGCTCGTTCGCACTATTCTGCGCAACTTCGGCATACCTGTCCCCCGTCAGGCCCGTGATGGGACGACGGGCCTGACGGAACTCGAGCGTCGAGTGCCCTCCCTCATTATTTCCGATTGGGAAATGGCGCCGATGAACGGCCTTGATTTCATCAGGGCCGTGCGTCGCGTTGGTCGCGAACCGCTTTGCTTCGTGCCGATTATCGTCCTGACAGCCCACGCCTCACGTCCTCTGATCGCGCAGGCATTCGCATGTGGCGCCACACAAATGCTCGTGAAGCCGGTGACGCCCGTCAATCTGCTTCAGCGCATTAACTGGGTGCTGGCAGATGACCGGCCCTTCATTCGGGACGGAGATATCTATCGTCAGGAAATGCGCCTGTCCAAATCGCCGCTGGATATCAGTCCAAATGCTGGCGAGCCTGAAGCCGGCAAGACCTGGACGCTCGATTGAGCCTCGTCGGCTCTTCAGAGTATCTCATTGAAAAAAGGTCACAATTTGCGGAGAAATCTTCGCGGGTCTGGACCATCCTCTCGCTCGGTGCCATATTCAGCCGCCTTCTCGATAAGGTGGAATCGAATTCTCGGCCTCTCGTGAGGTCTCTCAATGGTGATCCTATGAGCCTTTTCTCTGAAATATTTATCTGGTGGCAAGGCCAGACCATGGGCACGCGCTTCTTCACCTGGAAGAGCGGCAAGCTGGTCGGAACGGATGATCAGGGAAATCGCTATTTTGAGTCTTCCAGGGGCGAAAAGCTGGGGGGCTATCCACGTCGCTGGGTCCTCTACAACGGCTATGCCGAGGCCTCTCGTGTGCCGCCTGAATGGCACGGGTGGTTGCACAAT
This sequence comes from Parvibaculum sp., assembly GCA_049303435.1. Lineage (GTDB taxonomy): Bacteria > Pseudomonadota > Alphaproteobacteria > Parvibaculales > Parvibaculaceae > Parvibaculum. The sequence continues at coordinate 24,646 of JBAQNC010000266.1, read as the reverse complement.
ACCGTGGCGACCCCTCCGACGGAGGAGGTCTATGAGGCGCGCTCATGGCAGTTGCCGCATCGCCAGAACTATACCGGCACGCCGAAGGCCTATCATCCCAAGGGCAGCATTCTGGGCGGCGGCGTCCGTCCCAAGGCGACCGGCGACTATGAGGCATGGAAGCCCTGAGTTTGTGCCTCGCGGTTCATATGATCTTGCGGTAAACGTACAATTCCCGAATTCACGTCGATAATCCGAGGATATCAATGCAAAGCAATTTCGTGGAAACGCTCATTGGCGCGATCGTCGTCGTCATTGCCAGTGTTTTTCTGTTTTACGGATATACCACCTCGGGAATGCGCAGCGAGTCTGGCTACACGGTCACGGCCGAGTTCAACAGGGTGGACGGGCTTGCGACCGGCAGCGATGTCCGTCTGTCCGGGATCAAGATCGGCACGGTCGTAGCGCAGTCCATCGACCCCAAGAATTACAAGGCCGTCGTGACGATGAACCTTGCCACCGATGTGAAGGTCCCCGACGACAGCAGCGCCAAGATCACCAGCGAAGGCCTGCTTGGCTCCAACTACGTCGCGTTGACGCCGGGCGGCAGCGAAGACTATTTGACCGACGGCAGCGAGATCGATTTCACTCAAGGCGCGATCGATCTCATGGGCCTGATCGGTCAGGCCGTATTTTCCGCGACGGGTGACAAGAGCGGTTCGGATAAATAATCGACCCGCTTAGGAGGTTTCATCTCGTGAAGTTAGCGCTTATCTGGCTTGTTCGCCTTGCTGCTTTCAGCATCGGGATTTCCCTGTCCAGTGTGGCTTCGGCCAATCCCTATCCAGTGGCTGTCTTTGGTGGCCTTGACAAGATCACGGCCACGGTTTCGACCTTTGAGGCGGGGAAGGACAAGCCGATGCGATTTGGCGCGTTGGAGCTGACGGTCAGGGCATGCGACATGCACCCGCCCGAGGAAACGCCGCAGACGGCGGCCTATGTCGAAATTCGCCAGATCGACGAAGAGACCGACGCTGTTGAACCGGCCCCCATTTTCAAGGGCTGGATGTTTGCCGAAAGTCCCGGCCTCAATGGTCTTGAGCATCCCGTCTATGACGTCTGGCTCAAGACCTGCAAAACTTCCTCAGCGCCATAATCCTCCGGCATACGCATGAAGTCGGCGGTTTCGACAATGGCTTCGCGTAACCTTGCGCGGTAGGCATCGCGGGAAATCTCGATCGTGCCGAATTGCTGGAGATGTGATGTGACGAATTGCGTATCGAGCAGTTTGAATCCGCCATAGCGAAGCCGCGCCACCAGATAGACCAGGGCGATCTTGCTGGCGTCCGTTTCGCGGCTGAACATGCTTTCGCCGAAGAAGGCCGCTCCCAGCGATACGCCATAAAGCCCGCCGACGAGGCGGCCCTCCTGCCAGCATTCGACGCAATGCGCATGGCCGCGGGCAAACAGCTCGCTATAGAGCACGATGATCTGGTCGTTGATCCATGTCCCCTCGCGCTCTTCGCCGCTTTCCGCACAAGCCATCATGACCTGCCGAAAGCTCGTATCCACGCACACGTCAAACGGGTGAGCCTTTATCGTGCGCTTGAGGCGTTTAGGGAGATGAAATCGATCCAGCGGCAGAATGCCCCGATGTTCCGGGTCGATCCAGAAAAGCTGAGGGTCGTCTCGTGCTTCCGCCATCGGAAAGACGCCGAAGGCATAAGCGCGCAAGAGCATATCGCTATCGATCACGCCAAAACCCTCTGGCTTCATGTTCGGAATTGATACTGGTAAAGGATAAAGTCGAGTGGGTCGCCCGGTCAATCTGACGCCTGGGCCGATTGTGCGATTCAAACAACTCATAGCCCCGTCCGCGACATTGCGCGGACGGGGCTATGATACATTTTTGGTGGTGGTCTTTAGCGCTTGATTTCAGAAATCTTCGTACCTTCGATGCTGACGCCAGCCATCAGGCCCTGCTGATCGAAGATGAAGGCATAGGCATCATCCTGAAGCGTCGACGTTGAAAGGTTCTTGGCGACGCCGGCGTCAACCAGCACGACTGTCGGACCAACGCCAATTTCCCAACCATGTGAGTCCTTGAGATATTTGACGGCCTTGTCATTCATGAGGAAGACCGCATAGCCATAGGACTGCGCACCAGCCTGGAGGCCCCATGAGCCGGTGACGGAGTTGTAGTAACCGTCAACCGTCGAGCCCTTTTTCAGCACGCCTTCACCATAGGCGCCGCCGAAGACCAATCCCGCTTTTACGATGTTGGGAAAGACAAGCACGGCCTTGGCTTTTTTTGACATGGCTTGGGCCACCAGATTGGTCTTGTAAAGTTTCTGAAGCGCCTGATTTGCATCGACGTTCAGGTCTTCCGCTGTCGCCGCTTGCGCGCGATCCAGCGTGCTGATTGTCACCGCAGCTGTCACAATCGTTGCCATTGCGAGTGAGGTGGCGAGGAATAGACTTCGGATGTTCGTCATGGCTACGTAATCCTTTTCTCAAAATTATTATCAGTGGCGGCGCTCCGCCAACGACAGGGTGGAGGTTCGGCAGGGCGAGAGTATGATTTCATAAGGCGATAGTGTGTTTCAATAAGGCAAGAATACGGCTATTCCGCAATGTAATTCGGGGTATAGGGACGATAATTTTCAAATATTTTCACAACGCGTCTTTTCAGACGCTGGCATTGATCCGTAACGAGACATAAAAATCCCCGACACTCGCATGAGTGCCGGGGACCGATCTTTGGAACATAATCAGATGCGTTCGACGATGATGGCGGGAGCCATGCCACCGGCGGCGCACATGGTCACGAGGCCATAACGCTTGTTGGTGCGCTCCAGTTCGTCAAGCACGGTGCCGATAAGGATGGAGCCTGTGGCGCCGATCGGGTGGCCGAGAGCCATCGCGCCGCCGTTGACGTTGACCTTGGAGCGGTCGAGCTTGAGGTCGCGGATGAATTTCTCAGCGACAACGGCAAAGGCTTCATTGATTTCCCACAGGTCGATGTCATCGACCGTGAGACCGGCCTTGGCCAGAACCTTTCTGGCGGCGGGCACGGGGGCGTTGAGCATCAATGTCGGGCAATCGCCCATGTTCGCCGTCGCGACGATGCGGCCGCGCGGCGTGAGATTGTGCTTCTTGGCATAGCCTTCCGACGCCAGCAGGATGGCGGCGGCGCCGTCCACGACGCCCGACGAATTACCGGCGTGATGGATGTGATTGAATTCCTTCAACTGCGGATAGACGCGCTGGATCATGTTGCCGTAGGTGTTGCCTTGGTCGTCAACAGGAATGTCCATGAAAACGGGGAATACCGGCTTCAGGCCTGCGAGCACTTCCATCGTCGTCTGCGGACGGGGGAATTCTTCGTGATCGAGAGCAACCGTACCATCAAGGTTGTGAACCGTGACAAGCGATTTGGCGAAACGATTTTCGGCAATCGCCTGTGCTGCGCGCTGCTGCGAAACGAGGGCCAGGCTGTCGACGGCTTCGCGGTCGATGCCTTCAAGCGTTGCAATGGCGTCGGCGCAAACGCCCTGCTGCGACTGCGGATGGATCGAGCGAAGGTGCATGTTGCCGCCGTCAAGCATCGGCGGTGTCTTCGGGTCGGCCGTCGATGATGTGTAGCTCATCATTTCCGTTCCGCCAGCGATGATGAGGTCTTCCATGCCCGACATGATCTGCGCCGCAGCAAGATTGACCGTGGTGATGCTCGAGCCGCAGAAACGGTCAAGCGTCACACCCGACGCCTTTACGTCGAAACCAGCGTCAAGAGCGGCCATGCGTCCAAGATCGGCGCCTTGTGCGCCACGCTGGGAGGAGGTGCCCCAGATCACGTCGTCGACTTCAGCCGTGTTCAGGTTGTTGCGTTCGGCGATTGCCTTGAGAACCGTGGAGGCGAGATGCTGGGGGTGCAAATGGGCCAGCGAACCCTTGCCGACTTTGCCGATGCCACGCGGCGTGCGGGCGGCGTCAATAATATATGCTTCTGACATGGTCATGGACCTTTCCTGCTATATGTCCGTCGCTTTTGATGGCGATCTGTAAGTTTGATTGGGGCGCATTCTAAACATTCTTCCCAAACTTGCATGCTCAATAAACGCCAGCCCTTCGCAGGGTGACGTAACGGAACGGCGCATTTGGCGTCTCGGCAATTTGACGCACTACATTTTTTTCGCAGAAAGCGCTCAGCCTTTGGCTTTGAGGTAATCCTCAAGCCAATGGATGTGATAGTCGCCGTTGATGAAATCCGGTTCGTTGACGAGGTCCTGGAACAGCGGGATGGTCGTCTTGATGCCATCGATGACGAATTCATGTAGCGAGCGGCGCAGGCGCATTAGACATTCATTGCGATTGCGTCCGTGTACGACCAGCTTGCCGATCAGACTGTCGTAATAGGGCGGAATGCGATAGCCCGAATAGGCCGCGCTATCGACGCGAACGCCCAATCCACCCGGTGTATGGAAATCCTTGATGGTGCCGGGCGACGGCGTAAATGTTTTCGGATCTTCGGCATTGATGCGGCATTCGATGGCGTGGCCGGAGAAGGTTACGTCTTCCTGCTTGAAGCTCATTTCGAGGCCGGCAGCGATCCTGATCTGTTCACGGACAATATCGATGCCTGTGACAGCCTCCGTGATTGGATGCTCTACCTGAAGGCGCGTATTCATTTCGATGAAATAGAATTCGTTATTTTCATAGAGGAATTCGATCGTGCCGACGCCGAGATAGCCAAGTTTGCCAATGGCGTTGCGGACGATGGTGCCGATCTTTTCGCGCTGCTCTGCGTTAAGGGCGGGCGAGGGGCTTTCTTCCAGAACTTTCTGGTGGCGGCGTTGCAGCGAGCAGTCGCGCTCACCGAGATGCGCCACATTGCCATGCGCGTCGGCAATGACCTGCAATTCGATGTGACGCGGCTGGCCGAGGTATTTTTCCATGTAGAGCGCATCGTCGCCAAACGCTGCTTTGGCTTCTGCGCGTGCAGTGGAAAGTGCGCCGGAAAGCTCTTCGCGAGAATTGGCGACCTTCATGCCGCGTCCGCCGCCGCCTGCCGCCGCTTTGACGAGCACCGGATATCCGGTTTCTTCGGCGACCTTGTAAGCTTCTTCGTCGGTGGTGATGGCGCCATCCGAACCCGGAACGCAGGGAATGCCGAGCGAGCGGGCGGTAATCTTCGCCTGAATTTTGTCGCCCATCAGGCGAATGTGATCGCCGCTTGGACCGATGAAGGTGATGCCATGCGCCGCCAGAATGTCGGCGAAGCGGGCATTTTCCGACAGGAACCCGTAACCGGGGTGAACTGCATCCGCGCCGGTAATCTCGCATGCCGAAATGATGGCCGGGATGTTGAGATAGCTTTCGCTGGCGGGCGCGGGGCCAATGCAGACGCTTTCATTGGCAAGGCGCACATGCATGGCGTCGGCATCGGCTGTGGAGTGAACGGCAACCGTCTTGATGCCCATTTCGCGGCAGGCGCGATGAATGCGCAGCGCGATTTCGCCTCGATTTGCGATGAGAACTTTTTCGAACATGGCCCTGTGGCCTATTCGACGATGATGAGAGGTTCGCCGAATTCGACCGGCTGGCCGTCTTCAACGAGAATCTCGACCACGGTCCCGGCCTTGGTGGCGGGAATGTGGTTCATGGTCTTCATCGCCTCGATGATGAGCACTGTCTGTCCGACGCTGACCTTGGAGCCGACGGTGACGAATGGCGCGGCGCCCGGCTCGGCGGCCAGATAGGTGGTGCCGACCATTGGCGATGTCAGCGCGCCGGGATGGGAAGCATCGCTGACGGCTGGTGCTGCCGGGGCTGCGGCTGCGGAGGCAGGCGCCGACGCGGCGACAGATGCGGAAACCTGACCCACTTGACGCGCCACGCGCAATTTCAGTGAACCTGTTTCAATCTCGATTTCACTGAGGTCCGTCTCCTTGAGGAGAGCCGCCAGTTGCCGGATCAAGTCCTGGTCTACGCCTTCTTTGCTCATCTCGCTTGCATCATTCCCTGATTTTGGGGTTCCGGATTTCTTGTTTGTCTGGCGGGGTGAAGCCAATGTCTCAGTTCCTGTTTTATTTGGAAATGTCGGCAAGGATGGCGTCAAGAGCCAGTGTGTATCCCTTTACGCCAAGGCCGCAGATAACGCCTGTGACGACCGAGGACATATAGGAATAGTGTCGAAATTCCTCGCGCTTGTGCACATTCGAGATATGCACTTCCACTGCCGGAATGTCGAGCATGGCAAGCGCATCATGAATGGCGATCGACGTATGCGAATAGGCGCCGGCATTTATGATGAGGCCGCAAGCCATTGAGCGGGCTTCCTGTATCCAGGTCACAAGATCGCCCTCGTGATTGCTCTGGAGACTAAGCACATTGACGCCATTGGCCTTGCCATGCGCCGTGACCAGCTTGTCGATGTCCGACAGCGACGTGCTGCCATAGATGTGCGGTTCACGCTGGCCCAACAGGTTGAGGTTGGGTCCGTTGAGGACATAGACAGGCTTGTCGACAGCCTTGCGCGCTTTGGGCGCTTTTGCCCTTGGCGCTGGCTTGACCACCTTGAGTGGAGGTAGGGACTTTCTGGCCATATCTTTGCCGCAACCCAGTTTTTGCCGCAGAAAGCCGCGACTTATGGAACACGCCCCGATTCGACGTGGTCCTGTTATACGCAAGTCATGAAGAGCGCGAAAGGGCCTAAAGGTTAAGCATTTTCGGGACTTTTTTGGCAGATCAGGTTGCCGTTGCGCAACCCGTGCGGTGAAGTCGGGTTCCATCGCTTGAAATGGAGGCTCGCCTCAATCATTATCCCGCCCATAGGGGCCAATGACGGGCCATCGTCGAGAAGTTTCCAATGCAACTTACAGTTAACGGCGAACAGCACGACGTGCCACCCACGATCAGCTTGTTAGGCCTGATCGAGTATTTTGGCCTTGAGCCGCGCAAGGTCGCGATTGAACTCAATCTCGAAATTGTGCCCCGTTCAGTTTACGCCCGGACGCTGTTGAGCGACGGTGACCGGTTGGAAATTGTGCATTTTGTCGGCGGTGGATAGAGCTTTAGGAGAGTTGAGTTTGACGGATTCGGCGACAGGCGCAGCAAAGGCGGCGATGAGCGGCAACGACGATCAATTCATGATCGCGGGAAAGCCCTATCGGTCGCGCCTGATTGTGGGCACGGGCAAATACAAGGATCTGGCGGAGAACGCCGCAGCCGTGGAAGCCGCGGGCGCGGAGATCGTCACGGTTGCCGTGCGTCGCGTGAATGTGACCAATCCCAGGGAGCCGATGCTGGTCGATTATATCGATCCCAGGAAGGTCATGTATCTGCCCAATACGGCGGGCTGCTTCACGGCGGACGACGCATTGCGCACGCTTCGTCTCGCTCGCGAAGCCGGTGGCTGGAAGCTGGTGAAGCTCGAAGTGCTGGGCGACCAGAAGACGCTTTATCCCGACATGATCGAGACATTGCGCGCTGCCGAAGTGCTCATCAAGGAGGGCTTCGATGTGATGGTCTATTGCAGCGATGACCCGATCATGGCCAGGCGCCTCGAAGATATGGGCTGTTGCGCCATCATGCCCTTGGCGGCTCCAATCGGGTCGGGACTTGGTATTCAGAACCCGATCAATATCCGCCTCATCATCGAACAGGCCAAGGTGCCGGTGCTCGTCGATGCCGGTGTCGGCACCGCGTCGGATGCCGCAATTGCGATGGAGCTTGGCTGCGATGGTGTATTGATGAACACCGCCATTGCTGAGGCGAAAAATCCCATTCAGATGGCGCGAGCCATGAAGCTCGCGGTGGAGGCGGGACGTTTGGCATATCTTGCTGGACGCATGCCCAAGCGAAAATATGCCGACCCGTCATCGCCTCTCGCTGGATTAATTTGAGGCTCAGCCTTTACGCGCCGCCTTGATAGCGGCCTTCAACTCGTCTTCGCTCATAGCGCCAGGATGCGGCTGCCCGCCAATGATGAATGAGGGCGTGCCGGTGATGCCCAGCGCGGAAGCGAGTTCTTCATCGCGATCAATCGTCTTCTGAATGGCGGGGTCTTTCATGTCCTTACGCAGTTTCGCCATATCGATGCCAATGGCCCGTGCAAGATCCATGATGCTGGCTTCGTCGAGCGAGCCCTTGTGCAAATAGAGAGCTTTATGCATGTCGAAATATTTGCCCTGCTTTTTTGCCGCCATCGTCGCGCGAGTCGCGATAATGGATGTCGGTCCAAGGATAGGGAATTCCTTGAGGATCAGGCGAACATTGCCATCATCCTTCAGGGTATTCATCAGAGGGGCGAAAGCTCTTTTGCAATAGCCGCAGTTATAGTCGAAAAATTCGACAATGGTGACATCCCCCTCGGGGTTGCCGGCCACATAGGAACTCGGATCATTGAAGATTTGATCACGATATTTTGTGATGGCGTCGTTTTGCTTCTTTTTGTTGGCGGCGGCCTGCTTCGCATCCAGTTCGCTCATCGCCTCGACGAGCACTTCGGGATTTTTGACGAGGTAGTCGTGGATAATTTTTTCAATGGCGCTTTTCTGCGAACTGCTGAAATCGGCAGCGGCGGCCTGCTGAAAGCTTCCAATCAAACCAACGACAAGAGACATCGATATTGCAGATATGAAGATGCGTATTTTCGACAAGGGGCGACTACTCTCTCGTTGGCTGGTTGGCCATGGCGATATCTTGTGCGCGAACCCATTCCGGCGAACCCGTCTTGAGAAGCTTTTGCGCACGTTGGGCGTGGCCAAAGGCGTCGCGGTTGGCGCCAATGGCTTCGTAATATTGTGCGGTAGAAAGTTCCGCCATACCGATCTCGTCCAGCTTTCCATAGGCAATGGCCAGCTGGTAATAGGTGAAGGGGTTGCCGGCATCGCCTGCGACCGACTGTTTCAGGAGTTCAAGCGCATCCTTTGCATAGTCTTTGCGATCGGTAGCCAGCATCGCCTGGCCCAGAGCCAGTGAAATCTGCGGCTCCTTCGGGTCAAGCTCATGGGCCTTCCTGTAGCTGGGGATGGAGGCTTCGACCTTGCCACCCTCATAATCGATCTGCCCCTTCATTTCCCACAAGTAGGGATTATTCGGCATTTTCGTAATGAGCGGTGCGAGTTCCGCCTGGGCTTTCTCATTCGCGCCCGCCTTGTGATAAGCGACAGCGCGTCCGTAATGGGCGAAATCGCTTTGATCCGATTTTGGATAGCGATTGAAGGTCGTCGAAGGGTCGTCAACAAAGCCATTGAGCTTTGCCTGAACCATCTTGAATTCATGGATGCTCGCCGGAGTGTCCGGCGTGTCGTAATAGGGTGATGCCTTGACGCGCTGTTCCAGGGACGAAAGGCGGTCCTCCGAAATAGGATGGCTTCGGACAAAGGGGTCTTGCGACGTCGTGCTGAGGGCTTCCTGGTCGCGGAATTGTTCAAACAAATCCAGCATGCCCTTGCCCGAAAGATGCGAACGCTGGAGGTAGGTTGCGCCAGCCTGGTCGGCGCTGCCTTCCTGTTGACGCGAATAGGCCAGAACAGAACGCTGCGCGACCTGCGCGCCGCCAGCCAGAATGGCCATGCCTGCATCGCCCGCGCCTGCGATAATGGCGCCAAGTCCGGCAATCATCGAGGCGTAGTAGGGCAGCGCCATCTTGCTCATGGCTTCGCCGCCGCGCGCCAGATGCCCGCCCGCCATATGACCGGTTTCGTGAGCGATAACGCCGTATAATTCCATGGGCGTGTCGACCTGCGTGATGAGGCCGGTGTTAATGAACAGATGCTGTCCGCCCGCAACAAAGGCATTGATGTTGGGGTCCATAACCAGATGCACTTCCACAGCCGAGGGAACCAGACCAGCGGCGCGCCAGATCGGTATGGAGTAGTCGCGGATCATCTTTTCCGTTTCGGCATCGCGAACGATTGAAATGCCAGCGGCCTGCGCTGCGGTAAAGGGAACAAAGGCGAGAACGGCACTGAGGAATACAAGTGCTGCTTTCCGGGTTCGCCTCAAAATCACTGGCATCAAATTTCCTGTTTCTGTTCTCTTGCGCCCGTCGCTATACAAGCGAGAGGGCGAAATTTGGTCCAAACGGTAGGGGCGGTCGGCTCGCAGGTCAATTAATCCCCTGTAATATTGCCCCATTGTTTAACGCATAAGCTTTGCGATTCCGTTGTTGGTGTAAGGTAGCTCTCAGGAAACCCCGGAATCGCGGCTAAATTGTGAACATGATGAAGCCGCCGGCAGATATCGGGGCTTCCCGGATAATGCAAATTCCGGGCGGAAATAGGAGATTTGAGAGTGCGGCATCCCAGGTTGAAGGCGATTGGTTCTGTTTTATGTATCGGGCTGGCAAGCTATTTGGCGGGTTGTGCCGACAGCGTCTCTGATGCGCCGTTGGGAGTTGTGGCGACCGGTAGTAGTCTGGAAACCAAGCAACAACGCGACAGCTATGGTCTGAAGAAAATGGCCATGACCCCTTCCGGGTCTTCGTTTGCAGGCGCTGTTGTTGCCGATGAGCCAACCGCTGCATTGATCGCCCGCAATGTCCTTGAAAAGGGGGGCAATGCCGCCGACGCGGCGACGGCCCTTTATTTTGCCCTGTCTGTCACTTATCCCGCCGCGGCGAGCCTTGGCGGCGGCGGCGTTTGTCTGGTGCGGGACGCGAAGGAAAAAGGTGAAGTCAGCACTATCGCATTTCCGGTGAAGGAAGCGCAGGCCGGTGGCGCGGTTGGCGTGCCGGGAAATGTACGTGGCTTCGCGCTGATCCAGGCGCGCTACGGCAGCAAGCCCTGGGCGACGCTCGTCTCCCCGGCCGAGCGGCTTGCCGTGATGGGTGCGCAGGTGTCGCGTGCGACAGCACGGCAACTGGCCGACAATGCGCTTGTCATCGGGAGTTCGCCCGATTTGAACCAGCTTTTTGTACGCGCCGATGGTTCGACTTATCACGAAGCGGATATTCTCAAACAGGTACGACTGGCAAGCGTTCTGGGACGTATTCGCGCCTCGAGCGTCAATGGTTTCTATAGCGGCAGCTTTGCCAATCAATTCGTTCAACAGTCTGCCGTCAATGGAGGCGCTATCGCGCTTTCCGATCTTCACCAGTACCGACCGGATGTGAGCCCCGCTCAATCGATCTCGGCGGACAGCCTGGAGGTGAAATTGCCGTCATCCGATGTTGCAGCGGGCAAATTTGCCGCAAGACTTTGGCGCGACATTGATGGCGCTACTGGTGCGGTATCCTTGAAGGATACCGCTGACAAGACGGCCGTCGCGCTCGGCGCGCGCGCTGGCGCGGCTCTTGACGGCAATTACGGATCGACTTCCTTTGTCACTGTTGACGCACAAGGCGGCGCGGTTGCCTGTGGACTGTCCATGAACGGTGCCTTTGGCGTCGGTCATGCGACGACCGGCAGCGGCATCGTTCTGGCCGCGACGCCAAAGGCCGTCGTCAAGGGGCGTGGTTCTGATTACCTCGTCCCCGTCATGGTGGTTCGGGCAAAGGCCGGCGAGGGGCTCTATGGCGCCGGAGCAGGCGCAGGCGCACCCAAAGCGGCCGCGGCGATTGAAGGTTCCATAGCGGCGGCTCTCACGGGTGCCGATGGCGCAATGGAAACTGCCTTGAACGCCAGTCCGGCGGACGAAGCCTCGCCGGTCAATATTATCTTCTGTCCGGATGGATTGCCGCGGGGCAGTTGTTCCCTCCACCCCAATCCGAAGGGGGCGGGTGTCGGGCTCAGCGCGGCAGGCGCTGGCAACTAGCTGGACGATTTACGAGCATGAGAAAACCGAAAATCTCTGTACGTAGCAATGTTGCGCCCTTCATCGCAATGGATGTCATGCGCGACGCCAATGCGATGGACAGGCAAGGCAGCTCCAGGATCATTCACCTCGAAGTGGGGCAACCTTCGACACCCGCCCCGACGTTGGTGCGCAATGCGGCTGCCCGCGCTCTGACGAATGAACGCCTTGGCTATACTGACGCGCTTGGCCTGCCGAAACTGCGCGAGCGGATTGCCCGACACTATGGCGAACATTACGGCGTTGATCTTGATCCGGCGCGTGTGGCGGTCACGGCAGGTTCGTCGGGCGGCTTCGTGCTGGCTTTTCTGGCCTGCTTTGATGCAGGCGCGCGGGTCGCCATTTCCGAACCCGGATATCCGGCCTATCGAAATATTCTGAAAGCTCTTGGATTGGAACCGGTCGGAATTCCGGTCGGTCTCGAGACGCGCTGGTCGATGACCCCGGAACTCATTGATGGCGCCGAGCGTGAACATGGCCCCTTGGCAGGTGTGCTGGTGGCAAGTCCCGCCAATCCGACGGGCACCATGATGACGCCCGAAGCGCTGGAGGCGCTTGCCAAATCCTGTGAGGCCAATGGACGCTGGTTTATCTCGGATGAGATTTATCACGGCATTACATTTGGCGGACCGGAGTCGACAGCGCTCGCCTGTTCGCCCGACGCCATCGTCGCCAACAGCTTCTCGAAATATTACAGCATGACAGGTTGGCGGCTTGGCTGGCTGGTCGTTCCAGAACAATTGGAGCGACCGCTAGAAAGGCTGGCCCAGAATATCTTCATCTCCCCGTCGAGCGTTGCACAGGAAGCCGCGATAGCGGCCTTCGATGCGCGCGAGGAGCTGGATGCCAATGTCGCTGTCTATGCCGCCAACCGTAAATTGTTGCTTGAGGCCTTGCCGTCGGCGGGGATCGGCAATTTTGCGCCAGCCGATGGCGCGTTTTATCTTTACGCCGATGTGGGCAGCCTTCTGAAGAAAGGCGCCAACATGGACAGCGTGGAGTTTTGTCATCGCATGCTTCACGAGGCAGGTGTCGCGGCGACGCCGGGGCTTGATTTCGATCCTCTTCGCGGTGGACAGACAGTCCGTTTTTCCTTTGCGGGTGCGACGACGGAAATGGCCGAAGCGGCAGAGCGGATAAAGAAATGGTTGGCGTGAGCTATGGCCGTAAGCGCTGAATTCATCGAGTTCATCGTCGAGCAGCTTGAACGGCTTGGACCGATCAGGCCTCGGCGCATGTTTGGTGGCATGGGCCTTTATCTTGACGACATGATGTTCGGCGTCGTCTTTGGCGAAGAGCTATATTTCAAGATCGATGATCGCAATCGGCGCGACTATGAAGACGAGGGCATGGGACCCTTCACCTATGAGATGAGCAATGGCAAGACAGGCTCGCTCAATTACTACGAAGTGCCAGAGCGCCTTTACGATGACGGCGACGAACTTGCCGAATGGGCGCGTAAATCCGTCGACGTGATGATGCAGGTCCGCGCCGAAAAGCTCGCCAGGGCCGCTCGCGCCGCTGAACGAAAAAAGGCGGACCCCAAAAAGAAGCCCGCCTCAAAGAAACCCGTCAGGAAGTCAACGGCGCCGAAGAAGAAATAACGCCAGCAATCAACTTTTGGGCGCCATCTTCATCAGCAAGGCGCCCATCATCTCATGCAGCTTGTTGATAGCCTTGAGCGGCCGCACCATCACCTTGAAGTTCGTGATCTGCCCGGCATCGTTCCAGGCGATCATGTCGATCCCGTTGATCTTGATGCCATCGATCTCGGTTTCAAATTCCAGAACGGCAGAGGTGTCGCCATACCATTCGCCGACATAGCGGAACTTGTCATTGCCGAGAACTTCCATCGCTGCGGTCAGGTAGACTTTGGTAATGGGTTTTCCCACCTGCGGGCTATGCACCACCGGCGATTGAAAAACCACGTCATTCGCCAGCAAGTCGTCGAGCTTTGAGGCGTCGCGCACCTTCATGGCCTTGTGCCAGTTTTCAATCGTCAGCGGTTGCATGGTCATTCTCCCTTGAACTGTGCCGGACGCTTCTCGAGAAATGCGCGGCCGCCTTCCTTGAAATCGCTGCTGCTGCCTGCCGTGCGCTGAAACTGCCGTTCGAGGTTCAGCTGTTCTTCATATGAATTGTCTGTGCTTTCCCAATAGAGCTGACGGATCAGGCCGAGCGACACGGTGGGACCGGCGGCGAGGTCTTTGGCGAGCGTTTTCACTTCGCCCATCAGCTTCTCGTCATCATAGATGCGATTGACGAGGCCCCATTGCAGGGCTGTCTCGGCAGGAAGCTTTTCCCCCAGGAGCGAAAGCTCCATCGCGCGAGCCTTGCCGACAAGGCGCGGCAGAATCCACGTCGATCCGCCATCCGGCACAAGACCGATGCGGCGGAACGCCTGCAGGAAGTATGAAGACCTTGCGCAGATCACGAGATCGCCCATCAGGGCAAAGCTCATGCCGACGCCGGCAGCGGGTCCATTGACTGCCGTGATGAAAGGCATCTTGAGGTTGCGGAGGCGGCGTAGAAAGGGATGGTAGGAGGTTTCCAGCGCGGAACCGGCATCGGTTCGACCGCCATTATTGTCGCTGCGACCCTGCAGGTTTGCGCCCGTGCAAAAGCCACGACCTTCACCCGTCATGACGAGGCAACGCACGCCATTTGAGGGGTTTTCGACCTCGTCCATCGCTTTCATCAGTCCGCCCAGCATCTCCATCGATACGGCGTTCATGACTTCAGGGTGGTTGAGCGTCAGCGTGGCGACTTCGCCATCGATTTCGAGCTTGGCGCGTTCGAATTCCATATGTCCTGTTCCTCTGGTTATTTGAATTTGGCTTCGCGTTTTGTGAGGAAGGCTTTCACCCCCTCCGCAAAATTAGGGTGATCGCCGAGCTGGCCCTGTGTGACGCGCTCATATTCGAGCTGATCGTCATAAGACTTGTGTGGCGCGATATCGATGGCCTTGCGAATTTTCGAAAAGGCGTTGCTTGGTCCTTTTGCAATTTTTTGAGCAAGCTCATGAACAGTCGACATGAGTTCGGCGTCCGCTACGCATTTCCAGATGAGGCCCCATTCGGCGGCGGTCTCTGCTGGAATTTTGTCGCCAGTGATGGCAATGCAGATGTCCGCGACGAGAACGAGGCCAACACCGCCACCCGCTGTCGTTCCGTTGACCGCCGAAATGATCGGCTTTTCCAGCGCATAGAGTTCGCTCATCATGGGGTTGAAGCCAATCTTCATGCCATGCGCCACGCCTTCGCCCACGCTCATGCCTTCTGCGCGCTTCCCTGGCGCGGCCAGATCGGCGCCTGCGCAAAAAGCCTGCCCTTCGCCGGTGTTCAGCAGGAGCCGCGCATTGCCGTCGGCAGCAACCTCTTTCACTGCGTCGCGTATCTCGGCGATCATCACCGTATTTATGCTATTGAGCACCTCGGGGCGATTGAGGGTGAGGGTGGCTATGCCATCCCATCCCATCCCTTGTTTCGAGCTTGACTGTTGTGCGTGAAGTCATCTCGGCGTCTTGATCCCCGGTCTCACTTGGCTGTGATTTGGATCAGAGCATAGACGGGCGTCCATTCATGCAAAAGGGCGCGTGTGAATACACCATAAATCGACGCCAGAATGCTGCGTCAACCCGAGGTGAACCTGGCGTGATGCGGGGCGTTCAGCTCGCTTTGGCGATGGGCGCATCTGCTTCGCGCTCGACGACGACACGGTTTCGTCCTGCGCGCTTGGCATTGTAGAGATTGGCGTCGGCTCGCTCGATGAGCGATGCGGGGTTGTCGCCTCGGCGGATAGTCGAGATGCCCATCGACATTGTAACACGACCGAGCGTTTCGCCCGTTGAGCGTTTCACCAGTTCGCGCGCCTGAACGGCCTCGCGAATGCGGCTAGCCAGTTCTTCCGCTCCATCGACCGATGCGCCCGGCATGATCACCGCAAATTCTTCGCCGCCATAGCGCGCAACGATATCGACATTGCGAGCGCCATTTTTCAGACAGCTGGCGACAAGCCGCAACACCTGATCGCCCGTGCGATGTCCCCATGTATCGTTAAAGGCCTTGAAGTGGTCGATATCGCCCATCACAAGGCAAAGGGGTGTTTGTTCGCTATGCGCCTTCTTGAGTTCTTCCGCCAGGAATTCGTCGAACGCCTTGCGATTGTTGACGCCCGTCAATCCGTCGGTCCGTGCTTCATTGCGTGCGGACTTCAGATTTGTCTGTAGAGTCTTGAGTTCCGACTTGCTTTCATTGAGGCGTTCTTCGAGTTCTTTGGAATGTTGCTCCATCTTGAGCGAAGCGCCCATGATGGCCTCAACCACACGTCCGATATCTGTAGGTGTGGATTTGCTTGTCAGGCCTTCGCTTGCGGCGCGCACGGTGGAACCGAGCTTGGAGTTGTCTCCCGCGGTTGTTTGGACCAGCCGCAAGATCTTGTCCAACTCGCTGGACAACTTGTCGCCGGTTTCAATAGCCGTGTCGGCGAACGAACTCTGGCTCAAATGCCGCTCATAGAGATCGTTCAACATCTCGGAGTCGAACGTCTTCTGCTGTTTGAGCTGCTCGTCTATTTCTTCGTTGAGGGCCGTGGTCTGACCCGAAGCATAGCGAAACCACAATTCATAATTTGCGGGCACCGGGGCGATCTGATGAGCCGCCATGAGCGAGAGCGCCTTGGCGCTCCACTTTGCGGCAGCGGCATTGTCATCTGTGTAAGTGTTCACGCAGTCGCCCTCAAATCTCTGATATTCCCCTGGGAAGGGAGAACATTCCCCGTAGCCATGACCTGATTTCTAACCAAAGATTGTTACGGGGCGGTAAACTTGACAGAAAACAGCCATTTTTCAATTGTTCTAAAAATCCATATGCAGAGCATTCGCGCCCTGAGATTCTGATGAATTTCTGGTCGCTTTCTACGACTCATGACTGAACTTCGGAGGGGAATTCGTGTATGTTTATGCGAAATGCCGCGGAAACCCTGCCGAGCGGCTATAGGGAGATGAAAATGAGCCTTGCCGAGTCAAACACCCCCGATGTCGACGGAAATGCAATTGCAGACTCAATTCGCGCCATCGTTGATCGTCAAAAAGCGGCCCATATCAAGGAAGGCGCCCCCAGCGTTGAACGCCGGATTGACTGGATGGACCGCGCCATTGCCTTGCTGGTCGACAATCAGAAAGAAATTGCCGAAGCGCTGGCCTCTGATTTTGGTCACCGCAGCCATGAGCAAACCCTGCTGACGGACGTGATGGGCTCGATCGGCCCGCTGAAGCACGCCAGGAAGCATGTCCGTCAATGGATGAAACCCGAGAAGCGCAAGGTGCAGTTCCCGCTCAATCTGCTTGGCGCAAAGGCCCGGGTTGAATATCAACCGCTGGGCGTCGTCGGCATCATCAGTCCTTGGAACTTCCCGATCAATCTGACCTGGACGCCGCTCGCGGGCGTCTTTGCGGCAGGTAACCGGGCAATCATCAAGCCGTCCGAGTTCACGCCCGCGACGTCTGAACTGATGGCGCGGATGCTGCGCTCTGCCTATGACGAAACGGAAGTGGCCGTTGTGACCGGCGGTCCGGCGGTCGGCGAAGCCTTCTCGCGTCAGCCGTTCGATCATCTGCTTTTCACCGGCGCGACATCCATCGCCTATCATGTGATGCGCGCGGCTGCCGAAAATCTGGTTCCGCTGACTCTGGAGCTTGGCGGCAAATCGCCCGTCATTGTTTCGAAATCGGCGAAGATGGATGATGCCGCCGCCAAGATCATGACGGGCAAGACCCTCAATGCCGGTCAGATCTGCCTGGCGCCCGACTATGTCTTCGTGCCGGAAGGCCGCGTCGATGAGTTCGTTTCGGAGGCTACCAAATCGGTTACCAAGATGTTCCCGACACTGAAGGACAATCCCGACTATACGTCGATCATCAACCAGCGGCATTTCGATCGCATTAATGGATATGTGGACGAAGCAAAGTCCAAGGGTGCGAAGATTGTCGAAATTAATCCGGCTAATGAGGATATGTCGCAGCAGCAGGCGCACAAGATCGCTCCGACGCTGATCATCAATCCGACGGAAGACATGAAGGTCATGCAGGACGAAATCTTTGGGCCTGTTCTTCCTGTCAAGACCTACAAGGATATCAGCGAAGTGCTCGGCTATGTGAACGACCACGCACGTCCGCTCGGCCTCTATTATTTCGGCGAAGACGCTGCCGAGGAGCGCACTGTGCTTGATCGCACCACCTCGGGTGGGGTGACGATCAACGACGTCATCATGCATGTCTCGATGGAAGACCTGCCCTTCGGCGGCGTCGGCCCGAGTGGCATGGGTTCATATCACGGCCTGGATGGCTTCAAGACCTTCAGCCATGCCAAGGCGATCTACACGCAAACCAAGGTCAAAATGGTCGCCGAAATGTTCCGCGCGCCCTATGGCGTCAAGACACGCAAGACCCTTGCTTCGATGATCAAGAAGTAAGGCATGGGAAATATCTGACGAGAAAGGGCGGCCAGGAATGGTCGCCCTTTGACTTTCGATCGCCGATTACCCTTGTGGATGAAGGGCCAATGCTCCATCTGCAAACGTCACGCATCATTCGACCGGGAGGCAAGTCCATGCGTTCAGCTACTCTATCTCTTCTTGCGGGGGCCTTGCTTGTGGCGCTTGCTGGGTGTGGCGACAAGGCCACCCAGTCTGTTGATGCGGGCATGGGCCCGGACCCGATTTTGCCTCCGCCGCACGCCAGCGCCATTCCTACAGTCAACATCGCAAAGGCTGTAGGTTGGCCGGAAGGCGCAAGGCCTGTCGCGGCGGCGGGGCTCAACGTAAAGGTCTTCGCGGAAGAACTGGATCATCCGCGCTGGCTCTATGTGCTTCCCGATGGCGATGTGCTCGTTGCCGAAACCAACACGCCGCCGCAACCGGGTGAATCGGGCTTTCGTGGCTGGATTGGTCACTACATCATGAAGCAGGCGGGCGCTGGCGCCGAAACGGCGAACCGCATCACCTTGCTGCGTGACACGACGGGCGATGGCGTCGCCGATATGAAGGTTCCGTTTCTTGAAAATCTCTATTCGCCCTTTGGCATGGCGCTCATCGGCGACACCTTCTATGTCGCCAACGCCGATGCGATCGTGGCGTTCCCTTACAAGTCCGGCGAAACCCACATCGATGCACCGGGCAAGAAGGTGATGGATTTGCCCGGTGGCCCGATCAATCACCATTGGACGAAGAATATTCTCGCAAGCCCGGACGGCTCGAAGCTTTATGTGACGGTTGGCTCCAACAGCAATGTCGGCGAAAACGGTATGGACGTGGAGAAGGGGCGTGCCGCCATCCATGTGCTTGATCTCAAGACCGGCGAGTCTCGTATCTTTGCGACGGGCCTGCGCAATCCCAATGGTCTTGCCTGGCAACCCCGGAGTGGAGCGCTCTGGACGGCGGTCAACGAGCGTGACGAAATCGGCTCGGACCTTGTGCCGGACTATATGACCTCGTTGAAAGACGGCGGCTTCTATGGCTGGCCCTACAGCTACTACGGGCAGCACGTCGACGAACGTGTGAAACCGCAGAACCCCGAACTTGTCGCAACGGCCATCAAGCCAGATTACGCGCTTGGCCCCCACACAGCCTCGCTAGGTCTTGCGTTCTACACAGGCTCGCTCCTACCGACCAGATATGACGGCGGCGCTTTCATTGGCCAGCATGGTTCATGGAACCGCAAGCCTGCCAGTGGTTACAAGGTGATCTTTGTGCCGTTCGCTGACGGCAAGCCCTCTGGCAAGGCCGAAGATGTGCTCACGGGATTCCTGAACAAGGATGGTGAGGCGCAAGGCCGTCCGGTTGGCGTTGTGGTCGATGCCAGGGGCGCATTGCTTGTCGCCGATGACGTCGGCAACAAGATCTGGCGTGTTACACCTGCCGCCAAATAGGCGTCGATCTTCATGGAGTCACAAAAAAGGCGGCCCTGAAGGCCGCCTTTTTATTTTGGCTAAAGCGCGATCACGCTTCTTCGGTCTCTGTCTCGTCGATATCGATATCGCTGTCGTCGGCTTCATCGGATCGGCGTTTCGGCAGTTTCACGGCGCGCAGCATGAAGGCCGGGACATGATCGCCTAGGCCGACGACGCGCGGGCCGTCATCATCGTCGCGGCCACGACCGCCACCGGAGCGTTCGCGACGCGGCTGTTCGTTTCGCGATCTGTTGTTGCGATTGTCGTTCCTCGGCGCCCGTGTGGAAGGTTGCTCCTCGATGGCGGCAACAAGCTCCGGCGCGTCTGCAGGTATTTCAGGTTGGGTTGAGTCTTCCGGGGCGGATGCCTCTTCGGAAACAGCTTCTTCGGTCTTTGCCGCCGCGCTCTTGCTGCGACCGCGTCCGCCCCGTGTGCGCCGTTCGCGCGGCTTGCGTGGATTGGCTTCCGTCGTGTCGACTTTGGTCTCGTCGCCGGACGTTGCTTCAGCTTCGACCGGAGCCTCTTCAGACTCTGCCGGTACTTCAATGACGGCGGCAGGTGTTTCCGCTGCGGCGGCTTTCACGCCGCGTTCGGGAATGGTGGTGCCGATGAGCTTTTCGACACCGGCAAGATATTTCGCGTCCTCGCGGGTGACGAGCGTATAGGCAAAGCCCAGGCGTCCTGCGCGACCCGTGCGACCGATGCGATGGACATAGTCTTCGGCGTGCGTTGGGATGTCGAAGTTGAAGACATGGCTCACGTCCGGAATGTCGAGACCGCGCGCCGCCACGTCGCTCGCGACGAGAAGGCGGATCGTTCCGTTGCGAAAGCCCTCAAGCGTCTTGGTGCGGGTGGACTGATCGAGATCGCCGTGCAGCGAACCAACCGGCAATCCATGCTTTTCCAGCGTCTTGTGGACGGCGCCGATATCGCGTTTGCGATTGCAGAAGATGATCGCATTCTTGACGTCTTCGCCTTCGATCAGTTCGAGCAGCGTGTCGCGCTTCTTTTCCTTCGTGGTCTTGATGAGACCCTGCGTGATGGTGGCGCTGGCGGACGCCGGACGCGAGACTTCGACGCGCTCCGGATTTTGCAGGAACGTTTCGGTCAGGCGCTGGATTTCCGGCGGCATCGTTGCCGAGAAAAAGAGCGTCTGGCGCGTGAAGGGGATCTTCTTGCAGATTTCTTCAATGTCCGGGATGAAACCCATGTCGAGCATGCGGTCGGCCTCGTCGATGACGAGGATCTGCACGCCGGTGAGCAGGACCTTGCCGCGTGAGCAATGGTCGAGCAGGCGGCCCGGCGTGGCGATCAGCACATCGACGCCGCGATCGAGTTTCTTTTCCTGATCGCCGAACGAGACGCCGCCGATGAGCAGCGCCATCGAGAGCTTGTTGTACTTGCCATAGGTTTCGAAATTTTCCGCAACCTGCGCGGCCAGTTCGCGCGTCGGCTCCAGAATGAGCGAGCGTGGCATCCGCGCCTTGGCTCGACCGCGCGAGAGCAGGTCGATCATCGGCAGCGTGAAAGATGCCGTCTTGCCGGTTCCGGTCTGGGCGATACCCAGCACGTCACGCTTATTCAGCACATGCGGTATCGCCTGCGCCTGAATGGGAGTGGGTTCGGTGTAGCCGGTTTCTGCAACCGCTTTCAGTACCTCGGCTCCGAGGCCGAGTTCGTCAAATGTCATATAAAGGCCCTATGCACCATGTATGCGCTGCCCGGTGGCCCACTTTACGGGGCCCGTGGACGGAAATATTGGGCAGCTGTTTGCGCGTTGTTCAGCGGTCGCGCGTATCCGCAATCTGGCGGAAACATAGGGAATATGGGGCTTTTGTCAACGTGACAGACCGTCAGGGGCCACGAGCCCTTGGAATGCGCGGCTTTTGGCGTCGGATTTTCGGCGGATTGTGGCCAAAACGTATCGTTTCAGACGAGGTCCTGACGATTCATGACGATGACAAATGAACGACCAGACCTTGCTAGATATCCAGATTGTCTGCGAAGGCCGCATGTTCCTGAATGAACTGGAATCGCATTTCCGGCTTGTTGCCCATCAGGCGGTCGACCGAACTTCTGGTCGCCTTGGCCTCGTCATCCGGCACCACGACCCGTAGAAGGGTGCGCTTGGCGCGGATCATGGTCGTCTCTTTCAACTGGGCAGGCAGCATTTCGCCAAGGCCCTTGAAGCGTGATATCTCGACCTTGCCGTTCCCCTTGAATTCTTTCTTCATCAGTTCGTCCTTATGCGCGTCGTCGCGCGCATAGGCCGTCTTGCCGCCTTGGGTCAGCTTGTAGAGCGGCGGCACCGCCAGGAAGAGATGCCCCTTGTCGATCAGTTCCGGCATTTCCTGAAAGAAGAACGTGATGAGCAGCGAGGCGATATGCGCCCCGTCCACGTCGGCGTCCGTCATGATGATGACTTTTTCATAGCGCAGATCGGCATCGCGATAATGCGAGCCGGTGCGCACGCCCAGCGCTTGAATAAGATCGGATATCTGCTGGTTGGCCTGCATCTTGGCGCCGGTCGCGGACGCCACATTGAGAATCTTGCCCCGCAGCGGCAGGATCGCCTGCGTGGCGCGGTCGCGCGCCTGTTTGGCCGAGCCGCCGGCGCTGTCGCCCTCGACGATGAAGAGTTCCGAACCTGCGGCGCCCGCTTGCGCGCAATCCGAGAGCTTGCCCGGCAGGCGCAGCTTGCGTGTCGCGCTCTTGCGCGCCACATCCTTGTCCTGCCGCCGCTTCAGCCGCTCTTCAGAACGATCGATCACCCAGTCGAGCAGCTTTGTCGCCTGCGCAGGCGAGGCGGTCAGCCAATGGTCGAAATGGTCACCGATGGCTTTTTCGACGAGCTTCTGAGCCGCAGGCGTCGCGAGCTTCTCTTTTGTCTGTCCTTGAAATTCCGGCTCGCGGATGAAGACGGAGAGCAGCGCGCCAGCCGTCCCCAGCACGTCTTCGGCCTGAATCTGGCCCGCCTTCTTGTTGCCGGTCATGTCGGCGTAGCTCTTGAGGCCCTTGGTCAGGGCCGCCCGCAATCCTGCCTCATGGGTGCCGCCTTCGGTCGTCGGCACTGTGTTGCAATAGGAATGAATGAAGCCATCGTCATTATACCAGCCGATGGCCCATTCGACCGACCCGTGGCTACCCGCTTTTGAAACCTTGCCGTGGAACGGTTCATTGGTGACTGTCGTGGCGTTGCCGATTTCGGCGCGCAGGAAGTCGACCAGGCCGCCGGGAAAATGAAGCACATCTTCGGCAGGCGTGTCGCCGGTGATGAGTTCCGGCGCGCAGTGCCAGCGGATTTCAACGCCGCCGAACAGATAGGCCTTCGACCGCGCCATGCGATGCAGGCGCGAGGGAAGGAATGCCGCGCCCTTGCCGAAAATCTGTTCGTCGGGGTGAAAGGTGATCTTGGTGCCGCGACGGTTCTGGATGCGGCCCTTGTTGGTCAGCTTGGTAAGGGGCGTCCCGCGCGAATAGCTC
This sequence comes from Parvibaculum sp., assembly GCA_049303435.1. Lineage (GTDB taxonomy): Bacteria > Pseudomonadota > Alphaproteobacteria > Parvibaculales > Parvibaculaceae > Parvibaculum. The sequence continues at coordinate 1,439 of JBAQNC010000266.1, read as the reverse complement.
TGCGTATAAAGTTCCTGATCGCGCGCAACCTCGACTTCCAGTCGGTCGGAAAGGGCATTCACCACCGATATGCCGACGCCGTGAAGGCCGCCGGAAGTCTCATAGGCCTTTCCATCGAACTTGCCACCCGAATGCAGCGTCGTGAAAATGACTTCCAGCGCCGACTTTGGCTTGTACTTCGGATGCACATCGACCGGGATGCCGCGCCCGTTGTCCTGAACCGTCAGGCTCCCGTCGGCGTGCAGCGTCACATCGATCCAGTTGGCGTGACCGGCGACCGCTTCATCCATCGAGTTGTCGAGCACTTCGGCAAAGAGATGATGCAGCGCTTTCTCGTCGGTGCCGCCGATATACATGCCGGGCCGACGCCGCACAGGTTCGAGCCCTTCGAGAACCTCGATATCCTTGGCCGAATAGTTTTCCATCTCCTTCGACATGCGTGGTGACGCAGGCTTGCTCGCCGGTTTGGCGGCAGCGGCAAAGAGATCATCATCAGGTTCGGCGGATTTCTTGGGGCGTTTCGCGGCCATTGATACTCGAGACTTCAAGGGAATTGGGGCAGGAGAACGAATCGGGTTTGATTGTATGGTGGACGGGCAGGCCGGAGCAAACACCCCTCTACCTCCCCCTCGCGGGGAGGTCAAAAAATCTTCTACAGATTTTTTGGGTGGGGGGTCTGCCTTAAACTATGTCGCTAACCGGCTGGCGGTTCCTCTCCAATTTATGTCACCATCCGACAAAGAAAAATTTCGGGGGGAAGATTATGACCGACAAAACCACCATTTCATCGCCATTGACGTTGCCTTGTGGGGCTGTCCTGAAAAACAGGCTGGTCAAGGCCGCCATGACCGAAGGGCTGGGTAACCCGAGGAACCAGGCCACCGAAAGTCACGTGCGTCTCTACAAGCGTTGGGCCGAGGGCGGCGCGAGCATGCTGCTCACGGGCAACGTGCAGGTCGACCGCCGCTTCATGGAGCGACCGGGCAATGTCGCGATCGACGGTCCTCAGTCCAACGAGGCGATTGCGGCGCTCCGCGCCTTCGCGCAAGCTGGCGCCTCCAACAATACGCATCTCTGGATGCAGATCAGTCATGCGGGACGTCAGACGCCGATCAGCGTGAGCAAGGAACCGTTGGCGCCTTCTAACATTCCGCTCGACATGCCCGGCGCCCAGTTCGGCAAGCCGCGCGCCATGACGGGCGCCGAGATCGAAGACGTGATCGCGCGTTTCGCGCATACGGCCACGGTGGCGCGCGATGTGGGTTTCACAGGCGTCCAGATTCATGGCGCACATGGCTATCTGATTTCCGAGTTCCTCTCGCCCGACGTCAACAATCGCACGGACGAGTGGGGTGGCTCTCTGGAAAATCGCGCCCGCCTTCTTCTTGAAATTGTCAGAGCTGTACGCAAAGCAGTTGGTCCCGACTTTCCCATTTCGG
>JBAQNC010000265.1:0-25290 GCA_049303435.1 Parvibaculum sp. | reverse complement strand
TCAATACGCATCTGGTTGCGCAGTTATGAGTCTACGGCCTAGGTACTTTCCTTGAGTTCTGTTCGGCGCCGGATCAGAAATTCGATCCATGTGCCGCGGTCGCGAGTCTCGACAAGCACATGGCCTGTTTCAGCACAGAAATGCGGCATGTCGATACGTGAGACCGGATCGGTCACAAAGACGCGCAGCAGGGTGCCGGGGTCGAGATTGAGCAGTCTTTTTCGGGCGCGCAGCACAGGCAAAGGGCATTGCTGGCCCATGACATCAAGGATCAGCTCTTCTTCGGCTTCTTTGGTCTGGTCTGACATCGGGGACATTGCATCGCTTTGCTGGAGTCGCGCATGATGGCCGCAAAAGCGGCTTTTGTCATCTCAAAGGTCGGAGGGGTGGGTCTTCTTGACGCTCCGACATGGCAAAAGGCATAAAAGACAATAAGGGCGACTATCCGCCCACGGGGGGAAGCATTTTATGGGTTTGTTCAAGCGAATCGGGAACGAGATTGTCTATTTGCGCGCGGCATTGCGTACGCTGAAGCGTCTGGGGAATATCTACAAAAATCCCAAAGAAACCTTTCCGGATGTCATCGAACATCTAGCGCGGACAAAGCCGAACAACATCGCGATCTATTTTGAGGATCGCAAGCTTACCTATCGGGAATACAATGAGGAGGCTAATCGTTACGCCCGTTGGGCGATTGCTCAGGGCTTGGGGCGAGGCGATGTTGTCGCCCTCATGATGGAGAACTGCCCGCAATATCTCATTGCATGGCTCGGCATCCTCAAAGCTGGCGCAGCTGCCGCGCTCATCAATACCAATCTCGTCAAGAGCCAGCTTGCCCATAGTCTCAACATTTCGAACGCCAATCATCTGATCATGGGTGTGGAGTTTGATGAGGCCTATAATAGCGCTATGGAGCAACTGGAGCGTCCGATGCAGGTATGGGCCGAAGGGGGCATGGTGCAGGGTACAGAGACTCTCGACGCCGCGCTCGCCTTGCAGTCCGGTGATCCGCTACCTGTCGATGTTCGCAAGGATATCACGATCAATGATGAAGCACTTTACATCTATACGAGTGGCACGACGGGGAACCCGAAAGCGGCGCGTCTCCCTCATGTTCGTGTACTGACAATGATGGGTGGGTTTTCGGCGGCATCCAATGCCACCGAAAAGGACCGTATGTATTGTGTGTTGCCGCTCTATCACTCGGCGGGCGGTGTCTGCGCCGTCGGTACAGTACTGACTGTTGGCGGTTCGGTGATTATCCGGCGGAAGTTTTCGGCGCGCGAATTTTTTTCCGACTGCGTCAAATATAAGGCTACGATGTTCCAATATATTGGCGAGTTGTGTCGCTATCTTCTCAACACGGAAAAGGCTCCGAAGGAGCGCAAGCATCGTATCAGGCTTGCGATCGGTAATGGCTTGCGGCCGGAAATCTGGCCTGCCTTCCAGAAGCGGTTCCGCGTGCCACGTGTTCTCGAGTTTTACGGCGCGACGGAAGGTAACGTTGCCCTGATGAACTATGATGGCACCGTGGGCGCCGTTGGTCGTATCCCCGGCTGGGCGAAGAAGCGCTTCAATGTCGAGCTTGTGCAATTCAATACCGAAACCGAGCAGGTCGTTCGTGGAGCTGACGGATTGTGCATCAAATGCGAGCTAGGCGAGGCGGGCGAGGCGTTGGGCAAGATTTCAAACGATCCCAATACGCCCACGGGTCGTTTTGACGGTTATGCCAGGAAAGAAGAAACGGAAAAGAAGATCCTTCGTGACGTCTTTGAAAAAGATGACCAGTGGTTCCGCACCGGCGACCTTCTGAAACAGGACAAGCTTGGGTATTTCTATTTCGTGGATCGCATAGGTGACACGTTTCGCTGGAAAGGCGAGAATGTTTCGACGAATGAAGTCTCGGAAGCTATTTCGGTGTTTGCGGGCATTAAGGAAGCCAATGTTTATGGCGTTGCTATTCCCGGTACGGATGGACGCGCAGGCATAGCTTCGATCGTGAGCGACAACGACCTCGATCTTGTGAAGCTGCATCATCATATCAACAAGGAATTGCCGGACTATGCGCGGCCTCTCTTCATCCGCATCAGCCACGAGATGGAAGTGACCGGCACATTCAAGCATCGCAAGGTTGATCTGGTGAAGGAAGGAATTGATCTCTTGGCGATCAAGGAGCCCGTGTATTTCAATTCTCCTACCGATCGACAATTTGTGCCTTTGACGCATGATCTCCATGATCAGATATGCACCGGACAAATAAAGCTCTGATGCAGATCGCATAGAAAAGGCGGCTCACATGAGCCGCCTTTTCATTTTGGTTATGGTGCGCGGTTACTCGGCGGCGTCGCCTTTTTTGTTGAGCCCCATGGCTTCGAGGATTTCCGGGCGAATGTTTTCGGTGCCCTTCTTTTCGATATGCTGGGCGACGCGGGAACCGACCGCCATCATTGCTTGTCCCATGAAGGTCTCGCGATTGTCTTTCGCCCAGTTCAGCGATTCCTCGCGGGCTGAATTGAGATTCTGGAATTTCGGGAACACATAGCGCGCCATCAATTCGTATGACTTCTTGGTGTTCTCGAAATCGGCCCAGTTGTGCCCCATTTGCAGGAAGGCGCCGAAGCCGCCGGACTGTTCCTTCAGGCGATCGATCTGCGCGATGGCGTCGTCCGGCGTGCCGACAACGGCCATGCCTGATGCGATCAATGCGTCGACGGGGTCCGACCCGTCAGTTGGCGCAAGCGGCAGGGCCGCCACTTCGCGGAAGTAGTAGAGCCACTTTTCGAGACCGAAGCGGACATTCTCGCGCGCTTTTTCGCGCGTTTCGGCGATATGGACGGGGCCGACAAGACGCCAGTCATTACGATCGACGGTCTTGCCATTGTCCTTGGCAGTGTCTTCGCAGATGGCCCAGTTTGTGGCGAGCGCATTGAAGCCGCCAGCAGAGGTGGCGCCAATGGAAAGAAGACCTGCGCCGTGACGACCGGCGGCATTTGCCCCTGTCGGTGAAACCTGACTTGCGACGGCGATTTCCACGCTGGGCCGCGAATAGGGTGTCATTTGCAGGCGGGCATTGTTAAGCGTGAACCAGTCGGTTTTCATATTGACTGTTTCGCCGCGAAGTAACGCGGCGATGGCGTCTAGCGCTTCGTCCATCATGTCGCGTTGTTTGGCGACTTCGATGTCCATCATGAACGCATCAGACGGCAGGGCGCCGGGACCGACGCCGAACATGACGCGGCCACGCGTGATGTGGTCGAGCTGGTTGATGCGATCAGCCAGCATGAGCGGGTGGTGATAGGGGAGCGAGGATACGCCCGTGCCGAGCTTGATATGTTTGGTGCGCTCCGCAAGTGTCGCGATGAAGACTTCGGGCGAGGCAATCAGTTCGTAACCGGCCGAGTGATGTTCGCCAATCCAAGCCTCGTCGTAACCGAGTCTGTCCATGTGCTGGACCAGCTCAATGTCGCGTTCGATAGCGAGTATCGGGTTTTCGTCCAGCGGATGAAATGGCGCTAGAAAGGCGCCAAACCGCATTTTCTTTTCAAGCATTTTTCGTCTCCCATATTGGCATTGTGAATTCTTGTTTCGATTTTTTTATTCTGGCCGTTTTTTTAAACCGTTCAACGTAATGTCGATGATCTGCAGGCTGGCGGTGTCACCATCTGACGCATCAATTTCACTCCACCAGGCGGCAATAGCGCTCCATGTGGAAACGATTGATATGCCGGCCAGTTCCGGGGCGATACCGTTGCGTAATTCGCCTCTTTCCTGCCCGCGTCGCACAATTTCGGTAACCAGGGAAACAATGCTTTCGTTGACCGCCGCAGCGTTGGCCAGATTAGTTGGCTGGTCGATGAAGTCGCGCAGCATCTTCTGCATGACCGGCGCATTCTGGATCCAGGCCTCGCGGAATGCGGAATGGAGCAAGGTCAATTGCTCCTCAGCGCTACCGTGATGGTCCGAAAGCCGTTCGGCAAGTGCTTGCGTAACTTCGTCATTGAAGTCGCCTAGCAGGGCTGCCTTGTTGGCAAAATGTAGGAAGAAGGTCGCTTTAGCGACGCTGGCATTTCGGCAAATATCCTCAATCGTCACGCCGTCATAGCCATTTTCGGCAAAAAGCCTCATGGCCGTATTGTAGATTTCACGGCGCGTGCGCTCTTTTTTGCGGGTGCGCCGCGTCGGCGCGGGTTCTCCGCCATCAGGCGCATTGGCTGATTTAATATTGCTGCGAATGACTTTTCTCCCCATTTTCAACAAAAATAGACTGAAGTACATTTTTATCCAAGATGGAAATTCAGCTTCGAGTGCTGCGAGCCCTCACAGACGCATCTGCATTGCATGTCCTAGGGGCAATACCCTAAAACAAGAGCCAATAAGAGTCACAAGACAAAAAGGGGGAGAAGAATATGGGACGCGTTAGCGGAAAAATTGCCTTGGTTACGGGCGCGGGAAGCGGCATTGGACGCGGGGCAGCTCTTGCGCTCGCCGCTGAAGGCGCCACAGTCGTGGCGACCGATGTCGACGAGAAGGGAAATGTCGAAACGGTTGCCGAAATCACGAAGGCTGGAGGCAAGGCCGTTGCCATGGCACATGACGTGACCAGCGAAGCACGTTGGGAAGATGTGGTCGCCGAGATCAAGAAGACGCAAAAGGGTCTGCATATTCTTGTCAACAATGCAGGTATTGGTATCGCTGCGGATATCTTCAAAATGGATTATGCCGACTGGCAACGCCAGATGTCGATCAATGTCGATGGGGTCTTCTTTGGCGTGAAACATGGTATTCCGCTCATCGCGGCTTCGGGTGGCGGCTCGGTCATCAATATTTCGTCGGTGGCAGGTTTACAGGGTGCGCCGGGGCTGGCTGGCTATTGCGCCACCAAGGGGGCGGTGCGGCTCTTCACGAAGGCTGTAGCGCTGGAATGCGCTCAGGCCAATATGAATGTGCGTGTCAATTCCGTGCATCCTGGCATTATCGATACGGCGATCTGGGCAAAGATCCCGCAGGGCGGGATGGGTTCACTGCAGATCGATGGCATTCAGGAAGGCGCGAATGCGATCGACGCCAACGCGCTGGGCGCCGCCAGTCCGCTTGGCTATGCGGGGCTTCCGTCGGATATTGCTGCGGGCATTGTCTATCTCGCATCAGACGAGTCCCGTTACATGACAGGTTCGGAACTCGTCATTGATGGTGGTTTGACAGCTCGCTGATCAAGCAGGTCCAAAATGAGAAAGGCGGGAGATTTGAGCTCCCGCCTTTTTGCTTCTCTGGTTGGACTTATTGTCAATTCTTGACGATCAGAAATCCCATGCGCGGGAAATGCAGAACGACATCGCCAATGCGCGCATCCGATCGCTTGATTGCAATGTGCTGCGCTGAAGAGGAGACCAGTTCGCCCCGAATAGGGTCGCGACCGTAGTCGTCGGCCATGACGGTGACCCTTGTGCCAACTTCCAGTCCGTTTGGTTCGTTCCTGTCGGTACGCGGAGTTTCGATGGAGGTAGCCGCCTTGGCAATATCAAGTGCTTCATTGCGCGTAACCTCATGCCGCGTGCCGTGCCCGAGCGCTTTGACGCGAAGCTCCCATGCTTCGACATTGGGCAGACTGTCCAGCACCTTGAGGGCCTTGGGATAGACCCAGCGGACGAAGGCGAGATTGTAATAGAGGCTGGCGTCCACAAGGCCCGGTGCATCCCCCATCATGAATTTCTGGTCAAGGCCAAGCTGGTGTTCGGCCCAATCGAGTTGGGCGCGAAGCTGGTCGGCCATTAACGGCGCGGCGGCTCTCATCTCTTCAAGGTTGAAAGGACGGCCGGTAAGCGCTTCACGGTCCTTGAGGAATTCCTCTGACGTCAGGCCTTCGCCGCCACCATCCGAGGCCATGCCGCCGAAGATGATCGGCACAGCCGCCTGAAAGATGGAGCGATCCGTCCAGACGCTCAGACCCCACCCAAGTCCCTTGTCGCCGCCGACGTGGATCGAGGGTGAAGGAAAGCGACGCTCCAGTTCGCGAATGATGATTTGCGTGTCGCAATAGATGTCGGCGCCGATTTGCATGACCGGTATTTTGCGATAGCCACCCGTCAATGTCGTGAGTTCGGGCTTTGGCATGATCACCGGCTGGCCGCAAGCGTACCATTCGAGACACTTGATGCCGAGAATCACGCGCACTTTTTCGGAGAAAGGCGAAATGTCGTATTGATGCAGGATGATCGAATTTGCATTGGCAGGCATGGGAGGCTCCTTATGCGAAATCGTTGCTGAATCGGATATTGTCTTTTTGCAGGCCTTCAAGCACGATTTCCATGCCGCCCGAACGGATCATCCATTCGAGACGATGATCGCGATATTCGCGCTTGAACACGCCCTGCTTGACGATGTCTGCGACGGTTTCCATGGCCGATGTTGAAGCTGTCGATTCCTTCAATGTGGTGGCGACGGATTTGCGAGTACACATGCGTGCGAACCATTTCCCCAAGGGGGATGTTTCCTGTGGCCCAAGACCGAAGCTGGCGGAGCCTGCCACGTAGGGGACGACACTGATGTCAGCCCACCCGAAAACATCTCCGTTAAGCCAGTCGGCCTGGCCGAGCTGACGGGTCAGCCAGACCTGCATCATTTCGGTCTGGTCAGCCGCCTTGTCGCGCAGCGCTTCACTCAATTTGCCCTCGCCGCGACGAAACCAGGTCAGTTCTCCCAGACCCCCATTAATGGTTTCATATTGAGTGTCGCACACATCCTCGATCATGCGCGCCTGCGCGCGTTCCTTTGCTGACGAGGGGAGCAGCGACGGTGTTGGCCATTTGTCTTCAATATATTCAAGGATGATGGTGCTGTCGAAGATGGAGAAATTGTCATCTATGAGCACAGGGACTTCGCCGCGCGGATTAGCTCGGATGAAGTCGCCTGCCGCGTGGCCGCTTCCCATGCCTTCGGGCGTTCTCAATTTAAACTCGACGTCTTTTTCACGCAGCGCGATTTTGACTTTTTGCGCGTAAGGCGATAGCGGGTGTTCATAGAGCGTCAACATCTGGACCTCCCCGATCCATTTTTCATTGATCGGGATCATCACGCCTTGGAGACGTCGTGTCCATGATTGTCAGCGATGTCTAGAGACGTCCCTGTCTCTTGGCGAGCGCTGCCATCTGGCCGAAAAGATTGGCCGCGTCGTTCGGCGTCTTGTCGCCTGCGAATTCCTTGTAGAGAGTCGCCACGTTGATGACGATACGCTCACGGTCACCCCAGCTGTCATAGTCGTTGAGATTGATATCGGCCGCTGCGTCAAATGCTGACAGGCCTGCGTCGAAGCGTTTGCGAGCTTCCTTTTCGACATAGGTAAGATAGTCGCGCACGGTGGCCACGCCCTTCTTGTCAGTAATGGGTCCGTGGCCCGGCACAACGGTTTCTACATCCATTGCCATGATGCGGTTGCAGGCGTCGATCCAGTTTGAAATCGGGCCTTCCCACATAATCGGATGGCCTTCTATGAAAAGAATGTCGCCGGTAAAGACCACTTTATCTTCGGGGACATGGACCAGGGCATCACCGGGTGTGTGGGCAGGGCCGACATGCATGATCTTGACCGTCTTGTCACCCACCTTGCGCGTCAGTTCCGATTCGAAAGTTGTTGTTGGCAAGGTTTGAGTGACACTCTCGAAATCGAAAGCGCCGAAACATTTGGTAAGAAAGGCGCCGGTATCGCCAAGCTGTGGCGCGGCCTTGATGAAGCCTGCGAGAAGTTCAGGCCCTTCATGGGTCATGGCTTCCTTGGCAAGCTTGTGCGCGATGATCTCTGCGCCTTCGCAACATTCATTGCCGTAGCAATGGTCGCCATTGTGGTGCGTGTTGACGAGCGTCTTGATCTTTTCCGCCGCTTTGGGTTCGGCGGCTCTCATGGCGGCGAGCATGTCGCGGGTCAGTGGCACGTCGAACAGGGTATCGATGAGCAGGGATTCTCCCTGATCGACGATGAGACCCGCATTCGACCAACCCCAGCCGCCATCGGGCTGCAGCCAAGCATAGCCGCCGCGACCCAGATCGTGCAGTCCTTTCGTGTATTGAAACTTGCTCAGGCCCAGCGACATGACTTCCCTCCCCAGGAAATTTTACGTTCAGGAAATTCCTGTTATGCCGCTGTCGACGGCGAGAACTTGTGCATTCACATAAACGGCTTCATCCGACATGAAGAAGAGCGCTGCGTAAGCGATTTCCCAGCCCGTTGCTTGCCGACCGAAGGGTGTCGGCGAGCGTCCGCGTGAAGGTCGCCCTTGCGTCGCGAGGCGTCCCAGAGGCGTATCGACCAGACCGGGCGCGACGATATTGGCGCGGATGCCGCGACGCGATCCCTCGAGCGCCACATGCCGCATGAGGCCGCCCAATGCCGCCTTGGAGGCGTCGTAGGAGGGCAGGCGTGAGCTCGCAACGAGCCCGGCAATAGATGAAATGAAGATGATGGATGACCCGTCCGCAAGTTTGGGTAGGGCCTCCTTGCAGATCAGCATGGGCCCGCGAAGATTGACGGCTAACGTCTTATCCCAATCATCGGAATTCGCGCCTTCAAGGCCCAGCGCACCGACGCCGATGGCAACATTGAGCACAAGGCCGTCAAGCCCACCAAGCTTTTCAATGGCGGTATCGATCATGGCGGCGATGTCGTCGGCTTGCAAAATATCGGCCCGGATCGCAAAACCCTTGCCGCCTTCGGTCTCGATTATATTGACGGTTTCAGCCGCGGATTCGAGGTTCATGTCGGCGACCGCGACAGTTGCGCCTTCGCGCGCAAAGAGAAGCGACATGGCGCGACCATTGCCGACAGGGTCGGTCGCCGCATCGACGATGCGCTGACCGCCGCCCACAACGAGAATCCGGCGGCCTTGTAGTCGGCCACGCCCGGGCGCTTCGCCTTTCGATTCAGCTGAAAGCGGGCGGATGTACTTCTCGTTTGGTATATTGGCGTCAGTCATGGCGGCGCAGGCTTCTTTTGATTTCATCGAGGCCGCTGCCTGCAATGTCTTGTTCCTCGATTTCGATTTCCAGAGTTTCCAGAAAACGGCAGACGAGGAGATAGACGCCAATGATGATGATGAGTTCCTGTGTGCCGCTATTTCCGAGATGTTTTCGCGCTTCTTCGACAAGCGCAGGCTTTCCCTTCACATTCGCCGTCAGGTCGTCGGCAAGCGCGAGAGCCGTATTTTCTGCCGGGCTGAATTCAGAAGAGGGGAGTTCGCCTCTGGTGGCTGCAATCCGCGCTTCGCTCAGGCCCAGCGCGCGGGAGACGCGAATATGCTGGTGTAACTCGTAGGGCGAATTGCACAAATGACCGACGCGCAGTATGACAAGCTCTCTTAGCTCTTCATTCAATATGCCTTCGTTCAGATAGGCATTGATGAGCGCCATGAAGGGGACGAAAGAGGGGCCGCTGCCAGCCAGCATTCGAAAGATGTTGAGCGAGGGAAGATCGGCCAGCAGGTTACGGTTTGCTTCGGGCAGGTCGCGTAGGTCAGGATAGGGAAGAAGCGCCATGTCAGTTCTTCTTGCCCGAGAGGTCAACGGTCGGCTCTTTACCCTTTTCCTCAATGTCGACGTCGAAGGTTTCGAGAAAATAGCAGACGGCCGTGTAGAAGCCGATGGTAATAACCAGCTCTTGCAGCTGTTTGGGCGGCAATTTCTCAGCTAGCGGATTGAAAGTGGCATCGGAGGCTCGCGTATTGGCGACGATATCGTCCGTAAATCGCATTACCATCCTTTCAAGTTCATTGAAGGCCTTGGCCTCGGGCCCTTCATGGATCGCCTGGATTTTGTCTTCCGGCATGCCTATCTGGCGGGAGATTCGTTCGTGCTGGTGAACTTCATATTTTCCGCCTTTAAGGACGCCCACACGGACAATGGATATTTCGCGCAGGATGGGATTGAGGTCCGAGTGAATGAGGATGGCGTTGCCGAACTTGGTGAAGGCATCGAGCATGTCACCAGAGTGGCCTAGCATCCTGAAGATGTTGAGCGGCGGCAACTTCTTGTAGGCTTCCTTGGCGCGGCCTTCGGCAAGCGCCGGATCAAAATAGGGTATACGGGCCATTATTCTGTCTCCCTGTCTGTTTTTTGCTCCGGCTTGACGAAGCGTATTCTTGTTGTTCCCAGTCTAGCGGCGTCAATCGCGCTGTCGAGCCTGACAATCGGTCAAGGGTGGACTTGTTCGTCACCAATTCGTCGCTAAACTCCCGGTTGAAGAGATGGGGTTCAGAAGGCAGCAAATGTCCGGCTCCGTTCACAAATTCCGTTTCCAGGGAGGGGACGCATGTTCGACAGCGAGCACATCAAATCGGTTGCCGATATTACGCGCTATCAGGCGCGCGTGAACGGTCGCGCCATCGCGCAGATTTTTGAAGGTCGTGAAACGACCTATGCGGAGCTTGATGAGCGCGCCAATCGCGTGGCGCAGGGGCTGATTGCGGAGGGCATGAAGCCTGATACCCGGATTGGCTTTATCGGCAAGAGTTCGGACCGTTATTTCGAAATGCTTTATGGAGCGTTCAAGGCGAAGGCTGTCGTTGTTGGCGTCAATTGGCGTCTTGCACCACCGGAAGTTGCTTATGTGCTCAATGACGCAAAGACGGAAATGCTTTTCGTCGGTGCAGAGTTCTACGACATTGTCGGTCATGTTCTCGCTCAGTGCCCCAGCGTCAAGCGGGTGATCGCGCTTGATGGCGGTCATCCCACCTGGACGTCGTTTGACGACTGGCGGGACAGCTTCCCTGATACCGATCCGCATCTCGCCGACGCACCTGATGATGATGTCATCCAGCTTTACACCAGCGGCACGACGGGGCATCCCAAGGGGGTGCAGCTCGTCAATGCCAATTACGTTGGTATTCTGGAAGGGGGCGTCAAAGCTGGTTGGGCGAATTGGAGCGTGGGCGAAGTCAATCTTGTCTGCATGCCGTTGTTTCATGTGGCTGGCGTCAATATCGGCATTATCGGACATGCACATGGCGCGACGAATGTCATCCTCAAGGATGTTGATCCTGTATTGATCCTGAAATTGATCGAGCAATACAAGATCAACATCGCTTTCATGGTTCCGGCCGTCATCCTGTTTTTGTTGCAACAACCTGCGATCAAGAACACGGACGTCTCATCGATACGGCAAATCCTTTATGGCGCTTCGCCGATTGCCGAAGACGTGCTTCGTCAGGCGCAGGATACATTTGGTTGCGATTTCATACAGCTTTATGGTCTTACCGAGACGACTGGCTCGGCGACCCATCTTCCGCCCCATGCGCATGATCCCGCGCTCGGCAAATTGCGCTCCTGCGGTATCGTCAATCCAGATACGGAAATTCGTATCGTTGATGAAAACGGCAAGGATGTCGCCCAAGGGGCAGTGGGCGAAATCCTGATCAAGGGCACGTCCCTGATGAAGGGATATTGGAACAAACCGGAAGCGACGAAAGACTCGATCAATGAAGGCTGGTTTTCGTCGGGTGACGCGGGTTATTTCGATGCTGAGGGCTATCTCTATATTCACGACCGCGTCAAAGACATGATTGTGTCGGGTGGCGAGAATGTCTATCCAGCCGAAGTCGAGAACGCCCTGTTTGGCCATCCGGCGGTGGCGGATGTCGCCGTTATCGGTGTGCCAGACGATCGCTGGGGCGAGGCGGTGAAGGCCTGCGTCGTGTTGAAGCCGGGTGAAACGGCAGATGCTACCGATATCATTGCCTTTGCGAAGACACGTATCGCCGGCTTCAAGGTTCCCAAGACGATTGATTTTGTGGAGGCCCTGCCGCGTAACCCGTCGGGTAAAATTCTTCGGCGCGAGTTGCGGGCTCCCTATTGGGAAGGCCGTGGGCGGATGATCAATTGATGAAAAATGCGACTTGAATTTGAATAAGCGATGACGTCTGTCCGCCCGCGTGATGTTCTGGATTTCTGGTTTGCCGCCGGGTGGGAAAAGTGGTGGGCGAAATCAGGCCCATTTGATGCGGAGGTCAGGCAACGTTTTGGCGGCACGTATGATGACGCCGTAGCGGGCAAACTCGATAAATGGATGGGGGAGCCTCAGGGAGCCTTGGCGCTGATCATCATTCTTGATCAGTTTTCGCGAAACCTTTTCCGTGATGATCATCGCGCCTGGGCGCAGGACGTAAAGGCCTTGCAGTTGACGCGCGAAGCGATCAAACGTCGCTTTGACGTCGAACTGCCCGTGATGGTTCGCAACTGGATTTACATGCCTTTCGTGCATTCCGAGGATGCGGCGGTCCAGAAGGAGGGGCTTGAATATTTTGCCCGACTGAAAAATCCGGAAGTCATGAGGTTTGCCGAAGAACATGCTGACATCATCCGGCGATTTGGACGCTTCCCGCATCGCAATCAGGTTCTGGGGCGGGTTTCGACAGAGGCAGAGCAGGATTTTCTTAATTCCGGCGGCTTTTCGGGTTGAATTTCGGCCGGTCCTCAAAATTTAGTTGGTTCTTTTTTGGAACCTATCCATATGCTGGGTTGAACTGAATTTTTGAGGGAAGCGCTATGACTGCCAAGACTGCAATTGTATTGGGTGTGGGTCCACATGAAGGACTTGGGGCGGCGATCGCGAAACAGGCCGCGGCCCGGGGACTTCATGTCTTCGTGGCGGGCCGTACGCTGGCAAAGGTGGCTTCGATTGCCGATGCCATCCGCGCCAGTGGCGGACAGGCGACGCCTGTCGAATGTGACGCGACGCTGGAGGACGACGTGGCCGCGCTTTTTGCAGGTGCTGAAGCTCAGGCTCCCGTTGCCCTTGCCATATACAATGCAGGCAACAATATGCCTGGCGGCGTCGAGGGGATGGCGGCGGATTATTTTGAGCGGTGCTGGCGGGTCTGCGCTTTCGGTGCGTTTCTGTTCGTACGTGAAGCGGCAAAGCATATGAGCCCTAGCGGAGAAGGTTCGATCCTTTTTACTGGCGCTTCGTCAAGCATGCGCGGGCGCGCGGGTTTTGCGGCCTTCTCTTCAGCCAAGGGGGCGTTGCGAAATCTGGCGCAAAGCGCGGCCAAGGAACTCGGACCCAAGGGACTCCATGTCGGTCACATCGTGATTGACGGCGGGATTGCAGGCGAAAAGTTAAAAACGCTGGTGCCTGAATATGCCGAGGCGCGCGGCAAGGAAGGGCGGCTTATCGATATTAATGGTATCGCCGACATCTATTTGATGTTGCACGGGCAGAAGCGTGCAGCCTGGAGTTTCGAGGTTGATGTGCGGACGCATAACGAGCCTTGGTAGCGTGGTGCGATGGGCGATCTGACCGGGCAAGCTTTGCCGCCCGGCAATTTGGCGCGCTGGGCCGCCCTCATATAAGCCATTGTAATTGTTGTATTTTATTCGCGTGTAAGGATGGCATGCGGATTGCGAAGTGTCAGTCAAATTCAATCTGGCTGGAGACTGTCGCCAATATGATGACCGAAAATGAATTGAATATGCTCGCCGCCTATATGGTCGATACACACGGTTACAAGGCCATTCAATATGCCGAATCGGCCGTGTCGGAGCTTGAGATGATTGGCGAGACCTTGCGTGCGGATGCGTGGCGCTCATTGCGCAGCGTGGTGCTCGACATGGTCGCAGGCCGCCGCAGCAAGGCGGGTCATCCACTGCACTGACAATTTCACGACGAATAGTCAGAAATGCCTCGCTGGACAGAAATCCCGGCGGGGCATTTTCATTTGCAGCTTTGCGATACCACTCCCCGCCTTTAAAACTCTATCCAAAGAAAATCATGAGGTAGGGAGAAGACGAAAATGGTACTCGATTCGCAGGTAAGAGCTTTGCTCGACGGCATGGCGGAGAACCCCGGACCACGCATCATCGATTTGCCGGTTCCAGATGCGCGTGAAATGTACCGGGGCATTGCAGCAACGCTTGATCTTCAGGGCGTTGCAATTGGCAAGGTCGAGGATCGTAGCATACCCGGTCCTGACGGCGAAATTCCTGTTCGCATTTACACGCCCGTCGCGGCTGGAAGCGATGCGTTGCCCGTATTGGTCTATTATCATGGCGGTGGCTGGGTGATCGGTGATCTTGATACGCATGACGCGCTGTGTCGCACACTTGCCAACGAAGCTTGTTGTAAGGTCGTGGCGGTGGATTATCGACTTGCACCCGAACATGTGTTCCCGGCTGCCGTCGACGATTGCTATGCGGCGCTGAAATGGGTCGAGGCCAATGGCGCGTCGATCGGCGTTGACGCGACGCGCATTGCGGTTGCTGGCGACAGCGCAGGCGGCAATCTGGCTGCCGTCATCTCGCAGATTGCAAAGGCTGATAAAGGTCCGCGTATCGCGCTTCAGCTTCTGATCTATCCGGTGACGGATACTGATGTGGATACCGGGTCTTACAAGGCCAATGAGAGCGGATATTTTCTTGAACGCGACGGTATGATCTGGTTCTTCGATCATTATCTGAAAGATGCTGATCGTGATGATCCCCGCATTGCGCCAATGAAGGCGTCGTCGCTGGAGGGTTTGCCAGCTGCCTATGTGGTGACAGCGGGTTTTGATCCGCTGAGAGACGAAGGGCGCGCCTATGCCGAAGCACTCAAGGCCGCAGGCGTGCCGATAACGCATGTCAATTATGATGGCATGATCCATGGCTTCTTCAATTTGCAGGGTGTGCTCGACGTTGGGCGCGAAGCCGTCAAAGCGGCCGCAAAGGCGCTGAAGGAGGGTCTCGCATGAGACCGGTTCTGGCAAATCCAGCGGTCCATCCCTTTTCCGGCTTTGACGTGCCTCATCTTCTGGCGCGTCATGCTGCGGAGCGTCCTGACCATCCGTTTCTTATTTGGGAGCCTTTTGAGGGTGAGGGGCAAAACTGGAGCTATGCCGAATTTGCCGAGGCGACGATGCGTGTGGCGGCCGGCCTCAAGGCGCGTGGGGTCAAGCTCGGTGACAGGGTGCTTGTGCATCTCGACAATTGCCCTGAAAGCATCATTGCTTGGTATGCATGCGCGCATCTGGGCGCCGTCGCGGTCACGACCAATGCGCGCTCGGTTGCGGATGAGCTAAACTATTTTTCGGATCATGCTGCTGTCGTCGGTGCGATCACCCAGCCGAAATTTGCAGTTCTCGTGGCTGAGAGCTGCAGGGCAATCAAATGGCTTGCAGTGACCGAGACGGATAATGGTGCACCTGCAGCCGATGTGTTGCCTGCTGGTGTGGAGCGTTTTTTCGATCTCTATGGCGATGCAAGTGACGCGCCGCTTCGTAAACCCGATTCGGATATTAATGTTGGCGTGCAATATACCTCCGGCACGACGTCACGGCCAAAGGGCGTCGTGTGGACGCATGCCAACGCGCTTTGGGGCGCCAAGGTTTGTGCCGTGCACGAAGATCTGCGGCCCGAAGATGTGCATCTTGTATATCTGCCGCTGTTCCATACCAACGCGCAGTCCTATTCGGTGTTGTCGACGCTTTGGGTCGGCGGCACGATTGTCGTGCAGCCTCGTTTTTCCGCATCGCGCTTCTGGCCGGTGTCACTCAAGCATCGTTGCACATGGACGTCGATGGTGCCGTTTTGCACGAAGGCGTTGATGGATCAGTCTGTGCCGGAAAAACATTTTTATCGGTTGTGGGGAAATGGTGTGGCATCGCTTCCGACGGATGCCCATTTCCGTGTACGAACCATCGGTTGGTGGGGCATGACAGAGACGATTACGCATGGGATCGTCTCCGATGTGAATTTGCCCGCCGCCGCCATGTCGATTGGCAAACCGGCAACGTCCTATGAAATTGCCATCATGAATGACGACGGTACGCCGACGGCAGTGGGCGAGACCGGAGCGCTTCTCATTCGCGGCATTCCCGGCCTGTCGCTCTTCAAGGAATATCTGAATAATCCGGAGGCGACGGAAGCGAGCTTCGATGAGAACGGTTTCTTTATTACAGGAGACCGTGTGGAATTGCTCGAGGATGGGTATATCCGTTTCGCTGACCGCGACAAGGATATGCTGAAGGTCGGTGGTGAGAATGTGGCGGCGTCCGAAATAGAACGTGTCATCATGACGGTGCCGGGTATTGCCGAATGCGCCGTCGTCGCGCGGAAGGACAAGATGCTTGATGAAGTGCCTGTCGCTTTCCTTCTTGTGCCCGGCGGCGAACCGGCTGCGGCAAAAGACCTCAAGGAAAATGTGATGGCCGCCTGTCGTAAGGGGCTTGCAGATTTCAAGCGACCGCGCGACATTCGAATTCTCTCAGAATTCCCACGCTCAACACTTGAAAAGATTGCCAAGGCGGAACTTCGCAAATTGGTAGAAGAAGAGGTTGAAGCATAAAAGAGCCTCTGGCGGTGCGGAGGCAGGGCTGAATTCATGTCTCAAAGCACGTCGACGAGAACAGGGAACTGGGCGCTCTTTGTTCCGAAACTTGTTACAGTTCTAAAGGAGGGCTATGACCTTCGCGCTTTTCGGGATGATTTTGTCTCGGGGCTGACCGTCTCTATTGTTGCCTTGCCTTTGGCGATGGCGCTGGCGATTGCGAGTGGAGCGACGCCCGACAAGGGTATCCTGACTTCGGTAGTTGCCGGGTTTCTGATTTCGGCTCTTGGCGGCTCACGCTTCCAGATTGGCGGGCCGACCGGTGCCTTTGTCGTTGTTGTTTTCAATGTCATCGCGCAGTTTGGCTATGATGGTCTTGTGCTTGCGACCTTGATGGCGGGCGTGATGCTTGTCGCGGCGGGCGCCTTCCGGATTGGCACGTTTATCAAGTACATACCTCAGCCGGTTGTGACTGGCTTTACGGCAGGCATTGCCGTGATTATTGCTTCGAGCCAGATCAAGGACTTCTTTGGCCTTGTGATGGCGCATGTGCCTGCGGAATTTTTCCCGAAACTGGAGGCGATTGCACTGGCGATGCCGACAACGCATCTGGGCACAATGGCGATAGCGATTGGCGCGCTTGCCCTGATTATCGTTCTGCGACGCTATCGTCCGACTTGGCCGGGATTTCTCATCGCCGTGGCGTTCGCTGCTGTTCTTGTCCAGGTGTTTCACATTCCGACCGACACGATCGGGTCTCGCTTTGTGGGGCTGGAGCCGAGTTTTTCCATGCCAGCGCTACCATCGATGAGCATGGAACGCATCATTCAGCTTTTTCCCAGCGCCTTTACGATTGCCTTTCTGGCTGGTGTTGAGTCGCTGCTTTCCGCCCTCGTCGCCGATAGCATGACGGGTCGGCGGCATCGCTCGAATTGCGAGCTGGTGGCGCAGGGTATCGCCAATTGCGCTTCTGCACTGGTGGGCGGTCTGCCTGCAACGGGAGCGATCGCGCGCACGGCGACCAATATCCGTTCGGGCGCACGCAGCCCGATAGCGGGCATTCTGCACTCGCTTTTCCTGCTTGCCTTCATGCTCGTCGCCTGGCCGCTGACCGCCTATATTCCGTTGGCGGCGCTTGCCGTCGTGCTGATCATGGTCGCCTGGAACATGAGCGAGATCGATCGCTTCCGGAACCTGATGAAGGCGCCATTTGGCGATCGGATCGTTCTTCTCATCACATTCGGCCTGACAGTCGTTGTCGATCTAACGGTCGCCATCGAAGTGGGAGTGGTTCTGGCGGCAGTTCTCTTCATGCATCGTATGTCGGAAGCAGTGGAGGTTCAGGCGCATCTGAAACTTATCGAGGACGATGTCGGCGACGATACGCCGCGCGAGCGCGGTGAGCCTCTGGATGAACATGATCTGCCACCAGGGGTTGTTGCGAGCTTCATCAAAGGGCCTTTCTTTTTTGGAGTTGCGATGCGATTGGGCGAAACGCTGGACCGTATCGGGCCAAAGCCAAAGGTCTTTATCCTTAATCTCGTAGGCGTGCCGCTCATTGATGGATCGGGCGCGAGCGCCATCGGTACGCTCATTGAGCGCTGCGAGCGTCATGGCGCTCATGTCATCCTTTGCGGATTGCAGAACCAGCCGCGAAAGGTGCTCGAAGACATGAATATCTTTGACGACGCGCATGTTTCCGTAGCACCAGATTTTGATGCTGCGCTTGCCAGCTCGCGCGAGTTTGTCGCCTAGCCGAGGAGCTTGCCCGGGTTCATCACGCCGATCGGGTCCATTTCAGCCTTGATGGATTTCAGGAGTTCATAGCCGATAGCACCTTTTTCTTCGGCGAGCCACGGCACATGGTCGAGTCCCACGCCGTGATGATGGCTGATCGTCCCCTTGTTTTCGAGAAGCACGTCAGACGCCGCGCGCTTGATCGCCTGCCATTGTTCGATCTCGCGGTCGAGTTGTCGTGCGAAGACATAGGTGAAATAGAGGCTCGCGCCATCCGGATGGGAATGGCTGACATGCGCCATGACGATGCCACGTCCCCCAGGCTCCGGAAGGTTGGCGGCTATCGCGTCTTCTATTGCTACCACTGTCTTCTCCCGAAGGTTTTCGATGTTCGACCAGCGCGTCGATGTCTCAAGCGTATCGATGCCGATTCCGTGATCCATCATCGGGTCGCGTGAATAGGGCGAACCAAAGCGACCGTGATACCAGCGATCGCCTGCCGAGGTGCCAAGCTTCATGGCGCCGAGCGAGGTGCACATGTGTTCGGTCCGCGATTGCGCCCATGCGACTGTATCGCTGTCGCCTTCATGCCCGATCAGCATCAGGCAGGGTTCGTCGTTGAAACCACGAAAGCGCAAATAGGCTCGTTGCAGCCGCGCCTTCAGGCTTGTCGTTGAACTTGTCGATGAAAAAGCCTGGAAGAAATAAGTTTCCCTGGCATCCGACAATCGCACCATGGCAACAGGAATTTCTGCGTGATTGATGCGGCGTGCGGCCTCGACGCCGCTTGAAAAGTCCTTGAACAGGTAGCCGCGATAGTCCTTGCGGTCGGGCACTTCGTGAATCTTGATCGTCGCCTCGCAGATAACGCCAAGTGTTCCTTCGGATCCGGCAAGCAACTGATTGAGATTGGGGCCGGCGGCAGAGGCGGGCGTTGACTCTGTCATCCATAGCCCGCGTGGTGTCGCGACCTTCGCTGACACCAGCCATTTTTCAGCCTTGCCGTAACGGTTCGACTGCTGGCCCGCGCCGCGTGCGGCGATCCAGCCGCCGAGCGTCGAGTATTGGAAACTTTGCGGGTAGTGCGCCAGCGTCACGCCATGCTTTTGCAAGGCTTCCTCGAGCGCGGGACCGTAGATGCCAGCTTCCACTGTCGCAGTCATGGCGACCTTGTCGATCTGGATGATGCGCGTCATCAATGTCGTGTCGAGTGTGATGACATTTCCACCAAGCGATTTTGCCGTCGCGTTGACGCCGCCGACAACGGACGAGCCGCCGCCATAGGGGATCAGCGTGATGTCTTCGTTGCCAGCAAGTTTTATGATATCGAGAACTTCGTCGATGTTACGCGGATAGACGACGGCATCTGGTGCGAGGTCGAGCTTACCCGCGCGCAGGTAGAGCAGATCGTGATAACTCTTGCCTCGTGCATGGAAAGCGCGTTCATAATTGTCGGTCTTGACCTGTGCGCCGCCGACAATAGCGCTGAGTTGCGCGATGACATCGTCGCTCAATCGGCAGGGGGCAAGCGTGATTGTTTCAAGCGGCTTTGCTTTTGTGTCCGGCAGGTGAGACATGCCCAGCGCGTCGCGCATCCATGTCCATTGCGGCGCATTATCGGGAAGCATGTTTTCTTGATCGGTCGGGCCCCAGCCGTTCCAACGAAGTGACTTGCGTTCAATGGTCATCGGGATTTTGCCTCTTGTTCTGGTTCAGCAGCGCAAGGTGAGTGCTTGCGGCATTATATCGAAACGGGCGGGAAGACGTCCCGGTGCTTCGCCATCCACGTCGAGCAGGACCGGCCGGTCGCCAGCGGGCATTGCCGTCAGACTCTTGATGCGCATATGGGATATTTTGGGATTGGCGAGATGCGTCCCGTCGCGAAGACTACCTGAGCCGGTCAGCATATCCATGAAGGTCGTATCGCGCATGACCACCATATCGAAAAGCCCGTCATCGGGTTCGGCATCAGGCGCGATCATCATGCCGCCGCCGAAGAATTTGCCGTTCGCCACGGCGCAGACCCCAACATTGAGCACTTCGTCAAAGCCAGTGTCTGTTTGCAGCCGCACGGGATGGGGCTTGTAGAGAAATGAGGTCACCAGAGTCGCCAAGGTGAAGGCGAATGCGCCACCCAGCAATTTCGATATGTCGGCGTTATTGACCGCGCGGACCACTTCGCCTGAAAGGCCGAAGCTCGCGATATTGTTGAAATATCGCGTGCCTTCGCCGCCGTCTTCATTGACGAATGTCATGCGGCCAAGGTCAATCTTGCGCGTCGTGCCCTTGCCGATGCGTTTGACACAGCCTTCCATGTTTTCAGGCAGGTTGAAGGTCTTGCGGAAGTCGCCGCCCGTGCCGGTATTGAGAATGGCGACATGTGCATCCGGATTGATCGGCGCGCCATTTTCAAAAAAGCCGTTCACGACTTCGCTGATCGTGCCGTCGCCGCCTACGGCGATCACCAGTTGCGCGCCGGATTTGAGTGCGATGCGTGTCAGTTCCGCGGCGGGGAGATAGCGCGATGTCGAGTGTGATGTCGTGAAGTGAACCCTGACCGGACCGAGTTCTGCTTCAAGCGCGGTTGCGATGACGCGCCAGGCGCGGCCAGTGCGCCCGCCGCCGGAGCGCGGGTTCACAACAGCAGCGACGTGAGGCATGTAAGGGGGCTGCTGTGACGCCGTTGTGGCTTGGCTCATGAGCGCGCCTCCTGCCCTGCTTCGGCCATGCTCGCGCCTTGCATGTCGTCTTCTGCGCGGCGTGGTTGCGTTTCAAACATGCGGCCCGTCTCAGCCAGTTCATTGGCGAGGCGGGTTTCGTCCCAATTCAGTTCGCGCGCCATCAACTCGGCGACGCGGTTGAGCATGGGAACGCCGGGATGACCTAATGTGCCAAGGCCGGTGCGCCGGAAGATGATATCTGAAAGGTGATTGGCCATTTCATGGCGGATTGCATGAACGATCTGGACGCCGATAGTCGGATTTTCGGACGTTATGCGGCGCAGAAGTTCCGCCTTCTCGTCTGGCCTTTCATTGGCCGTCTCCAGAACTTCGTCGATGCGGCTGCCATAGAAGTGACAGAGATTTTCGACGACATCTGCGGGCAGATGCGCATGACGTTTCTGCGCGCGGGTGATGAAGCTTTTGAGTCGTCCGATTTCTCCGCCATAAACTGGCGTGCAATGGGTCTCGCAGGTCTTGATGTGGCCGATCTTGTAAGCCGCCATATCGACGATCAGTTCGGCGAGATGACGCGAGGTGGTCCATTTGCCGCCAAGCGCCGATATGAAGCCGTCAACGCCGCTCAGTTTCTTGTGGTCGCAGACCTCGGCTTCTCGACTCGCCTTGTAGCTGTCTTTTGGGCCTTCCGTACTGGGTTCATGGTCGATCAGCGGACGGATGCCGACATAGAAGTGCAAGACATCTTCGCGTTTCAGGTGGAGGCCCGGCAGGCCGTCGTTTACGACACTCAGAAAATCGCGAATGTCTTCTTCCGTGACGCCGACGCGATCCGGCTCGTCCTTGAAGACGGCGTCTGTCGTTCCGATAATCGTGTGATTGCGCCAGGGAATGACGAAGAAATGTCCGCCTATGTCGGACTGGACCGCCAGCGCGTTTTTGCCAGAAATTTCACGGGTGATGATATGTATACCCTTGGAGCGGATAAGGCCGCGCGAGGGATTGTGGTTTTCACCCAGTCGCATCAATTCGTCGGCCCAGGGCCCCGCTGCATTGATCGTGACCTTGCCCTTGATTTCGTGTGTTTCGCCGGTGAGCACATCTTTGACGGTCGCGCCTGTGATGCGGGTGTTGTCACGGGTGAAGCCTGTTACCTCGGCATAGTTTGCCGCGTCCGCGCCATATTCGACTGAGCCTTCGATGCATTCGAGGCAGAGACGCTCCGGCGCAAACATCTGGCAGTCATAATAGATTTTTGCACCTGTCAGGCCTTCCGCTTTCAGGCTCGGCATGAGGCGGAGCGCCTCATCGCGCGAGATCGAGTGATAGGCGGGAATTTTTTTGTCGTCGTCCGAGACTAAATTTCGGTCATAGGAAAGCAGGTCGTAGAAGATCAGACCGATGGCGAGCACCAGACCACTTTTCATGCCGCGCCCATAGGTTGGCAGGATGAAGGGAAGGGGATGGACCATATGAGGTGCAATGTTCTCCCATATGCGCCGCTCACGGAGCGATTCGCGTACAAGTCTCAACTCGCCATTGACCAGATATCGCAACCCGCCATGCACCAGCTTTGATGAGCCCGAGGTGGTGGCGTGAGCAAAGTCATTTTTCTCCAGAAGGGCGACCTTGAGCCCGCGAAGGGCGGCGTCCCAGGCCGTTGTCGCTCCGGTTACACCCCCGCCCACGATCACCAGGTCGTAGTCGGTTTTGCTCATGGCCTTCAGGTCGCGTTGCATCTCGTTCCAACCGCATTTTTTGTGAGGCGGGGAGGCTAGCGGGCTTGAAGCGGCGGGTCCAGTCGGCTTGTCAAAATATGGCCGGGGCGGGATCTACCCGCGTTTTGCGAGGCCTTTCTGGCCCATACGCCATTTGAGATGGTCCAGCCGGTCCTGCCCGAAGAAGGGCTCGCCTTCAAAGACCATCAATGGCACGCCCCAATGGCCGGAAGACTTCTGGGCGGTCTCGTTGACGACGATGACGGCCTCGTAGCGGTCGGGATCGGATTGGATTTCCTTGTCCAGTTCGGCAAGGTCCAGGCCAGCCCGAGCGGTGGCGTCTTTCAGGTGGTTGCCGTCATGCCAGTTGCGCGTTCCGCCGAATATGACGGTGCTGATTTCCTGCAGGAAGGGAAGGCCCTTGCCTTGTTCGGCTGCGGCGACACCCAGCCGCGTCAGGCGATGGATATAGGGCTGGTCCTCTGGCACTTCGCCGGATTTGATGTCCATGACGATGGGGTCGGGTGATGGCCATGCATAGGGCATGTCGTTCATCTGCGCGACCCGCACAGTGTCCTTCAACAGATAGGGCGGCCACATCGGGTTGACCTGTTTGAAGAAACCCTTGATACGCACGGCGATGGGATAAACCGGCCGCACATTTACCTTCACGTCGTATTCGCGTTCAAACTCAACAAGGCGCGGCATGACGAGATAGGAGTAGGGCGAGCGAAAGGACCAGAAAAGATCAAAGCTGAGCGTCATGTCCGGCGTCTCCTTAATGTTTTTCATTAATCATGCGTTTTGTCTGCTCAGGATGCAAGGCGGCTGCTAGACTTTTGACCAAAGAAACAAACGACATTCGGGAGAGAGTCATGGCGCAGGTTCAGGCGAACGGCATTAGCGTTGAATATGAAACATTTGGCGACAAGGCGAACGAGACCGTCTTGTTGATCATGGGTCTCGGGGGACAGCTTACCGTCTGGCCACTGGAGTTCTGTCAGGAACTGGTTTCCCGTGGATTTTATGTGGTGCGGTTCGACAATCGCGACATCGGGCTTTCGACCAAGTTCGACGAAGCCGGCATGCCCGACATGGCGGCAATCTTTGGTGCGCTCGTCAGCGGCAAGCCCGCCAACGCTCCCTATTCGCTGGATGATATGGCGGCAGATGCCGTCGGTGTACTCGATGCGCTGGAGATTGAGGCTGCTCACATTGTCGGCGCTTCGATGGGTGGCATGATCGCGCAACTTGTCGCGATCAATCACCCTGAAAAGACCATGTCGCTGACCTCCATCATGTCCACGACAGGTAATCCTGCGCTGCCGCAGGCAAAGCCCGAGGCAATGGAAGTTCTCATGACGCCTGCGCCGGAGGGCGATATTGAGGCCGCCATCGCGCGTGGCATGAATGCCTGGAAAGTCATCGGTAGCCCTGGCTTTTCGACGGATGACGATCTGCTGCGTGAATGGGTGAGCCGCGACGTCAATCGTTCGCTCTATCCCGTTGGCGTTGCACGTCAGATGGCGGCAATCGTCGCCAATGGCGATCGCCGTGAAAAACTGAAGAAACTCAATGTGCCTGCCGTTGTGGTGCATGGGGCGGACGATCCGCTTGTGCCGGTTGAAGGCGGCAAGGATACAGCCGCAAATATCCCCGGCGCGGAGCTTCGCATTGTTCCCGGCATGGGCCACGACTTCCCGCTTGGTCTTGTCCAGATATTTTCTGACGCGGTCTCGTCTGCTGCTGAGCGGGCGGGCAACGCCAAAGCAGCGGAGTGATGCAGATGAAAGTCGATATGAACCAGGCGCAAGTGAACGGCATCACGATCAACTACGAAGATCGCGGTCCGGCGGAGGGAATGCCCTTGCTGCTTGTCTGCGGCTATACATCGACGATGATGAGTTGGCCTATTCCGCTGCTTGAAGGTTTGAAGGAGTGGGGCTTCCGCATGATCCGCTTTGATAATCGTGATGTCGGTCATTCGGAGAAGCTCAAGGGCATTCCCGACATCAGTGTTGTGGCTGCCGCAGCACGTGAAGGCAAGAAGCCCGATGTGCCTTATATGCTTGCCGATATGGCGGCGGACGGGATGGCGCTTCTCGATGAACTGGGCATTGCCCGAGCGCATATCATGGGAATTTCGATGGGTGGCATGATCGTCCAGAACATGGCGATCAATCATCCGGGAAAAATTCTTTCGGTGACTTCCATCATGTCCACGACGGGCAACCCTGAACTGCCTGCCGCAAGCAAGAAAGCCATGACCGCCTTGCAGGAGCGACCCGCTTCAGCGGAACGTGAAGTTGTCCTTCGTCACAATATGAAGGGCCGCCGGGTTTACCAGAGCCCTGCCTATCCTATGAGTGACGAAGCGCTTTATGAACGCTGTGCGCGTGAATATGACCATATGTATTATCCCGAGGGGGCCGCGCGCCAGTATGCGGCGATCATCGGGGACGGCAGCCGCGTGGACCGCGTGATCCATGGCAAGGCCGATCCGCTGGTCCCGGTTGAAGGTGGTGTTGATACGGCGAAATCCGTTCCCGGTGCGAAGCTCGAACTGATCGAAGGCATGGGCCATGATTTGCCCGTGGAGCTTTGTCCGCGTTATGTCGAATTGATTACGGAATTGGCGGAAAGCGCCAACGCCCGTGCGGCGGTCGAGTAACCCATTCATCACACTAATATGAAACCTCGCTTCGATCGCTCGAAGCGGGGTTTTTTATTTGCTCGACTCCGAGCATAGTGAAGGCGGGAGGATGTTGCGGACGCAAGGTGATGTAGATGCCGCAAATTGAGGCGAACGGACTCGACATCGAATATGAAAGTTTTGGCCCGGAGAGCGCAGAAGCAATTCTTCTCATTATGGGGA
>JBAQNC010000264.1:0-9339 GCA_049303435.1 Parvibaculum sp. | reverse complement strand
ATGTAATTATGGGATTGTACGTAAGCCATATTCGGAGTCTACCGCTGGACCAGCAGCGTAATCTATATGTCTACCTGTTAGATTATGGGTGGCCAGACGATGTTTACGAAAAGCTATTCCGGGATCATTTCCAGGCTATGGCTAGGAGAGCATCAGAAACTGGGGCTATTGTTTTGGCCAGTCATCGCGGAGTGCACTTTGCTAATGAGGTTTTGAGCTTTCATCGAGTGGCCGAATTCAATGGGGATGATGTGCTTCCCGCAATTCTCATTACCAAAACTCATCCGAGATATTTCGTTGAGTCTTATGATGCAGGCGTTGCAGATGGAGAGAGAGCTCTGGATGAGGTGGTTTTAGTGCCGTTGCGTAAAGCCTGCAAATCGCCAGAATATTTCTCCCAGGTGATGGAGTCTATATTCAGAGACTTAGAGAAAGGTCTCGATCTGAAAGATTTCCGGGTGGCTACTTATGATCCTGAGAAGGTCGATGTCTCCGTTGCGCGCAAAGCAGGTCGCAAACTTTGGGATTCAGTACTTCTTGAGCCTAATTTCGGCGGGGTTGGAGTTGACCTTAAAAAGCTCTTTCGATGAAGGCGACTGCTAGCAATTGAGATTGAAGGGGAGAAATCCCCTTCACCTCAACATCTTCCCCATCCCCACCACATCTTCTTCCTTGTACCCCATCTCCTCATAAAACCCCGTCGCCTTGTCGTTGCCCGTCCGCACCAGCAGGTTGAGCTTCCACACGCCGCGTGTCCGCAGCCAGTCCTCCGCCGCCGCCATGATGAGCCGCCCTAGCCCTTCGCCACGTTGCGCGGGATCGACCGAGACGTAATAGACAGCGCCGCGATGCCCGTCATGCCCCACCATCACCGAGGCGACGATGCGGTCGGCCTCGAATGCCGCCAGCACGTCCGAGGTCGCACCCGCCCGCGCAAAGGCAATGTCGCGATAAGGATCATTCCAGTCCCGCGTCAGTCCACAGGCTTTCCACAATGTCACCAGCGCCTCGACATCATCATCTGTGACCGGCCTGACCTTGATGGCCGTGCCTGATTCTTTCGCCGGATCGGCGGATGGGGTGGGGGTGGGGCGATCTGCCGTCATGATGCTCTCCGGGCGTCTGGGTCCAGGGAAAGCGGAGAAACCTGACACAATCGGCATCGCCAGCGCAAATGACGCCTGCGGGTTTCACAGCAAAAAAATGACGATTAAAGGATATTCGCGCGGGGCCCCTCCCTTCCTATATACTGAAACTCGGTCTGGTCCTGGGGACGCAATGCTCTCTGACATCATCATCCTGCTCGTTTTGATTCTCCTGAACGGGTTCTTTTCGCTATCGGAGATGGCGATCGTCTCCTCGCGCCGCCAGCGGCTGCAGGCGCTGGCCTCCGCGCGCAAGCGTACTGACGCGCCGACTTCGGGCCTGGAGACCGCGCTCAGGCTTCATGCCGAACCGGGCCGCTTCCTTTCCTCCGTCCAGATCGGCATTACGCTCGTCGGCGTGCTGACCGGCGCCTTCGGCGGCGCGACGCTCGCCGAGCCGGTGGCTGGCTTCCTCCGCCAGATTCCCTGGGCCGCGCCCTATGCCGAGCCCTTCGCGTTGACGCTCGTCGTCGTGATCATCACCTATCTCACGCTCATCCTGGGTGAACTGGTGCCAAAGCGCATCGCGCTGACGAACCCCGAAGCCATTTCCGCCACCATCGCGCGCCCTATGAGCGGCCTTGCCAAGATATTGAGTCCCGCCGTCACCTTTCTTTCCTGGTCCACCGAGGCGGTCGTCCGCGTCTATGGCATCACCGGTCAGCAGGTGCCCTCGGTCACGGAAGACGAGATCAAGCATCTGGTGGAAGAGGGCGCGGCCTCGGGCGCCATCGACAGCGTCGAGCGCGACATCGTCAACCGCGTCTTCCGTCTCGGCGACACCCGCGTCAGCGAAATCATGACCCCGCGCGTGCAGATGGTCTGGCTCGATACCGACTTTTCGGTCGAGCAGAACCTCGCCATCATTCGTTCCGAACAGAAGATGCGCTACCCGATCCGCAATGGCGTCACCGGCGAACCGCTCGGCATGATCCGCGTCGAGGACCTCTTCCTCACGCCCAAGAGCAATGACGAACTGATCGCCAGGAAATCGCCGCCGCTCTATATCCCGCGTACCGCTTCCGCACTGAAGGCTTTGAGTATTCTTCAGGCCGAAAGCATGTTCATGGCTTTCATCATCGACGAATATGGCGACGTCGTCGGCTCGCTCACCATGAGCGAAATCTTCTTCGCCATGATCGGCGATATTTCGGAACATGTGAACGACGCCAACCCCGGCATTCATATCCGCGACGATGGCAGCTATCTCATCGACGGTTTCGTTTCGGTGGATGAAGTCCGCCGCGCGCTGGAACTGAGCAAACTTCCCGGCGACGAGGAAGCCGAAGTCAACACGCTCGCCGGCGTCATGTTCAACTGGTTCGGTCGCCTGCCGCGCGAAGGCGATTATTTCGGCTGGAACGGCTACCGCTTCGAAGTCGTGGACATGGACGGCCCCCGCATCGACAAGGTGATAATCGTCCCGGCACAGAACATCCCCGTCGGCACCTCTCTGGCGCGTATTGCGGATTGAACTTTCTCGACCAGAACAAATTCGTCATGCGCGGGCTTGACCCGCGTATCCACGTCTTCTTTCCTGGCGTTGCAAAGACGTGGATACGCGGATCAAGTCCGGCCATGACAAGAAAATTCATGATTGGGGGATATTCACAACCTTCCCCGGATTGAGAATCCCTCTGGGGTCCAGCGCCCGCTTCACCGCCTGCATCAATTCGATCTCGACGGGTGATTTTGTCGCCGCGATCTCGTCGCGCTTCATGAGGCCCACGCCATGCTCTGCGCTGATCGAGCCGCCGAGCGAGCGCACGATCTCATGCACGATGGCGTTCATCTGGTCCCACCGCGCGATGAATTTTTCCTTGTCCGCGCCCACGGGCTGCGAAAGATTGAAGTGAATATTGCCGTCACCGACATGCCCGAAGGGCACGGGGCGGACACCGGGCATCGCCGCCTCGACGGCCGCGCTCGCCGTCGCGATGAAATCCGCGACGCGCGATACCGGCACCGAGACGTCATGCTTGATGCTGCCGCCTTCGCGCCTTTGCACGTCCGACATGTCTTCGCGCAAAGCCCAGAGCTTCGCCCGCTGCATATCGGACACAGCAATCGTCGCGTCGCTTGCCTCGCCGGCTTCCATCGCGGCGGCCAATGTCGCTTCCATCGTTGCCCGCAGGCTGCCTTCGCCCGCGCTCATCTCCACCAACACATACCAGGGCGAGGGCGCGCCCAGTGGATCGCTCGCGCCTTCGCGATGCTTCAGCAGAAACTCGATGCCGATGCGCGGCATCAGTTCGAATGTCGTCACCAGCCCGCCGCTCATCCGGTCGGCGCGGCGCAGCAGGTCGACCGAGGCCTCGACGCTCGGCACCGCGACGAAAGCCGTCTCCACGGCGCGCGGGCGCGGAAAGAGTTTCAGCACCGCCCCGGTGATGATCCCCAGCGTGCCCTCCGAGCCGATGAAGAGCTGCTTCATGTCATAGCCCATATTGTCCTTGCGCAATCCCTTGCGCCCATCCCAGATATCGCCATTGGCCAACACCACTTCGAGCCCCAGCACCAGCTCGCGCGCATTACCATAGCGCAGCACCGCTGTGCCGCCCGCATTGGTCGAGAGGTTACCGCCGATCTGGCATGTGCCCTCCGACGCAAGGCTCAGCGGAAACAGCCGGTCGGCTTTTGCAGCCGCTTCCTGCGCGGCGGCCAGCGTCACGCCTGCTTCCACGGTGAGCGTGTTGTTGAGCGCATCCACCGCACCCACATGGTTCATCCGCGTCAGCGACAGGATCACATCGCCGGCTTCGAAGGGGATCTGCCCGCCCACAAGACCCGTATTGCCCCCCTGCGGCACCACTTTTGTATTCGTCTCATAGGCGATCTTCATCAGCGCCGAGACTTCCGCCGTCGAGGCAGGTCGCAGCACTGCCGCCGCGCGCCCCTGATAGAGGTCGCGTCGCTCCACGAGATAGGCCGCCATGTCGTCGGGCGTGTCGATGAACCCCTTGGGTCCGACCACGGCCTTCATGCGGGTAAGTGTGTCAGGCGTCGGCATTGTCATTCTACACGTTTATGGGCGCGCACGCCTGAATGCAAATAGCCAATGCCCTTGCCATCGTCCATCGGCAGGAAATGATAGGTGGCGCTTTCCGTATAGCCCGGCGTCACGCCGACAAAGAGTTCATCGTTAACCGGCTTGAGCGCCACGCGCTTCTCGCCCGCGATCACCGCCGAAGCAGGCGAGGGCGTGATGGTGGCGACAAGCCCGTCTTCTTCAGCCGTCACATTGACCGTCTCCATCACGTTCCTGTAGCGCCCGACATAACGGCGCGCATCGAACGTGTAGCCCGGCGTCGGCTCCGGCGCTTTCGTCGGCGTCACGTCCGCCCGCGTGCTGAAGATCTCCTCCATCAACACTTGCGCCATGCCCTTGCCATTGCCGCCATTGGTCAGCAGCGCCACGGCCACGCCGCTTGTCGGGTGATAGCGCAGCCATGCCGCCTGCCCGATGGTCGATCCATCGTGACCGAATGTCTCATGGCGCCCGTCGTCGTCCCAGTCCCAGAGAAATGTCGCAAGGCCGATGGCGTCGATATTCATGTGTTTGGGGCAGGTCACATTCGTCTCATGCATGGCGGCCACGCTTTCCTCCGACAGCAACCGTTTGCCATTGGGCGCGACGCCGCCGCCCATCAGCATTCGCGCGAATGTAATCACGTCGCGCGCCTTCGCCATGGACATTGAGCCCGCCGGCGCATTGGATTGCGCCAGATAGGCAATCGGCGTCACGGCAAGCGATCCCGGCGCGCCCAGATGCCCGATGGCGGTCAGGTGTCGCATCGCCTGTTCCGGTAGTGTGGAGAAGGCGGGCGTGTCGAGCGGCTTTGCCATGCGGTTGCGGATCGCCTTGTCCCAGCGCTCACCCCCCGCAACCTCGATCAGTCGCCCGGCAATCACAAAGCCTGTGTTGCAGTAGGAGAACATTGCGCCCAACGGATGCACTTGCGTGAGTTCGCCGAGGAAGCCCACGAATTTCTCGATGCGATCCTCGCCGCGTCCCGCATCCTTGAAGAAATCGCCTTCGATGCCGCTTTGATGCGTCAGCAAATGCCGAAGCGTCAGTCGCGCCGCCACGTCTTCATCCGCCAGTCTGAAATCCGGCATCCAGCGGCGGATTGGTTCGTCCAGCGTCAGCTTGCCTTCTTCCACAAGCTGCAGGCACATGGCCGCCACATAGAGCTTTGTAATCGAGCCGATCTGGAAAAGCGTATCGACCGTTGTGGGCACGCCCGTGTTCAGATTGACCACGCCGCTTGCCGCTTCTTCCAGCCCGTCTTTCGACCAGATGGCGATGCTCGCACCCGGTACCCCGAATGCCGCACAGAGAGTATTCAGATTTGAAAAGGAGCGGCTCATGAATTTTCAGCTTTATCTGGCTTTGATGGCTTCGCAGGCGTGTTCCTAAAGTCTAGCATGGCGTCAGTTCCGACAAGTTCAATGACGCACCAACTCCCGGAGCCGGAAAATAACGGCTGGAAACAAGATTGATGCCTGAAGACAATGCCGCCGCCGATCCCGCCCTTGTCGCTGTCGATCGTATCATCGTCTCGGTGCGCGACCTCGACGAGGCCGAAGCCGCCTATACACGTATGTTTGGTCGCGCGCCTTCCTGGCGGCGCATCGATCGCACGGGCGGCACGTCGCATGTCTATTTCTATCTCGACAACATCGGCCTCGAACTGACGGCCCGGAGTGGTCCCGGCATCTGGGGGCGGCATCTCGAAAATTTTCTGGAGGAGAACGGCGAAGGCATAAGCGCCCTTTGTCTTGCCGCCGACAATATGCCTGCCACCGCTGAGGTGCTGAAGGCGCGCGGCCTGCCCATCGTGGTCATGCGCGAGAATGAGGCTGTGGACAAAGATGGTCGCACGCATCACTGGCGTCATGGCCTGGTTTCTGCCGAGGCGGCGCGCGATCTCACATTGGTCATCACCCAGACCTACAGCAAGCGTGGCGAAAGAAACCTGGCGCCCCTGCGCGAGGGTGTTTCGGAAGAGGCCGTCATCTCCGCGCTCGATCATGTCGTGGTCATGACCTCGGATGCCGAAGCCTGCAAGAAACTCTTCGGCGACCAGCTTGGCATTCGCCTCGCGCTCGATCACACGAAGCCCGAATGGGGCGTGCGCCAGCTCTTCTTCCGCCTCGGCGGCGTGACGATCGAAGTCGTGCAATCGCTCGATGAAACCAAAGCGCCGAAGAAGGATTTTCTCTGGGGCACGGCCTGGAAGGCGAAGGTCATCAACGCCGTGCGCACCCGTATGATCGCCGAAGGCGCGGACGTTTCCGAAGTCCGCAGGGGCCGCGCCAAGGGCACCGAAGTCGCCACCATCCGTCCCCCGACGGGCGGCATCCCGACTTTGTTGATCAGCAAGACGGACGTGGCTTAGGGTTCAGTTGCCAAGTATTTTTGGGTGAAGGCACCCACAAAAATTCAATTTCGTCCGTAGGCTCTTGTTGATAAAGTGAAACGCACCTGATCAACCTTGCCTCTTTATGGAACCCTCCCCAGTGAAATCCATTGAACTCTTCGTCGAGCGCGTCCTCTTGTCGACCCGCTGGATTCTCGTCGTCTTCTATCTGGGTCTTGCCGCAGCGCTCGCGCTCTATGCCGTCACCTTTCTTAAGAAGCTGTGGGGCTTCTTTCTCAAGGCCATGTATCTGGGCGAGTCGGAGATGATCCTCGCCATGTTGAGCCTGATCGATGCGGCGCTTGTCGCGAGCCTCGTGCTCATGGTGCTGGTGTCGAGCTACGAGAACTTCGTCAGCCGCTATGATACCGGACAGGCCGATCTGAGCTGGCTGGGCAAGCTGGATGTCGGCAGCCTGAAAGTGAAACTGGCATCTGCCATCGTGGCGATTTCCTCGATCCATCTGTTGCAGGTATTTCTCAATGCATCGGAATACGCCAACGACAAGATCATGTGGATAACGCTCATGCACATGGCTTTCGTCGTTTCCGCCGTGGCTCTGGGCTTTCTGGATCGCATCGCTGTAAAGAAATAAAAACCCCTCCCCCTTGAGGGGGGAGGGAGGAGCGTCTTCAAAGGCGCGGAGGGTGGGGGTGAAGCCGCATATTCTGCTCACGCCGCACACCCCCTCCCCCCTCAAGGGGGAGGGCTAAATCCTGACGAGGCCACCCAGCCCTAACGTGGCGCCGCTGCCCGCGTTAGCCGGTCATTGATCGCCTCGCCCAGCCCCTCGCGCGGCACGGGCGCGACCGCAATGCCGCGACCTTGCGCTTGTGCATCTAGCTCCCGCAGCATGGCGAACAGATTGGCTGCTGCCTCGCCAAGGTCGCCACTTGCTGAAAGATTGAGCGTCGCGCCGGTCTGATCCGGCCCGAACCCCAGCCACAATTCATCTTTTCCCGGCGCGCTCACATTGAGCCGCAATCTCGCCCGCGGCGCATAATGGCTCGCCAGCTGCCCCGGCGACGAGCGGCCTTCCTCGCCCGACGCCACATCGGCGTCATCGAGCTTCGCGTCCAGCACTCTCTCGATTCCGTTGCGCGCCACCGCGCCGGGACGCAGCAGCGTCGGGCGACCGCCTGTCGGAAAACCGATCACGGTCGATTCAAGCCCCAGCGGGCAGGCCCCGCCGTCGAGCACCAATGCCAGCGCTTCCGCATGGCCCAGCGACGCCATCACATGTGCTGCAATCGTCGGGCTGATTTCGCCGGACGCATTGGCTGACGGCGCGGCGATGGGACGTCCCGTTGCGTTGAGCAGTTTCTGCGCCAATGGATGCGCGGGCACACGGATCGCCACCGTGTCGAGCCCCGCGCTGACGAGCAGCGATAGCGGTGAATTGTCGAGACGCGGCAGCACCAGCGTGACGCCGCCGGGCCAGAAGGCGCGCGCGAGCACTTCGGCTTCAGGCGTGAACCGCACCAGCGCCTTGGCCGCCGCGATGTCGGCGACATGCACGATCAGCGGATTGAATGTGGGCCGACCCTTGGCCTCGAAGATGCTGGCGACGGCGCGCTCGTTGGTCGCATCCGCCCCAAGCCCGTAGACCGTCTCGGTCGGAAAGGCCACGAGCCGTCCCTCACGCAACAACGCGCCAGCCTTTTCAATCGCTGCGTCGTCGGCGACCAGACACTCAACGACCATCCGTCTTGGCCTTTGCATTGCGTTGGTTGCGCGCCATCAGTGAACGCACGGGGTGTTGCGGCAGGATGCGCGCGAGCCAGGCGAGAAAATTATTGAGCCGCCCGTTGATGATCACGGGCCGACCCTCCATCACCGCGCGATAGGCCTCGCGCGCCACCACGTCGGCGTCGGTCCACAGCGCTTTCGGCATCTTGCTCACTTCCTCGCGATTGCCCGCCACATCATGGAATTCCGAATAGGTGAAGCCGGGGCAGAGGGCCGTCACATGCACATTATGGCCCTGATATTCGAGCGACAGGCTCTCCGACATCTTGATGACGAAACTTTTGGATGCAGCGTAAAGCGTGCCCCCCGCCGCGCCGGGCAGATGGCCCGCGAGCGAGGCCACATTGATGATGCGGCCATATTGACGCGCCGCCATGCCGGGGCCGAAGAGATGGCAAAGCTCGGCCACCGCCGTCACCATCACCTGAATGAGGCCCTTCTGGTCCTGCCATTTCGTGTCGCGGAAGAAGCCCGATACCGTATAGCCCGCATTATTGACGAGCGCGTCGATGGGAATATGCCTTGCCGCCATCTCGTCGAAGATACGTCGCGGGGCGGTGGGGTCGGTCAGATCGGCCACCATCACATGCGCGTTGACGCCGTATTTTCCGATGATTTCCTGCGCCAGCGCCTCCAGCCGCTCCTTGCGCCGCGCCACCAGCACCAGATCGAACCCGTGTTTGGCGAATTCGAGCGCCAACTCGCGGCCAATGCCTGCCGACGCGCCTGTCACCAGCGCCGTGCGCTTTTTCATGTCTTTGTGATTTTCGTCCATCGCTCGTCATCCCAAGGTTCAATCGTGACGTAGAAGAGGCTAAAACTCAGGCCTCGTCAGACCCTCCCCAATCCAGACCGGAAGACCCCCTTATGACCTATCGAGCCCCCGTCCGCGACATGGCTTTTATTCTCAATGAAGTGGCGGGCCTCAAGGCGCTCGCAGGGCAGGGCGATTTCGCCGATCTGACACCCGATCTCATCGAGGCCGTGCTGGAAGAGGGCGCAAAACTCGCAGGCAATGTCAT
>JBAQNC010000263.1:0-6617 GCA_049303435.1 Parvibaculum sp. | reverse complement strand
GGGGCAGCGGACGCCCCACCAAAAAAGAACGCCGCGACAGGGATAGTTTTCACAATTTTCATGATGAGGATTAGCCATATTGAGGGAAGGTTGCGAATTCTCGACCTTTCCTTTAGGCAAGCGCGATGTTCGACAAGATCAAGGCATTCCTGACCGGTGAAGACGCACCCCAAAAAATGGGACGTTTCGATGAGGTCCAGATTGCGGTCGTCGCCCTGCTGGTGCGGGCGGCCTCGACGGCGGATGCGCAGTTTGACGAGAATGAACGGGCGACCATCGCCCATATGGTGGCCGCCCATTTCAACCTGACGACGGATGAAGTGGCGGATCTGATCGACGTGGCCACCCGCGACGAAGCAAAAACGCTGGATCTTCACCGCTGGACCAAGGCCATCAAGAACAATTATGACGAGACGGCCCGCATCGATCTGATTGAAAAAATGTGGGAAGTCGTTTACGCCGACGGCGTGCTTGACGATTACGAAGCCAACCTGTTGCGGCGTATCGCGGGGCTGATATACGTTCCCGATCGCGAATCCGGCCAAGCACGCTTGCGCGTGCTGAACCGACTGGGCGTGACGCCGCCACCGGGAAGCTGAGCGCCTGATTATCTAATCTTGCCACGGCCATTAGAGCCGCAGGGCTGGGAGATTTCGATGACTTATATTGTGAACGACGCCTGTATCCGCTGCAAATATATGGACTGCGTTGAAGTTTGCCCTGTCGATTGCTTTTATGAAGGCGAGAACATGCTCGTCATTCATCCCGACGAATGCATTGACTGCGGCGTCTGCGAGCCGGAATGCCCCGCAGAAGCCATCAAGCCGGACACCGAGCCGGGTCTCGAAAAATGGCTTGAACTCAATGCGGAATATGCCGCTCGCTGGCCAAACATCACGATCAAGCGCGAAGCGCCCGCTGACGCCGACGACTGGCAGGGCAAACCTGACAAATTTGAAAACGAGTTCAGCCCCGAACCCGGCGAGGGCGACTAAGCCACAACCCGCTTGTTGAGGGCTTCGCACGAACTCACTCAAGCCCGCAATACTTGGTCAGCACCCGGCCTAAAAATTCCTATCTTACTGACTTCGCATGCCTTTTTTGCGCAGCACTTCCATTTGCGCGGATTTTATGATAGTTTATTATTAAGTTTGAAATCCCGCGAAACAGTCGCGCAAACCAACGAAAATTGCCATTTAGCACCAAGATTTATCCGTGTATCTAGATCTTTGGTACGATCATTGTGAGCTTCATTGCTCATTTTGACCTACTTAGCCTATCCGGGTGTGTCGGACAGGCCGCAAGAGTTTTATGCAAAAGGTCCAAAATGGACCAAATTCCCAGCCTCGCCTTTTCAGGCATCCGGGAGTGGATGACAACGGCCCAAACAGATTTTTGGCAAATTTCCTGGCAAGCAGACTGTTTTCACAAGGCATACCAGACCGACGCGGGCATTCCTGAGTTCTTTTCTGGAATGCACTTGTTGGCGACTCGGATATAGGAAAGGCTATGGCGAGCAAAGTGAACAAGCCCCAGAACACCGAAACGACAGGCCGGAAGAGCGAGCCGAAAGGCGCGAAATCAACCACGGCAAAGACATCCGCCAAAGCCCCGGCGAAAGCCAAGACCGTGAGCGCCAAGGCCGCCAAAGCCACAACGAAGGCAAAGCCTGCCGCCAAGGCAGCGCCCAAGAGCAAGGCCGCGACCAAGCCCGCGCCTGCCAAGACAAAAGCTGCCTCAAAGCCCGCAGTCAAAGCAGCGACCAAACCTGCGGCAAAGACCGCCGCCAAATCCAAGGCTGCGGCCAAACCCGCCGCCAAGGCAGTACCCAAGACCGCGACGAAGACCAAAGCCAAACCTGCCGCCAAGCTCGACACCGTCAAGGTCACGTCGAAGGCCACGGAAAAAACGCAGGATAAGGTTGCTGCCTTCAAGGCCGCTGTCGCCAAGAGCGCGGCCAAATCGGCTAAAGCCAAGGCTGCAAAACAGACCACGAAAGCCCCCCAAAAAACTGCGGCCAAGCCAGAAGCTAAGCCGGAGCCTTCAGTTGCATCAAAGGTAAACAGTACCCCTATGAAGAAGTCAGAGGCCACCAAGTCGTCCAAAGGGGAAGCCGCCCCCGCGAAAGCAGAAGTCAAAGCTGACGCCAAACCGGAAGCGCGCAAGGAAGAGAAAAAGCCCAACCCGCGGTCCATTTTCAAATCCAAGGAATTCGTCGTCTATCCCGCTCACGGGGTTGGCCAGATTCTCGACGTCGAAGAACAGGAAGTTGCAGGCCACAAGCTCGAGCTTTTCGTAATCAATTTCGACAAGGAAAAAATGACCCTGCGCGTTCCCACCAACAAGTGGGAATCCGTTGGCATGCGCAAGCTCTCCGAAACGGCGGTCGTCGACAATGCGATCGAAACGCTGCGTGGGCGCGCCCGCATCAAGCGCACTATGTGGAGTCGTCGCGCGCAAGAATATGAAGCCAAGATCAATTCCGGCGACCTGATCTCGATTGCCGAAGTGGTGCGCGACCTTTACCGCTCGGAACGTCAGCCTGAGCAGTCCTATTCGGAACGCCAGCTTTATGAAGCCGCACTCGATCGCATGGCGCGCGAGGTAGCTGTCGTTGAACGTATCGACGAGGCCGCCGCTGTACTCAAGGTTGAAACCGCACTCCAAAGCGGTTCCGGTCGCAGCGAAAAGCCCGCCAGCAAGGAAGAGCCGGAAGCTGCGTAAACCGCCCCGGCGACATCGAGCGAAAATAAAAAGGCCCGACACATCTGTCGGGCCTTTTCTTTTGCCGCCGTCAGCTCCGCAGTCACTCAAGGCCTGACAATCTTGACCTTCTCGCCCGGCTTCACCACAGCACTGGTCTCAAGCCCGTTAAGCGCTCGAAACCGCTCGACACGATAATTGGAAAAACTCATGCGCGCGGCAAGCGAGGCCACGCTATCGCCTCGACGCACCGTCACAACGTGAATGCGCAATGGCTTCACGGCGCTCGCTTCCTTGACCGAAATCAAACGGAAGCTGTAGACCAGCTTGTCGAAGTCGCGGGCATACCGCGGATAGCTTCCACGCTGCGCTCCCATCAGGAACTGGTAGACCTTGCCGTCAGGTCCCGCTATCGCGACAAGACGGGCATCATAGGCGCCGATGCGGGTCGTCGCGCTGGCGGCGGCAAGACCACCGACGGTGAAGCGCTGGACTGGCGAGATCGGCACATTGGCCGCCCAGACACGCGCCAGATAGACATCGACTGGAACATTGGCTGCCTTCTTCGCCATATTGAATTTGGCGATAGTCTTTTCCGGACCAAGCACCATGACCACATCGGCACCATTGACGATGCGAAAACCCGTCGGCGCCTCGAAGCGAAATCTCGCCTGCGTATGGATGAAGCTTTGTCCGCGAACAAAGCCTTGATCCGCGCTTTCGCCATAGATCATCCCATTGATCGCATTGAGATAGGCTGCGCGACCTCGATCTCCTTTGCCTAGCACATGGGCCGCAGCAGCTTCGCGACGCGCAGCCGCCACTCGTTCCGGTGTCGCCGGATGATCGGCGAGCCAATCCGCCTGCGCCTTTTCACCCCGACCCGCAATCTGCGCTTCAATCTGGCTGTTCTCGCCCATCGTCCTCAGAAAATCACTCTGGGCAAAAGGGTCATATCCCGCCGCCGCGAGATAGCGCACACCCAGCATATCGGCTTCATATTCCTGATCGCGGGAATAACCCGCGATCAGGCCCTGCCCACCGAGGCTCGCCACCTGATTAACCCCCGAGTTTCCCGTCACCGCGCCAAGCACTGCGCCCACCAGCGACGCGCCAAGCGCAGCGGTCTGGCGTCGCGCACTGTGGCGTGCGAGAACATGCCCGATTTCATGGCCTAGCACGCCCGCAAGCTCCGCCTCGTCATTGACGAGCGCAAGCAGCCCACGCGTGACATAGACATAGCCACCCGGCAAGGCAAAGGCATTGACGATTGAGGAATTGAGAACGGTCACGCGATAAGACTGATTGGGTAGAGGCGTTCCATTGACGATGCGCTGCGTCACCCTGAAGACATAGGCTCCGACGCGCGGGTCGGCATAGACACCACCATAGGCGGCAATGATCTTGGGATGCGCTTCAGCGCCGATCCTCGCATCGTCTTGTGCAGAGGACAGCGCCACAAGCGACGTCTTGCCTGTCGCCGGATTGGTGGTGCAGCCGCCGAGAAGGCCGACAGAAAGAAAGGTGAATAAGAAAAGCGCTGACAATCCAAAGGATGACATCAGAGATTGTCTTGCAAGAAATATTCTTCCTGCCCTGCGCATTCCGGGCGACACCTTCTCTGCCCTCGACATAATCGCCCTCTATCCGATCACCTGCGCACCTGATTGCTCAGAAATTCAATCTGGCCGGGCGTCGCCACATCCATACTGGGACCATTGTAACGGCTGAGAAAGCCCCTTACCCGCACCCGTCGCCCGATGATGTCAGCGGTTCCCGACTTATCACCGGCAAACATTGGACTATCGAAAAGTCTAGCGTCAGAGGGTGCAACTGTCACGGTGAAGTCGGTTTTCCAGTCGCGGCCAAAATTCAGATAAAGCCGCCCCTTCTTTCGCGCCACGTCAAGAACCTGCCCGAAGACGATCTGGTAGGTGCCATCAAGAGCCAGCAGCGTCTTCGTATCAGCCGCATCGAGCGACTGAAACGTCGGATATGACCAAATGCCAAGACGGCTGGCGCGCGCCTGCACCTCCACTTCCAGCAAGCGGGAGGTGCACATTCGCCTGTCACGGGTGGGATGAACGCGCGCCCAACCCGCTTCAACGATACGCGTTTGCAACAGAACCTGATCCCCTGCCACAACGAGCGCTTGCACCCGACCATAACGATCCTCCGCAAGGGGCCCTTCTGAATAAAACGTCACCGGTTGAGACAGAATATCTGCACTTGTTTCCCGCCAACCCGCAATCGCGGCAGGCCCTACCGGGCGTTCCAGCCCCGCCAGGACAAGTTCGCGCCCATCACCCAGAACAAAGGTTCCCGCATCGGTGAGGGATTGAAGTTTGACGGTCTGCGCTTTGCCCGACCAGCAGGCCGCCAGAACCGGCGCATTGATCAGCCATGCCGCAACAAACGAAAAAACAAATGTACAATGTCGAGCCCGCATACCTCGCCCTCGTCAAGCGTCAGACGGGGTTGACGCTTGATGATGCCTGGTCACCGGAAGTGGTGCGCAGTGCGATGATGGCGGCCTCAGTACGATTGCGAACCCCAAGCGCTTGCAAAATAGCGTTCACGTGCAATTTGACCGTCGCCACCGAAATACCCAGAACAGATGCAATCTCCTGATTTGAACGCCCTTTACCCAATTCGGCCAGCACTTCGCTCTGGCGCGGCGTAAGCTTGTGCTGGCCGCCATGCAGAAACGCCTCAGGCGCTTCAGCAAAACCGGCAGGCCGGGCCGACAGCAAGGCATCGGGCACATAGCGTCCGCCCATTTCAATCAACCCGAGCGCGTTGACGACCAGATTGACGCCAAGCGCCTTGGGCAGGAACCCTTTGACGCCGAGATCCATCACTTCACGGATAAAAGCGGGATTGTCACGATCACTGAAAACGGCGACACGCGCACCGGATGCGGCAAGCTTCCGAAGATTTACCGCACGCGTCTGGTCACTAGGACCGATCAATTCCACCAGAACCAGATCGGCTTTTTCGTCTTCTGCGCCCGCCAAGGCGGTCGGGCCGGTCCTGACAATAACGTCAGATACGCCTGGCATCGCATCCACTACGCCACGCAGACCTGCACAAAAGACCGGCTGCTCGCCAACAATTAGAACTTTCATCGGACCGCCCTTGATTTCCCGACGAAGCGCAGCGGCGGCCCAAAGGCAAGCCCGCGCCAAGACACAACCAAAAAATGCAAAAAAATAACGATACAACCACATTCAACTAAAAGGTGTATACCGTTTTGGCCTAATTCGGGAAGCCGGTAAAACGGAAGGTTGAGGTCGAACAGCCACATGATAAAGACCTTTCAATAGGCTCAAAACCATTCGATCCATGCCGAAAGGTCTGAATCTGTTGTCCAGTCGTTCGCAAGAGCGATGCCGCGTCGAAAACCGCAAAATCGGGAGAAAAATCGACGCGCATCAATAAAGTGGGATGAGGCTGCCTCATGATGCGACAGACCAACGTCATTTTGACACGAGTTTATTGTGCAATTTCAAACCATTGCGACCCTTGAAACGCTGACGTAGGGTGCGCACGTCGAGAGGCCGGAGATCGCCGATAGCATCACGACGACGACAAATTTTGAGGTCTCATGCGGATAGGAAGTTTTCGATAGATGCGATTGGCTCCGTAGCTCAGCTGGATAGAGCACCAGATTCCTAATCTGGGGGTCGCGCGTTCGAATCGCGCCGGAGTCACCATTTTTTATTAATAAAATCAATAAGTTATGCAAGACGCATTTTTGGTGCGATGCCCCCTTCTTGTCTTGGGGTAACACCCGGGGTAACAGCGAGACCTAGCCGTCTAAGGCCGATTCAATCGATTTCTGTCCGAAAGGGGCTTGGCAGACCTTTTAGGCCTGCTTCCTAGGCCTGCTTCCTAGGCCTGCTTCCTAGGCC
>JBAQNC010000262.1:0-6170 GCA_049303435.1 Parvibaculum sp. | reverse complement strand
CCTTCGTGCTGTTTCTCTGGCTATTGTCCGGCATCCTCCTGCCGTTCGTGGCCGGGCTGGCGCTTGCCTATTTTCTGGATCCCCTGGCCGACCGGCTGGAAGAACGCGGGTTGTCACGGCTGAGTGCGGTGGGCATCATATCGATCATCACCACGCTTCTGGCGCTTGCCGTCGCCATCATCGTCCTGCCGCTGCTTTATCAGCAGACGGCCGCCTTCGTTCAGGAAATTCCCGTCATCGTCAGGGGCGCCCGCAACTTCCTTCTCGAAGTCAGCAACGGCAGGCTCGCCCGTTTTCTCGGCGAGAGCGCGGACGTCAAGAAGGCCGTGACCGACGCTGCAGGCGGCAGCCTTTCATGGTTTCTCGCCTTGCTCGGCCAACTCGGCTCACAGGGGCTCGCGCTGGTCGGCGTCGTCTCGCTTGTTTTCATCACTCCCGTCGTTGCCTTCTACATGCTGCTCGACTGGGATCGCATGATCGCCCGCATCGACGAACTGCTGCCGCGCGACCATGCCGAAACGATCCGTGAACTGGCGCGCGAGATCAATGACGTGATGGCGGGCTTCCTGCGCGGGCAGGGCATGATCTGCCTGTTCCTCGGCGTTTTCTATGCCGTCGGGCTCACTGTTGTCGGCCTGCGCTTCGGCCTTGTCATCGGCATCATCACCGGCATCCTGAGCTTCATTCCCTATCTGGGCACCATCACCGGCTTTGTCGCTTCCGTAGCGCTCGCCTGTTTCCAGTTCTGGCCCGACTACATGATGATCGGCCTGGTCATCGGCATTTTCATTCTCGGCCAGTTCATTGAAGGCAATTTCCTGCAACCCAAGCTTGTCGGCAACAGGGTGCGCCTTCATCCCGTCTGGGTCATGTTTGCGCTGCTCGCCTTCGGCTCCCTGTTCGGCTTTGCAGGCGCTCTCATCGCCTTGCCCGTCGCCGCCGCGCTTGGTGTCATTACCCGCTTTGGCGTCGCCCGATATGAGCAGAGCAAATTATATCTCGGCGAGAACGCGAAGGTCTCTTCCCCTCCGGCCTCAGAGTCCTGAATGCAACGCCAGCTTGTTCTCGAACTTGGCCACCGTGTCGCGCGCGGGCGCGAGGATTTTCTCGTCGCCGCTTCCAATGAGGCCGCCGTCGCGATGATCGATGTCTGGCCGCACTGGTCAGGTCCCGTCATGGCGTTATCGGGACCGCAAGGCAGCGGCAAGTCCCATCTCGCCGAAGTCTGGCGCGCAATGAGCGGTGCGGAGCGTTTCGACGCCGCCATTCTGGAGGGGGCCGATGTGCCCGCTCTCGTCGCCCACGCGACCTTGTTGATCGAGGATATCGGTCCCCTGTCGGATGAAGCCGAGCGCAACCTGTTTCACGTCCTCAACCTCGTGAAGGAGGAGGGCGCTTTCCTCCTGCTGACAAGCCGTGAGGCCCCCGCGCGCCTGCCCATCCGCTTGCCCGACCTCGCCTCGCGGCTCAACGCCCTGCCGCATGCCGAACTGGGGACCCCGGACGACATGCTGCTCGCTGGCGTTCTGGTCAAATTGTTCGACGACCGACAATTGCGCGTCGGCGAAGCGCTGATCACCTATCTCGCCGCCCGTATCGAGCGCAGCATCGCTATCGCCCGTGACGTTGTGGCCGAGCTTGATCGGGCTTCATTGTCCGGCAAACGGGCCATCACCGTGCCTCTGGCGACAAAGGTTCTGGCCGAAATGGGCCTTGCGTGACGGGCCTTTCGGCAAATCATTCTCAGGTGGAAATGACTCGGTCATATGTTTGACGTAAACTTGGCT
The DNA here is from genome assembly GCA_049303435.1 of Parvibaculum sp. Lineage (GTDB taxonomy): Bacteria > Pseudomonadota > Alphaproteobacteria > Parvibaculales > Parvibaculaceae > Parvibaculum. The sequence goes on along the minus strand of JBAQNC010000262.1, from coordinate 4,383 downwards.
GAAAAGGGAGAGTAATCCTCGAAAATACCCACTAACCCCCTCCCTTGAGAGCAGCCAGATGAGCACGACGCCGCGCCCGACTATTGGCACCGAAAGTAATGGCACCCGCCGTCCGGCGGAAAACAAGGCTGTTGACTCCAGGCCCGTCGAGCCGCATCCGGTTTTGCCCCCTCTCAATCCTGCCTCCGCCGTCAATTCCGATAAGGGGACCGAGACGGCGAACGCCCCGGAGCCTCAGGTGCCTGAAGTCACGACCCGCTCGATCATGGCAAACGCGCCCGAGCGCTTCATCAATCGCGAATTGTCGTGGCTTGCCTTCAATGCGCGCGTACTGGAAGAATCCTCCAATCGCAATCACCCTCTGCTCGAGCGCCTGCGCTTCCTTTCGATCTCGGCCTCCAACCTTGATGAGTTCTACATGGTGCGCGTCGCGGGTCTGCGCGGACAGGTGCGCGCCGGCGTCGAGTCGCTCAGTCAGGATGGCCTGACGCCGAGCCAGCAGCTCGATCAGGTCAACACCAGCGCCAATGATCTCGTTCAGGAGCAGCAGCGCCTCTGGCTCTCGATCAGCAAGGAGTTGCGCACCGCTGGCATCAGCCTCTTGCAGCCCGAAGAAGTCACGTCGGACGAATTTTCCTGGCTCGAAACGCGCTTTCTGGAGCAGGTCTTCCCCGTCCTCACGCCGCTCGCCATCGATCCGGCGCATCCCTTTCCCTTCATTCCCAATCTGGGCTTCGCGCTGGCGCTGCAACTGCGCCGCCAGACCGACGGCAATGCCATGAATGCCCTGCTGCCGATCCCCACGCAGGTCGAGCGCTTCGTGCGTCTGCCTGATCGTGAAGACAGCACGGTCGTCCATTTCATTGCGCTTGAAGACATGATCGGCCTGTTCCTCGGGCGTCTGTTCCCCGGCTATGAAGTCATCGGTCAGGGCGCGTTCCGCCTGCTGCGCGACAGCGACATCGAAATCGAGGAAGAAGCCGAAGATCTCGTGCGCTTTTTCGAAAGCGCGCTCAAGCGTCGCCGTCGCGGCAGCGTGATCCGCCTCAAGATGCAGGCAAAGACACCGCCCGCCTTGCGCGATCTCGTCATCAGCGAACTGAGCGTTGGCGAAAAGGAATTCGCGATGGTGGACGGCCTGCTCGGCCTCGCCCAGACGTCGCAGCTGATTATCGACCAGCGCCCGGAACTCAAGTTCCCGCCCTATAATGCGCGTTTCCCTGAGCGAATCCGCGATCACGGCGGCGATTGCTTTGCCGCGATCCGCTCCAAGGACATTGTCGTTCACCATCCCTATGAGTCCTTCGATGTGGTGGTGCAGTTCATCCGTCAGGCCGCAGCCGATCCCGATGTCGTCGCCATCAAGCAGACGCTTTACCGCACTTCCAAAGACAGCCCGATCGTGCAGGCGCTGATCGAAGCCGCTGAAGCCGGCAAGTCGGTCACTGCCCTTGTCGAGCTGAAGGCGCGTTTCGACGAAGCCGCCAACATCGTCTGGGCGCGAAATCTGGAACGCGCCGGCGTGCAGGTCGTCTTCGGCTTTATCGAACTGAAAACCCACGCCAAACTATCATTGGTAGTGCGTCGCGAAAGCGGTGGCCTGCGGTCCTATGTGCATTTCGGCACGGGCAACTATCACCCCATCACCGCCAAGATCTACACCGACCTGTCGATGTTCACCTGCGACCCGCTTCTCGCCGCGGATGTGTCGCAGATATTCAATTTCATCACGGGCTATGCCGAGCCGACCCATCTGAATTTGCTGGCGGTCTCGCCTGTCAGCCTGCGCAAGCAGCTGCTCAGCGACATTCAGGCCGAAATCGGTCATGTAAAGGCAGGACGTCCCGGCGCCATCTGGACAAAGCTCAATTCACTGGTCGACCCTGACATTATCGATGCGCTTTACGAGGCGAGTAACGCAGGCGTCAGGATCGAGCTGGTCATTCGCGGCATCTGCTGCCTGCGGCCCGGCATTCCGGGCATGTCGGAAAACATTCGTGTAAAGAGCATTGTCGGTCGTTTCCTCGAACATTCCCGCATCGTCTGCTTTGGCAATGGTCATGGCTTGCCCTCCGACAAGGCCAAGGTCTATATCTCCTCTGCCGACTGGATGCCCCGAAATCTCGACCGCCGCGTCGAAGTGCTCATTCCCATTCTCAACCCCACGGTGCATGATCAGATACTGGATCAGATCATGGTTGCGAATCTGAAGGACAACCAGCAAAGTTGGTATCTTCGGTCTGATGGTACCTACGAGCGCCAAAATGTGGTCGAAGGGGAGGAGGCGTTCAGCGCCAACGCCTACTTCATGAATAATGCGAGCCTCTCTGGTCGCGGAAAGTCCTTGCATCAGGACGTGCCTCCCACTTTTAAAGTGAGAAAAGCACGCAAGGACTAACGCCTCGGGGAGAGCGATGCTTCCGGGGAATGCCAGGCTGCCTGTGAATAAGCGAAAAAACTTGAATCATTCGAAGTCCGGGGGGCGATTTGGTATCGTCGATCTGGGCTCGAATTCGGTGCGTCTGGTCGTCTATGCGAGGGCGGCGCGCAGTCCCGTTCTGGTCTTCAATGAAAAAGTGCTTTGCGGGTTGGGGCGTACGCTGGCGAGTACCGGTCGCCTCGACCCCAAGGGGATTGAACGCGCTCTGGCCGCGCTTCAGCGCTTCACCGCCTTGCGTGGCCAGATCGGCATCGACACGCTCATCATCGCCGCCACAGCCGCTGTCCGCGACGCGGAAGACGGACCGGATTTTCTGCAGAAGGCCGAAAAGATCTGCGGCTTCAAGATCACGCTCGTGTCCGGGGCCGAAGAGGCGCGTCTCTCTGCTCAAGGCGTGCTGTCGGGCATCCCGGATGCGGATGGAGTTGTGGGCGATCTTGGCGGCGCCAGCCTCGAACTTGTTGGTGTCGGCGGCGGAAAAATCCTGAACGAAGGCGTCACCCTGCCGCTCGGGCCTTTGCGCATCATGGATGTTGCGAAGGGCTCGCTGTCCGAAGCCGAAACCATCATCGACAAGGCTTTCAAGGGCGTGAACCTTCTCGATGAGTTTCAGGGCAAGCATCTTTATGTCGTTGGCGGCGTCTGGCGAAATCTCGCGCGCATCCATATGGCGCAGCGTCATTACCCCATTCATGTCCTGCACGAATATGTCATTCCTGCGAGCGACGCCTCCGATCTTGCGAAAGTCATCGAGCGTCTTGGTCCCAAATCATTGGCGCAGATACCGGATATTTCCGAGCGTCGTGTCGATACGTTGCCCATAGGCGCGCTGATCCTCGACAAGCTCATCTCGGCGATGAAGGCCAAGGACGTTGTCATTTCGGCCTATGGTCTGCGCGAAGGCATTCTGTTCGATCGTTTGAACAAGCGTGAGCAGGCGAAAGACCCGTTGATCGAGGGCGCGCGCGATCTGGCGAACCGTCTGGCGCGTTTTCCTGAACATGGCAACGAATTGCCCGGCTGGACCGCGCCGCTTTTTGCGCCTGACGTGATTGGCGAAACGAAGACCGAAGCGCGCCTGCGTCAGGCGGCATGCATCCTCGCCGACATCGGCTGGTACGTGCATCCCGACTACCGTGCACACCAGTCGATGACGCAAATTCTGCTCGCTCCATTTGCGGGCGTCGATCATCCGAGTCGCCTCATGCTCGCGCGCACCCTCTACCATCGTCACGAAGGGCGCGGCGAGCCGGAGCTGATCGGCGATCTGGCCGGACTGTTGAGTGATAACGAAAACTATCGGGCGCTGGTTTTGGGCCTCTCGCTGCGGCTGGCGTTCACATTATGCGCCGCGACGCCCGGCATGTTGCCCAGGACACGCTTTGAAATCGACAAGAGCACGATTACGCTTGTCGTGCCGCCCCGTTTTGAATCCCTGTTGGGCGAAATGGTCAACAAGCGCCTCTCCGCGCTGGCGCGCGCGATCAACCGCAAGCCGGCGACGCGTGTCGGGCGGTAGCAGTTCGCCTCTGGTTTACTGGATGGAGTTCGGTCCCCGCATGGCCTTTTGCATACGTGATTTTGATCTGACCCGCGACAAGCCTGCGGCGCTGTCTTTCATCACAGGCTCGCAAAGAGTACGAGCGCGCGATGGATATCTACAGGCGGGCGGGCTATTCGCCTTACACATCCGAATTGCGGAAGTATCTCTAGGTTATTCTGTGGGCGTCTCTGATGTGCTGCGTCAAGTGTAATTTGGCGGTTTTAAGTACAGGAAGGGCAGCTAGTCTGACCATTATGAAGATGAAACAAGTATTTCTCGCGGCCAGAATATATTAATGGGACATAATTAGACACGATTTGAAAATTTTTCTGTGTTTTTCTATTGGAGGAGAGATTCACAAGCCCATTGCTCCGATGCAACGGGAGGAGCCAATGCCGAA
>JBAQNC010000261.1:0-21157 GCA_049303435.1 Parvibaculum sp. | reverse complement strand
CGGCACTCCCGTCGCGCCTCTTTCATTCGAAACGACTATTTGCCGGTAAAATTCGCCTTCCGCTTTTCGACGAAATGGGCGACGCCTTCCTTGAAGTCGGCAGTGGCAAAGCTTTTTTGCATTTCGCTGTCGCCCACCGCGAGCGCCTCGTCGAAGCTCTGGAAGAGCGCCTTCCAGACCTGCGCTTTCATCACCGCCATGGAACGTGGCGAGACAGTTTCGGCGAGCGTATTGGCATAGTCCATCACTGCGCCCATGAAGGTCTCCTGTTCGAAGACCTTGTTGACGAGGCCCATGCGTTCGGCTTCGGCGGCGGTGAACTTGCGCGCCGACAAAAGCAGATCAAGCGAATGGGCCGGGCCGACGAGATGCGGCAGGAGCCATGAGATGCCGTGTTCGGCGATGAGGCCGCGCTGCGAAAAAGCTGTGGTGAATTTCGCGTCTGAGCCGGCAAAGCGAATGTCGGCATAGAGCGCGAAGACGAGGCCAAGGCCCGCCGCTGGGCCGTTGATGGCGGCGATGATCGGCTTCTTGATCTGGAAGAGATAGCCAAAGCGACCGCCATAATGCGGACTGACATCGGGGCCGAGGCCACTTGCGAAATCGAAACTTTCTTCCTTTGCCGCCGTCGCCAGTTCGCGATCTTCCCAATTGGTCGGTTGGATTTTCTGCAGCATGTTCATGTCGGCGCCTGCGCAGAAACCGCGACCGGCGCCGGTGATGATGATGACGCGCACGGCATCATCTTGCACCGCAGCAGCAAGCGCCTGTTTGATGCTTTTTTCCATGGCCGCCGTCCAGGCGTTGAGCTTGTCGGGCCGGTCGAGCGTCACCACCCCCACATTGCCCTTCACTTCATAGCTGAGGTCTTCATACTGGCTCATGATTTCTCTCCCCGATCTTGTGACGGCTTTATGCCCTTGCAATTTTGGGCGAGTATAGCGTCAACGCGGCAGCAATGCCTCCCTTGCAAGACGACAGAAAGACCAGATCCATGAAAATGCCCGAAACCGGAACCGACTGGGACACGCTCAAGGCCGACATGAAGGCGCGCGGAGGCAATGACGTCAAATGGCGCGAGGGCAAGACCGCCGTCTATGTGTTCAATGCGGGCGAGGATGTGGCGCAGGTCCAGAAGGAGGCCTACACCATGTATATGTCGGAGAATGGCCTCGGGCCCCTCGCCTTCCCGAGCCTCAAGCAGATGGAAGACGATGTGATCTCGATGGGCCTGTCGCTGCTGCACGGGCCAGAGGGATCAGTGGGCAATATTACATCGGGCGGCACCGACTCGATCACCATGGCGATGAAGACAGCGCGTGATTTTGCACGCAAGGAAAAAGGTGCGACAGGCCCGCTCAATGTCGTGCTGCCCTATTCCGCACACCCCGCCTTCGACAAGGCGGCGATGGTGATGGAGATCGAAATACGGCGCATTCCGGTGACAGCAGACTACCTCGCCGATGTCGAGGCGATGGAAGAAGCTATCGACGATCACACGATCATGATTGTCGGTTCGGCCCCGACATTTCCCTATGGCCTCATCGACCCGATCGAAAAGCTCGGCAAGCTGGCGGAAAAGAAAAAGCTCTGGCTGCATGTGGATGCCTGTGTGGGCGGTTATATCGCGCCCTTCGTGCGCATGAATGGCGGCGATGTTCCGCCCTTCGACTTCGAAGTGCCGGGCGTCAGGTCCATGTCGGCGGACCTGCATAAATATGGCTATTGCGCCAAGGGCGCATCGACCGTGCTTTTCCGCTCTGACGATTTGCGCAAATTCATGATCTTCGACACGAAGGACTGGCCGGGCGGGCGCATGGTGACGCCCACGTTGGCGGGCACGCGTCCGGGCGGCGCGATTTCAGCGGCCTGGGCTGTGATGAACTTTCTCGGCGTTGCAGGCTATCGCGCCAAGCACCGCCAAGTGACGGATGCGCGCGCGAAGATCGAAGCGGGTGCGAAATCGCTTGGCTTCGAGGTTCTCGGCAAGCCGCAGCTTGGCATCGTCGCCTTCACGCATGACGAAGTGGACCCGATGGCCGTTTGGGGCAAACTCTTTGAGCGCGGCTGGTTTACCAGCGTGACGACAGAACCGCCGAGCCTTCACCTGATGCTTTCGCCCTTCCATCTGCAGGTCGCCGACACCTATATCGCCGATCTCACCTGGGCCGTGGAAGAAGTGAAGAAAGGCAATGCTGGCAAGAAGCGTGAGGCGCGCTACAGTTGATCTCGCCTTTTCACCAGTCCGAAAAACATGGGGCCCGCCGTTTGTCCAAAGGCGGGCTCCTGTCATTGGTTGATGCGTGATCACCAGCCGGGATTAATTGTCGGTACCCAGTGCGTCATCGCCATTGCGGCCAGCCTTCTTACCGGATTGTTCGAAAATCTTTCCCGTAACGATCGGCAGGGGGATGATCAGGCGGGATGTGTCCACAATGCGTCAATGAAATGGTCATGATGGGGAGATTTCCGTTTCCCCTTTGGCCCGCCCTGCTACAGTCACCGCAAAGACAAAGAAGAAAAAATTATCGGGAGGGACAAGATGACAGAGATCATGCGTTCGGGAACACGCGAAGCGGAAATAGCAACGTTGGCGGAGAATGCGGCGCGCGCCGCAAGCGGCTTTGCCAGTCTCGGCATCGGGCCTGACGATGTGGTGGCGGTTTATCTGCGCAATGATTTTGCTTTCTTTGAGGCGTCCGTGGCGGCGGGGTTGGTCGGCGCCTATTCGACGCCCGTCAACTGGCACAACTCGCCCGACGAAGCGGCCTATATATTCGAGAACTCCGGCGCCAAGGCAATCGTGATCCACGCCGATCTATATCACCCGATTGCCAAGGCTATTCCAAAAGACGTGCCAGTTTTCGTCGTCGAAACGCCGCCTGAAATCATGTCGGCCTATGGGCTCTCGGTGGAAAGCTGCCGCCTGCCTGAAGGCGTCCCGCTGTGGCGCGAATGGCTGAGCCAGTTTCCCCCGAAAGAAAAAGGACCGGACGAGCCGCCCGGCTCGATGATCTACACATCCGGCACGACAGGGCATCCAAAGGGGGTACGCCGCAAGCGACCCGATGCCGAGCAGGCCGTAGCCTGGGCCCATATCATCGGCAAGGTGATGGGTTTCAACGCCGATTATGGCAAACCTGAAGACATGGTGACCGTCGTTACCGGTCCCATGTATCACTCTGCACCCAACGCCTATGGACTTTTCGCCTTCCGTGTCGGCGCGAGCGCGATTTTGCAGCCGCGTTTCGACCCGGAAGAACTGCTGGCCATGATCGAGAAATACAAGGTGACGCATCTGCATATGGTGCCGACCATGTTTGTGCGATTGCTGAAATTGCCTGACGAGGTGAAAAAGAAATACGACCTCTCCAGCCTGAAGTTCGTGGTGCATGCCGCCGCCCCCTGCCCTGTGCATATCAAACAGGCGATGATCGAATGGTGGGGGCCGGTGATCTATGAATATTATGGCGGCACGGAGACGGGTGCGGTCGTCTTCTGCAATTCAGAAGAGTATCTGGCTCACCCTGGCACGGTCGGCAAGGCCATCGAGGGCGCCGTGGTACGCGTACTCGACGAGGACGGCAACGAGTTGGCAACCGGCGCGACGGGCGAGATCGTCTGTCGTACACAGACCATTCCGGACTTCACCTACCACGGCGACGATGAAAAACGCCGCAAGTCGGAAAAGGCGGGCCTCATCGCACTGGGCGATGTCGGCTATCTCGACGAAGACGGTTTCCTCTATCTCTGCGACCGCGCCAAGGACATGATCATATCCGGCGGGGTCAATATCTACCCGGCGGAGATCGAGGCGGAACTGCACAAGATGCCGGGCGTCAGCGACTGTGCGGTCTTTGGCATCCCCGATGAGGAATTCGGCGAACAGATCTGCGCCGTGGTGCAGAGGCTTCCCAATGCCGATATCGCCGAGGCGGACGTTCGGGCATTCTTGCGGGGACGCATCGCGGGCTACAAGGTGCCCAAACGGGTCGAATTCCACAGCGAATTACCGCGAGAGGATTCCGGGAAAATATTCAAGCGCAAGCTCCGAGCCCCTTTCTGGGAGGCTGCCGGGCGGAATATCTAGAGCCGGACTCCAGCCACTCTGATTTTTTATCATTTTTTGGCGCGTACGACCTTGCGGGCCAAACTGGCGGGTCTATATACTGTGCATTGCTTATTAAATGCATTACCCTTAAACAGCCCTCCACCCTATATGGTCATGAACATCAACGCCCCCATTCGCAATCCAAGCTGGACCATCGGTTTTCTGGTCGGAGACACGTCTCGCATGCTGCGGCGGCTCTTCAATGAGCGCGTGACGCATCTGGGACTGACGCAGGCACAGTGGCGCGCGCTGGTGCATCTGTCGCGCAACGAAGGCCTCAATCAGGTCACGCTGGCCGATATGCTCGATGTGCAGCCGATCACGGTCGCCCGCCTCATCGACAAGCTCGTGGCCGTCGATCTGGTCGAGCGACGCCCCGACCCCAACGACCGGCGCGCGCAGCGGCTGTTCCTGACCACGAAGGCCGCAGGCGTTCTGACCCGGCTCTGGGAGGTCGCTGACGAAATCTACGCCGAAGTCCTGAAGGATTTGACCCCGGAAGAGCGCGACACGCTGATCAGCCTGCTGACACGTGTACAGACGAACGCCGGGAAGATGATGCCACGCGGCGCGTCATCGCAATCGAACAATAAAAACAGATAAGTGAGTAAACTTTCATGTCCGTTTCCTTCACTTCCGTGGCTGTCGCTGCCCGGCGCATCATCAACGACAGGACCTCTCTCAGACAACTTCTGATGATTGTCGTGCCTGTGCTTGCACTTGTCGTGATTGGCTATTTCTATTTTACCTCCGGGCGTTATGTCTCCACCGACAATGCCTATGTGAAGGCCGACATGGTTTCGGTGAGTCCCGACGTTGGCGGTCGCATCGTCGCGGTCTTCATCCGCCAAAATGAAGTGGTGAAAGTCGGCGCGCCCCTCTTCCAGATTGATCCCAAGCCCTACAAGATTGCGCTGGCCGAATCCAATGCGCAGCTTCAGGCAGCGGAAGCCAATGTGAAGTCGCTCAAGGCCAAGTATCAGATGACCTTAGCGCAGCTTGAGCTCGCCAAATCGAATGTCGATTATTACAGTCGCGAATTTCAGCGTCAGGCGTCGCTCGCCAAATCGAAATATGCCAGCCAGGCCAAGCTCGATACGGCGCGGCACAATCTCGACACCGCCGTCCAGCTCGGCAATATGCTGAAGCAGAGTATCGGCCAGACGGTCGCCATGCTGGACGACAAGCCAGACGCACCCGTTGAGGAACATTCGGCCTATCAGCAGGCCGAAGCGACACGCGACAATGCGGCCTTGAACCTCGACCGCACGACAGTGCGAGCGCCCTTTGACGGCGTTCTCGGGAAACAGCCCCAGGTTGGCGACAATGTGGCGCCGGGAACGCCGGTCGTCAGCATCATTTCGCAACAGAATGTCTGGGTCGAAGCAAATTTCAAGGAAACCGACCTTGCCAATGTGCGACCCGGACAGAAGGTGACCATCGACATCGACACCTACCCCGACCATCCCTGGACGGGCCGCGTGCTCAGCATTTCACAGGCGACCGGATCTGAATTTTCGGTGCTGCCCGCGCAGAACGCGACGGGCAACTGGGTGAAGGTCGTTCAACGCATTCCGGTGCGCATCCTGATCGACAGAAATCAGGGTGATCCGGAAATCCGCGCAGGCATGAGCGTCGAAGCGGAAATCGACACCGAATCCGATGCGGACGTTAAATCCGTGCAGACGGCCCCGCATGCGAGTGCGGAGGCCCACGGCCAGACATCATGACACCGCAACTTCAGCGAGGCATCGTCACCGGCTCGATCATGCTGGCGACCATCATGCAGACGCTCGACTCGACCATCGCCAACGTCGCCCTGCCGCATATGCAGGGCACAATGTCGGCGACGGAAGACCAGATCGCCTGGGTGCTGACATCCTATATTATCGCGGCGGCCATCGCCACGCCTGCGACGGGCTTCCTGTCGCAACGCTTCGGGCGAAAGCGGCTGCTCAGCATTTCGATTGTCGGCTTTACCGTCGCCTCGATGCTCTGCGGCGCGGCGCAAACGCTGGAAGAAATCGTTATCTTCCGGCTGGTGCAGGGCGTCTTCGGCGCGGCGTTCGTTCCCCTGAGTCAGGCCATCATGCTCGATACCTATTCGATAGAAATGCGCGGCAAGATGATGGCGTTATGGGGCGTCGGCGTCATGGTGGGACCGATTGTCGGCCCGGCGCTGGGCGGATGGCTGACAGACAGTTATAGTTGGCGGTGGGTCTTTTATATCAATGTGCCCTTCGGCGTTTTCGCTTTTATCGGCGTCATGACAGCACTGACGGAATCCAAACTCGATTTTCTGCGCCGCTTCGACTGGATGGGTTTCGCCTTCCTCTCCATTGCCATCGGGGCAATGCAGTTGATGCTTGATCGCGGCAATCTGAAGGACTGGTTTTCGTCCAGCGAGATCGTCATCGAAGGATTGATTGCCGCCTTCGCCTTTTACTGGTTCATCTCCCATTCGCTGACCGCCAGAAAACCGTTCATTGATCTCGCGCTCTTCAAAGACCGTAATCTGGTGGTCGGCGTCAGCATGATAGCGCTCGTTGGTCTTGTGCTCTACGCAACTATGGCGCTGATGCCGCCCTTCCTCGAAACGCTGATGGGTTTTCCGGTGACGACGACAGGGCTCGTACTTGCACCGCGCGGCATGGGAACGATGATCGCCATGTTTGCGGCAGGCCGCATCATCAACAAGATCGATATGCGTCACCTTATTGCCTTCGGTCTCGCCTTATCGTCCTTCTCGCTCTGGCAGATGGCCCAGTTCAATCTCAATGTTTCACAGCAGACGATCATCATGACAGGCGTCGTTCAAGGCTTTGGCCTCGGTTTCATCTTCGCGCCGTTGACGACTATCACCTTCGCCACCCTGCCCGCGCATCTGCGCACAGACGGCACCAGCATCTACAGCCTGCTGCGCAACGTCGGCTCGAGCGTCGGCATTTCAGTGACGATGTCGATGGTGGCGCGGTTTACGCAGGTCAATCACGCCGCCTTCGCCGAACGCGTCGATCCGACCAATCCGATCTTCCGTTCTGGCGCGATGCCGCATGGTCTCGAACTTTCCTCGCCGATGGGATTAACCTATCTCAATGGTGAAATAACGCGACAGGCTGCCGCCATCGGCTATCTCAACGACTTCCGCCTGATGATGTTCATGACGGCTCTCGTCGTGCCGATGGCCTATCTCATGAGCAACCCGACGATGACGCCGGAAGAGATCGAAGAAGCGGCCCAACACGCGGCGATGGACTGACGCCTCCCGCTTTGACATTGTGGGAGCAGAATTTTTCCGGAGATCACGTCGATGGCTGTCCAGATACCTTACGTCCGAGAGATCAAGTTCGAATATGGCGAGGCCGACCAGGTATCGCCGTTGATCCGGCGCGTCGTGGCAAACAATCCGTCTGCCTTCACCTTTACCGGCACCGGCACCTATATCATCGGTGAGGGCGAGGTGGCGGTGATCGACCCCGGCCCGATGATCGATGCGCATGTCGAGGCGCTGCTGCGCGCGCTTGAGGGCGAAACGGTCACCCATATCCTCATTACGCATACGCATAGCGATCACTCGCCTGCCGCCGCGCCACTCAAGAAGCTGACCGGCGCCAAGACCTATGGCTATGGGCCCCATGCCGGAGGTCAGGGCGAGGAAGACGGCGATATGGATTTCGTGCCCGACGTCGAGATCCGCCACGGCGACATCATTGAGGGCGATGGCTGGACGGTCGAATGCGTGCACACGCCCGGTCACACATCGAACCATATCTGTTTTGCGCTGCGGGAAGAGAATGCGCTCTTCACCGGCGATCATGTGATGGGCTGGTCTACCAGCATCGTCAGCCCACCTGACGGCAATATGTTCGACTATATGAATTCATTGCGTCTGCTGCTTGAGCGCGACGACGAGGTCTATTGGCCGACGCATGGGGCCCCGATCCGCGATCCCAAACCGTTCATAAATTCATTCATCGCACATCGCGAAGAACGCGAGGCCCAGATCATCGAACAGATCAAGGCGGGTCATCATCACGTCAAGGAGATGGTGCCGATCATCTATGCGGCGGTGGACAAGCGGCTCTACCCTGCGGCAGCGCGTTCCGTCTATGCGCATATTCTGGGCATGTTGGAGGACGGGCGCGTCGTCACTGACGGGACGCCGACGCTCGACGCGGCCTATCGGCTCAGATAGTCAACCGATCACTCGGCGTTCACCTCATCCTCGGCGACCTTCTGCATCAACGCGGTTTCGAAGGTAAAGATACGCGCCGCGTTGGCGCCGAGATCGCTGATGCCGACGCGCGAGACCGAACGCATGTCCACGCGCGAACCGTTTTCGGTTTCCTTGATGCGAATGGCAACGTCATCCTGAAAATGAAGAAGTGAGGTTGTTGCCGTCGCTTCGATCAAACCGGTTTCGGGTGTCGCAGCGTCGAGCGTCCAGCCCATGTCGTGGACGACCTCACGCGCGGCTTCGAAGACCTTGCCGGGCGGCGCATTGACTTCCATCGGTGCGAGGTCGGGATAGGCTTTCTGTTGAAGCGCGGCAAGGTCGGCGGGTTCCTTGCGATCAAGCGGATTGGATGTGTCTCCGCGCAGGGGCACGACCGCCACGAACTGTGGCGGGTTGGCCAGATCGGTGGAGATATCGTGGATCGCCGGAACGCTGCGGCCCTTGAAGAACGAGCTTGCGAAGGGTGTTGCGGCAATGAGCGCCACCACGATGCCGATCAGGGCCGTCGACAGTCCGGATTTTCGGCCCGTCTTCACCGATATGGCGCCGAAAGCCGCCACAAGCAGAGCAACGATGCCGACAAGACCGGCAACGGCGATGCCCATGAGCGGCGTGCGGAACGCCAGAAGATGAAAGCGCAATCCAACAATGCTGAGCGCCAGAATGATCAACGCGAGGACGGCAAGCCGCAGCCCCCACACGGCTAGGCGCGATTGATTTCCACCCATCTCGATTTCCAATCTCTGAAGAGAGTTGCTGAACGCGATAACTTGTTCGTCTATTGGGCTGCCGTAGCGGTCGGCAGGCGATAGTCCTTGAACTTCGCGCGCAAGGTAAGCTTCTGGATCTTGCCCGTCGCCGTATGCGGGATTTCATCCACAAAGACCACGTCGTCCGGCATCCACCATTTGGCGATCTTGCCTTCCATATAATGGAGAACCTCCTCCTTGGTGACGCTCTCGCCTTCCTTGGGCACAATGATCAGCAAGGGACGCTCATCCCATTTGGGATGGACGATGCCGATAACGGCGGCTTCCGCCACCTTGGGATGACCGACCGCTAGGTTTTCGATCTCGATCGATGAAATCCACTCGCCGCCGGATTTGATCACATCCTTGGCGCGGTCGGTGATCTGCATGTAGCCCTGCTCATCGACGGTGGCGACATCGCCGGTATCGAACCAGCCATCGGCATCGAGAATATTGCCGCCTTCGCCCTTGAGATAGGCGCCAGCGATGGCGGGACCGCGAACCATCAGATGACCGAAGGCCTTGCCGTCGGACGGCAGTTCATTGCCGTCATCATCGGTGATCTTCATCTCGACGGTGTAGATCGCGCGGCCCTGCTTGACCTTGACGTCGATCTGCTTTTCCAGCGGAAGCTTGTCCATGCCCGCCTTGAGCGCGCCAAGCGTACCCATCGGCGACATTTCGGTCATGCCCCAGGCATGGAAGACCTTGACGCCATATTTTTCTTCAAACACTTCGATCATGGAACGCGGCGCGGCGGAACCGCCGATGACGACGCGATCAAGCACGGGCAGCATGGAGCCTGTCTTTTCAAGGTCCTGCAGCAGCATGAGCCAGACGGTCGGCACGGCGGCTGTAACCGTCACCTGTTCCTTGTCGAGCAATTCATAAATGCTCGGGCCATCCATATTGGCGCCGGGCATGACGATCTTGGCGCCGACGGCTGGCGCGGCAAAGACAATGCCCCAGGCATTGGCATGGAACATCGGGACGACGGGCAGGATCACGTCGGAAGATTTCATGCCGAGCGCATCACCCATGTTGGTGGCCATGGAATGGATCACGTTGGAGCGATGCGAATAGAGCACGCCCTTGGGATTGCCCGTGGTGCCCGACGTATAGCAGAGACCGCAAGCGTCGTTCTCGTCGCCTGTGGCCCATTTGAAATTGCCATCTTCGGCTTCGACAATTTCTTCGAAGCAAAGCGCGCCGGAGAGTTTGGTGGCAGGCATATGCGCATGATCGGTCATCACGATGTAGTTTTTGACCTTCGGCAGCTGGTCGGCAATAGCTTCCAGCACCGGCACGAAGGTCAGATCGACGAAGATGGTTTTGTCTTCGGCGTGATTGATGATGTAGACGAGCTGTTCGGCAAAAAGGCGCGGATTGAGCGTGTGGCAGACCGCGCCCATGCCCATGATGCCATACCAGGCCTCAAGATGGCGGGCGGTGTTCCAGGCCATTGTGGCGACCACATCGCCCTGCTTGATGCCGAGACGGGTAAGCGCCTGAGCCACCTTGCGGGCGCGAAGGTGAATTTCCTTATACGTGGTGCGTGTAATCGGCCCTTCGATCGAGCGGGTGACTATCTCCCGATCTCCATGGAAGCGGGCAGCGTGGTCAATCAAAGTCGTGACCCTCAGCGGCCAATCCTGCATCAAACCCTTCATCGGTATTCCCTCATCCCTGTTTGCAGACCACGCCTTCCTTTCGCATCGCAGCGAGACGAGGCGGCGGGCCAATCTGTTTTGGCTGAGTGTAGTGGCAAGAACGCTACGTCACAACATGAAGTCGTTTTATCCACCCACCTGCCTACCTCCCGACGATATTTTCTACACAAGCCCTTTGTTAAGTCGCTAAAGTCTTGGAAAAATCAGAGCAATTCGAGAGGGCTGTTTCACCATGTCGCAAGAGCTTCATTTCATGTCGGCGTCCGCGCTGGGGCGCATGATCCAGCGCGGCGAAATCAGTTCGCGCGAATTGCTGGAGCATTTCATCGCCCGGGTCGAGTTCTACAACCCGCGGATCAACGCGGTGGTGACCAAGGATTTCGAGCGGGCGCGCAGGCTTGCCCAGGCAGCCGACGAGGCGCAGGCGCGCGGCGAATGCCTCGGAGCCCTGCACGGGCTGCCGATGACGATCAAGGACGCCTATGAGGTCGAGGGGATCGTCTCGACGGGCGGCGCACCGGAATGGAAAAACCATGTGCCCGGTCGTAGCGCCACACCGATCGAACGTATTCAGGCGGCAGGCGGCATCGTTTTTGGCAAGACCAATGTGCCTTATATGTCCGGCGACTTGCAGACCTATAACGATGTCTATGGAACGACCAATAATCCGTGGAATCTGGCCTGCGGACCGGGCGGCTCGTCGGGCGGGTCCGCCGCCTCGCTCGCGGCGGGTCTGACATCCGTCGAATTCGGCAGCGACATCGGCGGGTCGATCCGCACGCCTGCGCATCTTTGCGGCGTATTCGGCCACAAGCCGACTTTCGGCATCGTGCCCAAGCGCGGCCATCTGGGGCCCGCGCCCGGCTCGCTTCGCGAGGGCGATCTGTCTGTGGCCGGGCCGCTGGCGCGTAGCGCAGAAGATCTGGCGCTGATGCTTGATATCGCCGCCGGTCCCGACTGGGATCGGGCCAATGGCTGGAGGCTTGATCTGCCGCCCGCCCGTGCACGCAACCCCAAGGAGCTACGCGTGGCCGTCTGGATCGACGACCCTTTCTGTGAAATCGACAATGAAAGCGCGGCGCTGCTGAAGAATGCCGCCAAGAGTCTGGAAGACGCGGGCGCGAATGTCGACTGGAACGCGCGACCCGATTTCACGCTGGCCGAAATCACGGAAGCCTATCTGATCCTGCTTCACTCCGTCGTCGGCGCAAACTTTCCAGCCACGCTCAAGGAGAAATGGGCGACGGAAAAGGCGGAGCTTTCCCCGGACGACAAGAGCCACGCCGCATTACAGATGCGCGGGGCGACGATGTCCTACGCGGAGCGCGCACTCTGGGAAGAACGCCAGATCGTCCTGCGCGCCAAATGGGCCGAATTCTTCAAGAGCTATGACATCGTACTATCACCCGTGCTGATGCGCCCCGCCTTTCCGCATGACCAGCAGTCGAACTGGCATGCACGGCGGATCGACGTCAACGGCAAGGCCCGCGAATACATGGACGTGCTGACATGGGCCGGGCCTGCGGTCGTCTCTTATCTGCCTGCGAGCGTCGCGCCGGTGGGCGTCACCACCGAAGGCCTGCCGGTTGGTGTTCAGATCATCGGCCCCCATATGGGGGATCACACGACGATTGCGGTGGCGGGCATGCTTGAGGAAATTTTGGGCGGTTTCACGCCTCCGCCTAAATTTTAGGCATTTCCCCCATTTTCGGGGCGTGCTGCGAATTTTGACAGGGACCGCCTTCGCTCCCATATTACGGCCATTCTCGCCGCCCATCCTTGAGGATGGGGCGGCTCGGACCCGGATCAGGAAAAGTATTATGTCAAGCTTGAGCAACGCCGCCGTTCGCGACATCGAAACCGTTATTCACCCTTATACGAACCTCGACGCGTTTCGCACGTCGGGTCCGATGATCCTGGAACGCGGCGAAGGCATTCATGTCTGGGACGCGGATGGCCGCAAATATATTGAAGGCATGGCGGGTCTGTGGTGCACGTCGCTGGGCTATAGCGAGCAAGAGCTGATCGACGCGGCGACCGAGCAGATGAAGCAGCTGCCTTTCACGCATATCTTCGGCGGCAAGAGCCATGAACGCGCCGCGGAAGTCGCCGAGAAGCTGAAGGCCATCGCGCCGCACAAGGCCTCAAAGGTTCTCTTCTGCGGTTCGGGTTCGGAAGCCAACGACCAGCAGATGAAGCTCGTCTGGTATTACAACAATGCGCTGGGCCGCCCGAAGAAGAAGAAATTCATTTCGCGCATCAAGGGCTATCACGGCGTCACCGTGGCGTCCGCAAGCCTCACCGGCCTGCCCAACAATCATCGCGATTTCGACCTGCCGATCGCGGGCGTGCTGCACACCGATTGCCCGAATTTCTATCGCGATGCGCATCCGGGCGAGACGGAAGACGAGTTCACGACGCGGATGGCCGCCAATCTCGAAAAAATGATCATCGAGGAAGACCCCGATACGGTTGCCGCCTTCATCGCCGAACCGATCATGGGCGCCGGCGGCGTGATCATCCCGCCGGAAGGTTACTTCCCCAAAATTCAGGCTGTGCTCAACAAATACGACATCTATTTCATCGCCGACGAAGTCATCTGCGGCTTCGGGCGCACGGGCAACATGTTTGGCAGCCAGACCTTCGGCATCAAGCCGGATTCCATCTCGGTCGCCAAGGCGCTGTCATCGGCCTATGTGCCGATTGGCGCCGTGACCATCGGCGAAGACATGTATCAGGCGATGATCGACGAGAGCAAAAAGATCGGCACTTTCGGTCACGGCTTCACCTATACGGCACATCCCGTCGCCGCTGCCGTCGCCGCCAAGACGCTTGAAATCTATGAGAAGCGCAACATCGTGGGTCATGTCCGCAGCGTCGCGCCACGCTTTGAAGAACGCATGGCGCGGCTCAACGAACATCCGCTGGTCGGGCAGGCCCGCGCCAAGGGTCTCATCGGCGCGATCGAACTCGTCGCCGACAAGGAGACGAAGCGCAACTTCGACGCCAAGGCCGCAATGGGCGCAACCGTCCAGAAGGCCTGCGAAAAACATGGCGTGATCCTGCGCGCCATCGGCGATGTCGTCGCCTTCTGCCCGCCGCTGATCGTCAAGGAAGCCGATATCGACGAGATTTTCGACGCCGCCGAGAAGGCTCTCAACGATGTCGAGCAGGTCGTCGTAAAAGATGGGTTGCGGAACGCCTGATGCGCGAGGTCCGCTACCAGCTCGTCTTTGATGGCAAGGTTTCACCGGAAGATGAAATGGGCTCGGTGATGCGTTTGGAAACACGCGCAAGCTTTGCACCGGACACGCACGCTGTCTTCAGCACCGGCGCGCCGATGGCGGTGTTAACGGCGGCTGTCGAACCAGATGATTTTGGCGGTTTCCGGGAAACGGGTGAGATCGTCTTTGGCGGCGGCTCGCTGAGTTTCACGACCGAGGGCGAAGGCCGCATCGGAGACAGCGCCATCCCCACGCATCAGTTGGGCTCCGTGCTGCTCTGCATCGAAAGCGGCACGGGCGCCTTCGCAGGCGCGACAGGCACCGTCGCCTCGGTCTTCACGGTGAGCGAGAATGCGGAAATGCGCGACAGCCAAAGCGCGGTGATTTTTCTCGAAGACTGACAAATTCGTCAGACGTGCTGGCCGCCGTTGATCTGGATTTCCGTGCCGTTGACGTAGCTCGACTGTTCTGTGCACAGAAAATAAATCGTCCGCGCAACCTCTTCCGGCTTGCCCAGACGCTGTAATGGAATTTCGGCAACGATCTTCTCGGTGCCCGGCGACAGGATTGCCGTGTCGATCTCGCCGGGCGAGATGGCGTTGACGCGGATGCCCAACCGACCGAAATCGGAGGCCATTTCGCGCGTCAGGGCGGCCAGCGCCGCCTTGGAGGTCGCGTAGGCCGAACCTGCAAAGGGGTGTACGCGCTCGCCAGCAATCGAGGTCACATTGACCACGGAGCCCTGCGCCGCCTTCAGTTCCTCGACAAGCCCGCGCGCCAGCATGGCGGAGGCAAAGAAATTGACCTGAAAAACCTTCTGCCAGGTATCAAGGCTGGTATCGAAAACGCCAAGACGCTTGCCGCCCTCGCCCTTGGGCGAAATAGCTGCGTTGTTGACCAAAGCATTGAGGCGACCGCCCTGCGCTTTCAGGCGCTCGCGCATTTCGGCGATGCCCGCGAGCGTGTTCGCGGGATCGGAGAGATCGACCTGAATATGATCTTCGGGTCCAGCCTCCCAGGGGCAATCTTCAGGGAAGGGATGACGCGAACAGGTGATGACGCGCCATCCGGCGCTGGAAAAGCGCTTCACGGTGGCGTGCCCGATGCCGCGGCTGGCGCCGGTCAGGATCAGGGTCTTGCGATCTTCATTTGCTGAACTGGTCATTCGGGCAATCTAGGGCAAAGAGACGGAGAGTGCTATGGATCAAACGCGATCAATCGGCGGTATCTCTTCCAGACCCGCCGGATCCTGATGAATAATGACTTCGGAGTCAGGAAACGCCTCAATGACGCGCGCTTCCACATCGTCGGAGATCATATGGGCTTTTGTCAGGCTGATCTTGCCGTCGAGTTCCAGATGAAACTGGATGAATGTCTGGGTGCCAGCCTTGCGCGTGCGGAGATCGTGAATATCCACTACTTCCGCGTGGCTTTTGGCAATAGCGGCAATCCGGTCACGATCCGCATCATCAAGTTCGGCATCCATCAACTGGTTGTATGATGCCAATGCGATCTGCACAGCGCTGAACGCGATCAAGGAGGCGATCAGCAGACCGCCTACCGCGTCAGCCCAGTGGATGCCCAACACGCCCGACATAAAGATCGCCGACAGGGCAGCGAGATTCATCAAAAGGTCACCGCTATAATGGACTGAGTCCGCCGCGATGGCGAGCGAACCTGTGTGCGCCACGACATGACGCTGAAACGCGACGAGGCCCAGCGTAATGACTATGGCCAAGGCCACAACAATGATGCCAGACCATGAATTTTCAATCAGTGTGGGTGTAATGATGCGGCTCACGGATTCATAGATGATGAAACCCGCAGACCCCAGAATGAAGATCGCCTGACCAAGGCCAGCCAGCGCTTCGGCCTTGCCGTGCCCAAAGCGATGCTCATGGTCGGCGGGCGTCAGCGAATGGCGCACGGCGACAAGGTTGAGCAAGGAGGCCGCGCCATCGAGAAGCGAATCCATCAATGTGCCCAGCATGGCGACAGAGCCCGTCAGATAGAAGGTAACGGACTTCATCACGACAAGCGTGACAGCGACCCCGACGGCCGCATAGGTCGCCTGTCGCATCAAACGGCCATTGACGTTCGCTCTATCTGTTCTCGTCTCGCTCATCAGGGAAATAACTTCGTGGTTGTCCATGCCGTATCCGGCGCGGCACGGCGAAAAACCAGACGATCATGCAAACGGAAAGGACGGTCGCGCCAGAATTCGATCTGGAGCGGTGCAATGCGAAAGCCGGACCAATGGGGAGGGCGCGGCACCTTGCCCAGACCGAACCTGGCCGCGTGACGCGCGATTTCCTTCTCGAATTCAAATCGCGAGGCGAGCGGGCGCGACTGGCGCGAGGCCCAGGCGCCGATCTGGCTGTCACGCGCCCGCGAGGCAAAATAATCGTCCGCTTCCTGCTCGCTGGTTCGCGTTACCAGCCCGCGCACGCGCACCTGTCGGCGCAATGACTTCCAGTGGAAACAAAGAGCGGCCTTGGGATTGGCGGCAAGCTCCTCACCCTTGGCGCTTTCAAGATTGGTATAGAAGACGAAACCCTGCTCGTCCGCGCCTTTCAACAGCACCATGCGCACATCGGGAAAACCATCCGCATCGGTCGTGGCCAGCGCCACGCCATTGGGATCGTTGATTTCGCTTTCACTCGCATCCTTCAGCCATTCCTGAAACAGGACAAACGGATCACTTGCCTCGATCCAGGCTAGCGTATCGGGCGGCGGGGTATCGTTGCGAGAACTCAAACCACTTTCTCTCCAAAGGCTGTCGCGAGCGACTTGGGCAAATTGACGTGACAAACCAAGGCGCTAGTAGAAGTCTTCTTTTTTGCCACATTCTGCGAAATATATCGCCACATTCTGTGACATATATAAGAAGCGATGCGGGATTTGTCCCGAAGTCTCAAATTTTTGAACCGAGAATTCCGAATGAATGTCGGTCAGAAGGCAAAATTCTATCATGAACAGTTTCAAAGTGTTGACACTCTCCGTCGCCGCTCTGGCCCTAGTGGGCTGCCAGCAAGGGGCCGGGCCCAAGGAACAAATGGGCACGGTCGGCGGTGCGGTTCTCGGCGGTCTCGCGGGATCGACCATTGGCGGCGGCTCGGGTCAGCTCTGGGCGACGGGCGCAGGTGTGCTGATCGGCTCGCAGATCGGCAGCTCGATCGGCCAATCGCTGGACCGCGCCGATCGGCAATATATGTCCCAGACGACCCAGCGGGCGCTCGAGGACGGGCAGACCGGGCAGCCTGTCGAGTGGCGCAATCCCGATAGCGGCAATTACGGTACCGTAGTGCCGCAAAAGGCCTATCAGCAAAACAACACCTATTGCCGCGAATATTCGCAAAATATCGTGGTCGGCGGCAAAACGGAACGTGCCTATGGCACAGCCTGTCGCCAGCCCGACGGGACTTGGCAGATCGTCAACAACTAAGCAATCTGGCATCCTGCGATTCTATCTTTCGCCTGAGGGATGCCGGAAAGTATGATGACTGCAAGAATTGAACATTCAAATGAATGTCTGTGGACGAGGCTTGGCGGCGCGATAGCGCTGCCGGGCCTCGCCCTTTTTCTGATGCTGGCTGCAATGCCCCATAGCGCCCATGCTGCGCCTGTGCAGGTGCTGACCCATCCCGAACCTGTGCCGCCACCGAGCGAAAGGTTCAAGGAGGGTGTCACCGCCTATGACAAGGGCGACTTCACCAAGGCGTTCGAAATCTGGCTGCCGCTGGCCCAACAGGCGGACCTCGCCGCCATGCGCAATGTCGCGCTGCTGCTGCGCACCGGCAAGGGCGTGAAACGCGATCCCGTCCGCGCGCTCTGGTTCTATGAAGAGGCAGGCTCCAAGGGCTTCGCACTGGCCCAGGTCAATGCCGCCTTCATGCATCTTGAAGGCGGCGGCGTGCCGAAAAATCTCGAAGCCGCCGCCTTCTGGTTTCATGAGGCCGCGCGTGCGGGAAGCCCCATTGCCCAATATAATCTCGCCGTCATGTATGAACGCGGCAGCGGCGTCGAAAAGGACATGGCGAAGGCGCTGGGATGGTATGCGCTCGCCGCGCGCTCTGGCAGCAGGCTTGCGATCGCGCGACTGGAAACGCTGGCGCCTGCGCTCGCGGGACCGCCCGCGCCGGAGCGAGCGCCGCAATCACCTGCCGACATGTCGCCGGAAAACACTGCACAACAAAGTATCAATGTTCCTCCTCCCGCGCCTGACACCGCGACGCTGGAAGTCCCGCCTGCCGAACAAGACGAGACCTCACAAACGCCGGAAAACCCCGCTCCTCCAGCCTTTGAAAAGCCGGATTCCCAAGAGGATCAATAGTCCCGTCCTTTCCGACGGATCGGTAGAGTTAACGAAATGGTATCGGCGAGCGAGGTAATCTTCCCGTTTCCGCGATCCCTTTCGGAGCGAAAACTTGCGTAATCCTTACGCCATTCTGGGGCTAACGCCTGACGCCGATGCGGCCGCCATCAAGGCCGCCTATCGACGGCTGGCGAAGACCTATCATCCCGATACGAGGAACGGCGAGACGACGGGCGACGCGCAAAAGCGATTTCAGGAAGTCACCGCAGCCTACAATCTTCTGAAAGATCAATCCGCCCGCACTCGCTTCGACGCTCAATCGGCAGCTGAGGCGGAAGCTCATAAATGGTCACCTCCTGGATTCAACAAGGGTTTTCAGGAAACGCCATTCGGGGCGAAAACTGATGAAAGCGCCGACATTTTTACAGGTCTTTTTGGCGGCATACGTGATGCGGGAAAGCGCGTCTTTCGCGCGAAGGGCGACGACAAGGTCTACCGCCTCAGCGTGAGCTTTCTCGAAGCCGCCAACGGCGCCAAGAAGAGGATCGGCCTCAACGACGAACGCACGCTCGACGTCCAGATTCCAGCAGGTGTCGAGGAAGGCCAGCAAATTCGGCTGCGCGGTCAGGGTGGCGAAGGCTATGGCGGCGCACCGGCGGGGGATGCATTGATTTCCGTCAGCGTCGAGCCGCATGAGGTGCTGACACGCGACGGACTTAATATTTTTCTCGAACTCCCCATCTCGCTCGCTGAAGCCGTGCTGGGGAGCAAAATCGAGGTCGACACAATTGCGGGTCCGGTCATGCTCAACATCCCGGCAGGATCGAATACCGGGTCGAGGCTTCGGCTCAAGGGCAAGGGCGTCAAACCTTCTGGCGGCCCGCGAGCAGGCGATCAATATGTGACGCTTGCCATTGTCCTGCCTGACAAACAGGACGAATCGTTGCGCGACTTCGCGGCGAGCTGGGGTGCCGGATTGGCGCATAATCCTCGGAAAGATGGCAAGTCTTGAGCGAAAAATCGGCCAAAACCGGCTAATAACCTGCGTCAGGCAGCGAACCCTTTTTGATGGACCGTTTAGGCCTATTGTGTAGGATGCGCGAAATTTAGCTGACGGTGACGCGTCGGCACAGATAGCAACGAGGCAGACGATGAGCGAAGCCGTAATAGAAACAACAGCCGTTCGCGGCAACGGCCTCATGGCTGGCAAGCGCGGCCTTATCATGGGCGTTGCCAATAACCGTTCCATCGCCTGGGGTATCGCCAAGGCCTGCGCCGATCAGGGCGCGGAAATCGCCTTCACCTATCAGGGCGAAGCGCTGCAAAAGCGGGTGATACCGCTGGCCGAATCCGTCGGCTCGAAGCTCGTGCTCCCTTGCGACGTCACTGACGCCGCCAGCATGGATGCGGTCTTCGCAACGCTCGAGAAGGAATGGGGCAAGCTCGACTTTTTCGTTCATGCCATCGCCTATTCCAACAAGGACGAATTGACGGGCCGCTATGTCGATACGTCGCTCGACAACTTCACGGCGAGCATGGCGATCTCCTGCTACTCCTTTGTCGCGCTTTGCCAGCGCGCCGAAAAGCTGATGACGGACGGCGGCTCGATCGTGACGCTGACCTATTACGGCTCGGAAAAGGTCATTCCGCATTACAACATCATGGGCGTCGCCAAAGCCGCGCTGGAAGCCAGCGTGCGTTACCTCTGCGTCGACCTGGGGCGCAACAATATCCGCGTCAACGCCGTCTCGGCCGGGCCGATCAAGACGCTTGCCGCGTCCGGCATCGGCGACTTTCGCTATATCCTGAAGTGGAACGAACTCAATGCGCCGCTGAAGCGCACGGTGACGATCGACGAGGTCGGCAATACCGCGCTTTACCTGCTCTCCGATCTCGGATCGGGTGTGACGGGCGAAGTGCATCATGTGGATGCGGGCTATCACGTCGTCGGCATGAAGGCTGAAGACGCGCCTGACATGAGCATCGTTTGAGCCCCAAGGTCTGAAACAACATGTCCCACAATACGTTCGGTCATCTCTTCCGTGTGACGACCTGGGGCGAAAGCCACGGGCCTGCACTCGGCTGCGTGGTCGATGGGGCGCCGCCCATGCTGCCGCTGGTCGCCAGCGACATTCAGCATTGGCTCGACAAGCGCAAGCCCGGTCAATCTCGTTTCACGACGCAGCGGCGCGAGCCCGATGAAGTGAAAATCCTGTCGGGCACCTTCATCGACGAAGCGAGCGGACGGGAAGTCACGACCGGCACGCCGATTTCGCTGATGATCGAGAATGTCGACCAGCGCTCGAAAGACTATGGCGACATCAAGGAAAAATTCCGTCCGGGTCACGCCGACTACACCTACCTCGCCAAATACGGCATTCGCGACTATCGCGGCGGCGGACGCTCGTCGGCACGCGAAACGGCAGCGCGCGTTGCCGCTGGCGCTGTGGCGCGAAAGATTCTTTCAGGCGTGACGATCCGTGGCGCGCTGGTGCAGATGGGTCCGCACAAGATCGACCGCGGCAACTGGAATTGGGACGAGATCGAAAACAATCCATTCTGGTGCCCCGACGCCAAAGCGGCGGCGAACTGGGAAGACTACCTCGATGGCGTGCGCAAGGCGGGATCGTCGTGCGGCGCGATCATCGAAGTCGTTGTCTCCGGTGCGCCTATCGGTCTCGGTGCGCCGATCTATGGCAAGCTCGATACCGAGATTGCCGCCGCGCTGATGAGCATCAATGCGGTCAAGGGCGTTGAAATCGGTGACGGCTTTGCGACGGCGGCGCTGAGCGGCGAAGAAAACGCCGATGAAATGCGCAGCGGCAATGATGGTCCGATTTTCACATCGAAC
>JBAQNC010000260.1:0-2050 GCA_049303435.1 Parvibaculum sp. | reverse complement strand
TGCTCGATCTCTTCACGCATATTGTGAAGGAGGATGTTTTTCAATCCTTCGTCGTCGCAATCGTCAGCGCGCTGGCGATACCAGTCCGCTGCCTCCAGTTCCTCGATCAGCGACACGATCGCCTGATGGAGCGAAAGCGTCTCTTTGCTCAAGCGCTCGCGCGGCGCATGCAGGTCTTCACTCGACATATCTTCTCCTACTCTCCGAGCTTTCTTTGGTCGATCACATAGAAAAGATTATCCGTGGACGTGGACATCATGTGCGCAATGTTTCGACAAGATTTCTACTGCTCTCTTTTCATGTTCGGCGTCGCGGGTGCGAACCCAGAGAAGCAGCCCGCCATGTTCCAATTGCTTCTGCAAATAGTCTGCATGATGCTTGTCAAACATTGCGGCAAGGACGCCGCCAATTGCTGCACCGGCTCCCCCGGCCACCAAGCTTGCAGCAATGGTTGCGGTGAGCGGACCACCGACAGCAGCCATGACACCGGCAGCTGTGTAGGCGGCGATATACATAGGGGCGCCGATCAAGGCCGCTTCCGCATCACCGATGGCCTCCGTCGAGACATAAGCTATGGTGGGAATGTCGGGATTGTCTTCGAGTTCCTCGGCTCTCTTGTATACATGACCAAGCTTTTCCTCGACAGCATGTTCGCTTGCAAGAAGGCTGAGTTCGGCTCGGTCAAAGCCTGAACTCTCTAGCTCATCAATGGCCGCTTGCAAGGTCTCTACGGTTTCGAAAACGGCGACGGCCTCGCGAATGTTTTCTTTCTTTCCGTCGGACATCGTTACTCCCCCTTATTGCTGCCTCGAATACCCGGTATTCTTCGGTCGTTTAAAAAGGCTTAACATAGACTGTTTGCCATTGCTTATTTTCATTATGAGCCTGCCACAATCTGGGGATAAATCTACAGAGAATCGATGGCGCAAGCCCATGCTAGAATGACGTAGCTCGCCTCATTCCGTCTGCATTAACTTGGAGTTCGCGCATGAACGGCTACTTCTGGACCGCCTTTCTCGCAAGCGCTCTCGCCGCTCTAGTGACGACGACAGGTATACTTGTCATTCGACGCTTTGAGAACTGGGGGCGGCGGAACACGACCTATTTTGCTTGTTTCGCCGCAGGAACGCTGATTTCCGTTTCCTTCCTTCACATCATTCCCAAGGCATTTCAGATGAGTCCGGGAGCACCAATGTTTCTGCTCCTCGGCTATCTTTCGATGCACTTTATCAATCGCTTCATTACGGCTTATGTATGCGATCGACCAACCAGCATCGAATATGGCATCGGCCTAGTCCCAATGCTCGGCATCGGCTTTCACTCTTTTATCGACGGGGCAATATATTCCATCACATTCGCTGTCAGCACTTTCACAGGCGTGCTGGCCGCTACCGGCATGGTGCTGCACGAGTTTCCAGAAGGAATCGTCACCTATGTTCTGCTGCTGCGTGGGGGATTTGGCGAGAAAGCGGCATTTGCGCTGGCCTTTCTGGCGGCCGCCTTGACAACGCCGCTTGGTATGCTGGCGTCCTATCCACTCGTGAGCCATATTGATGCGCCGACGCTCGGTGCCTTGCTTTCTCTTGCGGCCGGTGCCCTCGTTTATGTTGGCGCTACGCATCTGCTTCCCCAGTCGGAAAGAGAACCGCGTAGATATAGCCTTGTTGCACTCGGTGCCGGCGTTCTCGTCGCCCTTGTTATCGTTCTTAGCAAGTGACACGAGAACGAATGCCAACAGGTTCGTTATTCGGGTTTGGTCATTGAACGCGAAATGCCATGTTGCTTCGTTGGTGCCACTTTTTCCACGTCAATTCCACCGGTAAGTTTGCCGAGGGTGAGCAGGATGCGTCTTAGCAGGTCGTTCTCACCACCAAGCATTCCCTCCTCGACAGCGACGCAATTCTCACTCGCGTCATATTCCCAGCGACGGAGGATTTCGATCTTCTGATCTTTGGTTATTCCTCTGTGCTCCAACACGGCCTCGGGGTTTTGAAATACCGAAGCCGGGTTAAAGTTTGCTTCCTCAATGTCTACAGGTTTCCTTGCCATC
>JBAQNC010000259.1:0-1978 GCA_049303435.1 Parvibaculum sp. | reverse complement strand
ATAATCGCCCAAAGCGCCGATGCCAAAAAGAACGGCCGAAAACCATAGCTCAAGAACACTACATTTTTGCTCGCCAGCCGTTCCTCGATCGTGAGGCTCACTCCGCCGCCTCCGCAATCCGTGCGCGCGGCGCAGGCACAAAGAGCTGGAACAAACGCGGCATAAGTGGTCGCGATTTCACAAGGAAATCCCACGCCATTAACAGGGCGCCAAGTGCAAACACGATGTCGCCCGGCATCCTCATCCACTGCCAGAATACGGTGGTATCATAAAATTCCTGACTACGCGCAAAGGCCAGACCGTGTTCATAGACAGCAGCCAACTGCGGCCAACCGATGGGGAAGAAATTGAGCAATATCCACATCACAAGGCCAACGTTGTAGAGCCAGAATGCCCAGCGCCCGACCTTCTCGCTGAAGGGTTGGCTGTCACCCGCAACATATCTCAGACAGAAGTAGATCAAACCTATACCGAGCAACCCAAAGGCGCCAAACAGCGCAGTATGAGCGTGATTCAGTGTCAGAAATGTCGCGTGCTCGTAATAGTTCACAAGTGGCGCGTTGAGGACGCCGCCACCAAACACACCCGCCCCAACAAAATTCCAGAAAGCAGCCCCAATAATGTAGAGGTAGGCTAGGCCGTACTTGAAATCACCGTGGGCTTTGATCAGGCGATGATGCTGCATGGCTTCGATCACCAGCAGTACCAACGGCAAGACTTCGATAAACGAAAACATTGTTCCGAGCGGGACCCAGATGCCGGGTTCGCCAGCCCAATATAGATGATGACCGGTGCCAAGCACGCCGCCAAGGAAAATCAGAATCAACTCAAGGTATACCGACCTCTCTGCTAGCTGACGCGACACGAGGCCTACCGCCATGAGCAGATAGGCGCTCATCGCGGCGGCAAAAAACTCAAAACTCTGTTCCACCCACAGATGTACCACCCACCAGCGCCAGAAATCGGAGATGGTGAAGCTCTTCTCGATACCGGTGAGTGGAATCATGCCGAAGCAGTAGAGTACTGCGATATTGATAGTGGAAGCCCAAATCAAATGCTCGAGGCGAATGCGACCTGTCCAGAATTCAAGTGTCGCGGCGCGCAGCCCCTCTCGCGTCGGCCACAGCGCGCGGAACACCAGCACACTCCAAATCGCGAGCCCGCCAAAGAAGCCGATCTGCCAAGCTCGGCCGAGCTGGATGTATGACAGACCTTGATTGCCGAACCAGAACCAGCCCTTGTCAATATAGCCCATGATGCCGAGGTAATTGCCGACAAGGGCGCCGACCACTACAAATACTGTTGCCCAAAAGAGCACATCGACCAGAAACGCCTGCCCTTTAGCCTCACGACCGGCAATGGCCGGCGCCAAAAACAAGGCCGCACCGATCCACGACACACCGATCCAGACGATTGGCGATTGGATGTGCACATCGCGCAGAAAATTGAACGGGATGTAACGATCAATCGGTATCCCGTAGAAGCTAGCGCGCTCGGTATAATAGTGCGCCATAATCGAACCAACCAGGATTTGCACGAGCAGGACAGCCGCAACGACAAGAAAGTATTTCCATATCTTTCGTTGGCTTGGCGTCAGCGCTCTGAACTTCACCAGCACCGGATCCATCGGCGCTTCATCCGGTCCGTTAAGATAGCGCTCGTAGATGAAAAGCACCGCACCGAATGCAAAAAATGTGAAACAAATGCTTATCCAGGTCCACATAAAGGTGCTAGTCGTCGGCGTGTTGCCAACAAGCGGCTCATAAGGCCAATTCTGGGTCCAAGACGCTGTGCTCCCGGGCCGACGCGCGACAGTCGTTAGCGATGAATAAAGCAGAAAATTCGCAGTCTGTTCTGCGGACTTCTGATCGAGGCTATAGGCCTGAGTCCAACCTTTCTCATAGTCATGATGAAGGAGCCAATCGACGATCTCGCTGCGGCGTTTGACGATTGCCTTGGCGAGCGCGTCCGGCAATAC
>JBAQNC010000258.1:0-5667 GCA_049303435.1 Parvibaculum sp. | reverse complement strand
GAGATCTGCGGATGCAACGGCATATGCAAAGGGCAGATCACCACGGCCATCACGACCAAGGGCATCACAACACTCGATGGTGTAAGGGCACAAACGAAGGCGTCGGCCTCCTGCGGCAGCTGCACGGGCCTCGTTGAACAATTGCTGAGCCTGTCGCTCGGCGGTGAATACAACCCTGCCGCTGTGCAACCTATGTGCGGCTGCACGGAACTGGGGCATGATGACGTGCGCCGCCTGATCAAGGCGAAGGAATTGAAGACCATTCCCGCTGTGATGCAGGAACTGCACTGGATGACATCCGGCGGCTGCGCGAAGTGTCGTCCAGCGCTCAACTATTATCTCGTCTGCGACTGGCCCGACGAATATGCCGATGATTACCAGTCGCGCTTCATCAACGAACGCGTGCACGCCAATATCCAGAAAGACGGCACCTATTCTGTTGTGCCGCGCATGTGGGGTGGCATGACGAGTGCCAAGGAATTGCGCGCCATCGCCGATGTGGTGGACAAGTTCAACATTCCGGCAGTCAAAGTAACCGGCGGTCAGCGTATCGACATGCTGGGCATCACCAAGGAAGACCTGCCTGCGGTTTGGGCGGACCTCGGGCAAGCTGGATTTGTTTCCGGTCATGCTTATGCCAAGGGTCTACGCACTGTAAAAACTTGCGTCGGCACGGATTGGTGCCGTTTCGGTACGCAAGATTCGACCGGGTTTGGCATCCGTATCGAAAAATTCATGTGGGGATCGTGGACGCCTGCCAAAGTGAAGATGGCCGTGTCCGGTTGCCCGCGCAATTGCTCGGAAGCGACATGTAAGGACGTCGGCGTGGTCTGCGTTGACTCAGGATTTGACATTCACTTTGCCGGAGCCGCTGGCCTCGACATCAAGGGAACTGAAATACTCGGTCATGTAGTGACTGAAGACGAAGCGCTTGAGCATATTGTAGCGCTGGTGCAGATGTATCGTGAACAGGCGCGCTATCTCGAACGTATCTATAAATGGACAAAGCGCATCGGCGTCGAAGAAATTCGTCGTCAGATCATGGATGACCGTGAAAAGCGTCGCGCCTATTTTGCCCGCTTTGTCTATTCGCAGTCTTTCGCACAGGTGGACCCCTGGTCTGAACGCGTGTCGGGCAAGGACAAGCACGAGTTCAACCCCATGGCGACGATCTCGTTGGAGGCGGCCCAATGAGCGTGATGGCAATGGACTGGGTGCGCGTCGGCAAACTCGTCGACATTCCGCGGCAAGGCTCGCGTCGCGTGAAAGCAGGGTCGATGACGATTGCTGTTTTCCGTACTGCCGATGATCGTGTTTTCGCGCTGGAAGACAAATGCCCGCATAAGCAGGGTCCGCTGAGCCAGGGCATTGTTCACGGTGATTGCGTCACCTGCCCGCTACACAATTGGGTGATCGCGCTCGATACGGGCGAAGCCTGCGGCGCAGACGAGGGCAGGGTCGTGCGCTTTCCCGTGCGGCTCGACGGCAACGATATTTTCTTGTCGTTCCCGTCTGACGGTTCGCAGGAAGGTCGCTGACCGATGGAGACGGACGCCACAGGATCTGTCAAGACAACCTGCCCTTATTGCGGCGTCGGCTGTGGTGTCATTGCGTCGATGAACGCAAAAGGCGAGGTGTCGGTCAAAGGCGATCCAGATCATCCGGCGAATTTCGGGCGGCTCTGCTCCAAAGGGTCGGTCCTTGGCGAAACAGTGAGCCTCGATGGGCGCATTTTGCATCCTGAAGTGGTGGGCGAGTGCGTATCCTGGGATACCGCTCTTGATCTCGTGGCTGACACATTCAAAAAGACAATTACAGAACACGGGCCCGATGCGGTCGCCTTGTATGTGTCCGGCCAGATGCTGACCGAAGACTATTACGTCGCTAACAAGCTGATGAAGGGATTTATAGGTTCAGCCAATATCGACACCAATTCGCGTCTCTGCATGGCCTCAAGTGTCGCGGGCCATCGTCGCGCCTTCGGCGCTGATGTGGTGCCCGGCAATTATGAAGACCTTGAGGAAGCCGATCTTATCGTACTGACAGGCTCCAACCTTGCATGGTGCCATCCGGTTCTCTTTCAGCGTATTGCCGCCGCCAAGGTGACGCGACCTCAGATGAAGATCGTCCTCATCGACCCGCGCCGCACGACAACGGCGGAGATCGCGGACCTGCACTTGCCGATCAAGGCGGATGGCGACACGACACTTTTTAACGGGCTTCTCGCCTATCTAGCCAACAACGCCTACATCGACGCCGACTATGTGGTGCACCACACGGAAGGGTTTTCCGATGCGCTTGAAGTGGCGCGCCGCCTGACGACGCCGCAATTGTTGGAGCGCACCGGTCTTGCCGCCGACGACCTGCAACTTTTTTTCCGCCTCTTTGCCGAAACGAAAAAGGTGGTGACAGTCTATAGTCAGGGGGTCAACCAATCGGCGAGCGGCACAGATAAGGTCAATGCCATCATCAATTGTCATCTGGTGACCGGACGGATCGGGCAAGTGGGGTGCGGCCCCTTTTCGGTGACGGGGCAACCCAATGCGATGGGCGGACGCGAAGTGGGCGGGCTTGCCAATATGCTGGCTGCCCATATGGAACTCGAAAACCCGGCAGACCGTGACCGTGTGCAACGCTTTTGGCAATCGCCCGTCATCGCACAGAAGGCCGGACTGAAAGCGGTCGATCTGTTTCAGGCGGTGGGTGAGGGTAAGATCAAGGCGCTGTGGATCATGGCGACAAACCCTGTCTCTTCCATGCCTGACGCCGATGCTGTGAAAGCCGCGTTGAAGGCATGTCCTTTTGTCGTCGTCTCGGATATTTCGGCAAACACCGACACGATGACGCTTGCCGATGTGCGCCTTCCCGCGACGGGATGGGGCGAGAAGGACGGCACTGTCACCAATTCGGAACGGCGTATTTCTCGTCAGAGAAAATTTTTGCCGTCCGTCGGCGATATGCAACCAGACTGGTGGATTGTGTCGGAAGTCGCACGCCGCATGGGGTTCGGCAAAGCATTTTCCTATCAGGGACCGGACGAGATTTTTGCAGAATATGCGGCGCTGACAGGTTTCGAAAATGATGGTAGCCGCACTTTGGACATTGGCGCATACGGGGGCGTCAACTCTTGCGACTATAACAAACTAGCACCCTTCCAGTGGCCGCAAAGGCGAGGCGTATCATCTGATGCATCACGGCTCTATGGTAATGGCGAGTTTTCGACATCGGACGGTAAGGCCAGATTTATTGCGATCAGAACCGACGAGACCACAGAAGACGTTGGCGATGGTCGCTTTACACTGAACACGGGCCGTATCCGCGATCAGTGGCACACGATGACGCGGACGGGCAAGAGCAACAGGCTCTCTGCACATATGGCAGAGCCTTTTGTGGAGATCCATCCGACGGATGCGACACGTCTTGGCATTACTGATGCCGATGTGGTGGAACTGGAAAATGCGCAGGGTCGCATCCTCGTGCGAGCGCTGTTGACGCGCCGAGTGCAAGAAGGTTGCGTGTTCGTGCCAATGCATTGGACCGATGAACATGCAAGTGCGGCACGGGTCGATGTACTGGTCGCGCCTGTGGTTGATCCTTTCTCCGGTCAACCGGCCTTGAAATCTTCTCGCGTTCATGTGCACCCCTTCGCGGCCAAGCTCTACGGCTTTGCGATTTGTCGAACACGACCTGAGGGAATAAAGGCCGACTATTGGGCCCGTGCCGTATGCGATGGTGGTTGGCGTTTTGAAATGGCGTCGGCGCAGGGCACGGACGACGCAGAAGAGTTGGCGCGTTCCCTTGTCGGTGTGTCGGACGATGCGCCTGTACTCGTTTATCGCGACCGGGATCGGGGGCACGACCGGTTTGCCTTCTTTGATGGTGATGTGCTGACCGGTGCTGTCTTTTTTTCCGCGCGTCCTGCATCCGTTTCGCGCTCATGGGCCATCGAACAACTGGCCAAAAGTCATATCAACGTGGGTGAGCGATACCGGGTGGTGGCGGGGCGTGCGGGCGCGGACCAGCCGGATCGTGGTGCGACGGTATGCGCTTGCTTTTCGATCGGCGTCAATCAGATCACTTCTGCCGTCACCGGCGGGGGATGCCGCGATGTCGATGCAATCGGACGTTTGCTTAAGGCCGGTACGAATTGCGGCTCTTGCCGGACAGAAATCAAAGGACTTATAGATGCGCATAGTGTCATCGCTGCCGAGTGAAGATATTTCTATGTCCAAAGGCGGGCCGGGCCGCGTGACTTTGGTCGGGGCGGGCACAGGTGATCCTGATTTGCTGACCATCAAGGCGCTGCGCGCGCTGCAATCGGCCGACGTCATACTGTTTGATGATCTTGTGTCCGATGAAATTCTGGACCTTGCGCGCTCAGAAGTTCGTCGCATGTTGGTCGGCAAGCGCGGTGGGCGGCTGAGTTGCAAACAGGATGACATTAACGCAACGATGATCAAGCTGGCGAAAGCAGGACACCACGTGGTTAGGCTGAAGTCCGGCGACCCGATGATTTTCGGTCGTGGCGGCGAGGAAATGGCTGCGCTGAGGGCCGAGGGGATCGCGGTAACTGTTGTGCCGGGCATTACATCTGCGCTCGCTATGGCGGCGACTTGCGGCGTGTCGCTGACGCATCGCGATCGCGCGCAATCTGTTCGCTTTGTGACCGCGCATAACCGGCAAGGTGCATTGCCCGATGACCTTGATTGGGTGTCTTTCGCGCGCGCACATACGACAACGATCTTCTACATGGGCGGTCGCATGTCTGGCGAATTGTCGCGCCGACTAATGCGCGAAGGTGCGTCGCCTGCCACACCAGTCGTCATCGTGTCCGCTCTGACGCGGCGAAACGAGACACGCGTGCTGTGCAATCTGCGTGACCTTGCCAAAGGGATCATTGTCTTTGACCTCGATCAACCGATTTTGATCGGAGTTGGACAGGTATTTGCTGACGCGAAAATAGGTGTTTCGTTCATGTTCGAACATGCGGGGTCAACGATGAACGATGCGCAGAATACGCAGATGGAGTGTGCTTTATGATTTTTGAGTTCGAACGCGATTTTGCGGGCACGATGCGTTGCATTCCTATGGTCGTCCGCTTCAATCTCGATCTGTGCGGTATCAAACTATCGCTGAAACAATGGAGCCGCATCGGGCGCGAAAACCGAGCCAAATTGGCCCAAGTGGGATGCATTATGGACCGCCAAATTCAGGCCTACAGCGACATGGTTGTGTCACTCATCGAGGCGGTGCCACATCAGGACGTCGTCTATTTGAAATGTGATATGGAAACGCCTTGGGAGGATCCAACCCGAGTACCTGATCAAGTACATGCCTTTGCAGCTTCGTCCGGCATTGACGGAATTGAGTGGACCGCCTGGTCAACTCTCACGCGCCTACAGAGATTCGCTATCTACAAATTAACGCGTGCATCCCACGACAACGACAACTTTTGTCCTGCCCTGAAAGAATTCGGGCTATTGGAATAAAGGGCACCTCTATAAATACCCCCTCATTTGACAAGTTCTGTGAGAATTCCATTAGCGTGATTTTTGAGGATTTGGGATGATGAACATGAGCCAGCTGGGATTTTTTGACATTGCCAATCGCTATGCTGGATTGGATGCCAAGAATGACCCGCTTGTTAAAATTGACGCCGTGGTTCCG
>JBAQNC010000257.1:0-2086 GCA_049303435.1 Parvibaculum sp. | reverse complement strand
ATTGAGCCCTATACGCAGGCTCAGTTCGATTTGCTCGCGTCTCAAGGAAAGCCGGTGCTCCTGGCTGTTCACGCGGGTTGGTGCCCGACATGCAGGGCTCAGAAGCCCATCATTGGTGAGTTGATGGGAGAACCAGCGTATAAGGACGTGACGACGCTCGAGATCGATTTTGACACCTAAAAAACATTACTCAGGCACTACAAGGTTGGTCTGCAAAGCACATTGATCGCCTTTAGGGGTAGCAAGGAAGTGGGGCGTTCGGTCGGTGACACGACAAGGGTCGGCATCGAGGACCTTATCAAGAAGGCCGTGGACTGAGTGATGACATTCGGTTTTGCGTCTTATGGTTTCGGGTTGTTGGCGGGAGTGCTCTCGACGCTCTCGCCCTGCGTGCTTCCCATCATCCCGATCCTGCTCGGCTCCGCTGCCAATGCTCATCCCCGGGCTCCGCTTGCATTGGCAGGCGGTCTGGCGATTTCCTACGCAGCCATCGGCACCACCCTGGCATGGGCCGGAGCGGCCCTGGGAATTGACGTGACAATCTTCCGCACAACAGCTGCCGTCATTCTCGGCTTCTTGGGCGTAGTGTTGATGTCAACGGCCTTGCAGCAACGTTTCGCCCTTGCCACGGCAAGTATCGGCGATCTGGGCGACGGGCTGATTACGCGCTTGCCCCTGGATGGTCTGGAAGGACAGTTCGCTAT
Organism: Parvibaculum sp.; assembly: GCA_049303435.1. Taxonomy (GTDB): domain Bacteria; phylum Pseudomonadota; class Alphaproteobacteria; order Parvibaculales; family Parvibaculaceae; genus Parvibaculum. The sequence continues at coordinate 1,382 of JBAQNC010000257.1, read as the reverse complement.
TGGCCTCATACTTGGCGTCGTGTGGACTCCCTGCGTCGGACCTACGCTGGGGGCGGCCATTCTCTTGGCAAGCCAGGGAACAAGTTTGCTCCAGGTGGCGTTGTTGATGGGCGCATTCAGCATTGGCGCGGCGCTACCTGTATTGGCTTTAGCTTATCTGTCTCGTTCAGCCATGCTGAAAGTGCGCGGTAAACTTATAAATGCAGGCAAGTTTGGCAAAATGATGTTGGGGTCGATCATGCTCTTGATGGCCGTCCTGATTTTGTCCGGTCTCGATAAAACACTGGAAGCCTGGCTGGTTGATCATTCGCCGGCTTGGCTGACTACTTTGACAACGCGGTTCTGAATTTTCTGGAAATGGTGATGGTTTTTGTAATGTCGATGGTTTGCCAAGATTCCCGGGGTTCCGATGTCGTCGATAAAGTGACCGCGATAGGCAAGTCCGGGTCACCGGCAATGTCGTCATGATCGGTTCAACAATGCAGCAGCCTCAAGTTTTTTCCGAGATCACCTGTCCACATTGCGCGCACCGCCGAGTGGAGGAGATGCCGACCGATGCTTGCCAGTTTTTCTACGAATGCGTGAGCTGTGGGGCCCTGTTGCGTCCAAAGATAGGGGATTGCTGTGTGTTCTGCTCTTACGGATCAACACCGTGCCCGCCTGTCCAGCTCAACGGCGAAGGTGACGGTTTCTGTCACCACTGAACAGGCGGTGATCTCTCTTTTGCTGTGCGCCAAAGTGTCGGAAAAAGACAGATGACGCGGATGATAAAATTCTTGTTTGAAAGTATGGGGTAAAATGAATATCGAGCAAAATGTCTTACAACGTTATGCGGATGCTGCGGTAGAGCGCGAGGCGGCATTATGTTGTCCTGTGAGTTATGATCCGCAGTACCTGAAAGCCATACCTCAGGAAGTTCTCGATCGGGATTATGGGTGTGGCGATCCTTCCGCATTTGTTAGAGAGGGAGAGACGGTTCTCGATCTGGGCAGCGGTGGAGGAAAAATATGTTTCATAGCCTCTCAGGTCGTCGGGCCGACAGGTCAGGTTCTTGGCGTTGATTTCAATCCGGCAATGCTTGATCTCGCGAGACAAAACCAACCTCGGGTTGCCGCGGCTATCGGCTATGACAATGTTACGTTTCTGAGGGGCCGCATCCAGGATCTGACGACCAATGTCGATCTGGTCGACAGCGATCTCGGCGAAACCCCCATTCGAAGCGCCGAGGACTATCTGGCTTTTGTTGACAGACTTCGCGCCGCCTCGGAGGCTGAACCACTGGTCGCGTCCGATAGTGTCGATGTCATCGTTTCGAATTGTGTTCTCAATCTTGTCCATCCCGCAGACAAGCGCGCCTTGTTTGCTGAGATGATACGCGTTCT
>JBAQNC010000256.1:0-6207 GCA_049303435.1 Parvibaculum sp. | reverse complement strand
CCATAATTCATGACACTCTCACCCGTCGACAGGGCGCGCATCGTCGCTGCGTATCATCGACCAATTAGTTGAAGGATAAAAAGCATGCTTTCCGGACTGCTCGGCATGTTTTCCGCCGATATGGCGATTGACCTCGGAACCGCGAATACCCTCGTCTATGTGAAGGGTCGCGGGATCGTGCTCAACGAACCGTCGGTCGTCGCCATTATCGAAAAAGGTGGCAAGAAACAGGTTCTGGCCGTGGGCGAAGAAGCCAAGCTGATGCTGGGCCGCACACCGGGCAATATCCAGGCGATCCGGCCCATGCGCGATGGCGTCATCGCCGACTTCGAAGTCGCCGAAGAAATGATCAAGCATTTCATTCGCAAGGTTCACAACCGCCGCTCTTTCGCCAATCCGCAGATCATCGTCTGTGTGCCGTCCGGCTCGACCGCCGTCGAACGCCGCGCCATTCAGGAATCCGCTTTGTCGGCAGGCGCGCGTCGCGTCTATCTCATTGAAGAGCCGATGGCGGCCGCCATCGGCGCGGGCTTGCCCGTGACGGAGCCGACCGGTTCGATGGTTGTCGATATCGGTGGCGGCACGACCGAAGTCGCGGTGCTGTCGCTTGGCGGCATCGTCTATGCGCGCTCTGTGCGCGTCGGCGGCGACAAGATGGATGAGGCGATCATCGCCTATATCCGACGTCACCATAATCTGCTTGTCGGTGAAGCATCGGCCGAACGCATCAAGAAGGAAGTCGGCTCTGCCGCCATTCCCGCCGATGGCGATGGCATGACCATCGAGATCAAGGGCCGCGACCTGATGAACGGCGTGCCGAAGGAAATTCGTATCGGTCAGCGCCAGATCGCCGAAAGTCTGGCCGAGCCTGTGGGCGCGATTGTCGAGGCTGTGAAAGTGGCGCTGGAAGCGACGCCGCCGGAACTCGCCGCCGATATCGTGGACAAGGGCATCGTGCTGACCGGCGGTGGCGCGCTTCTGGCCAATCTCGATCAGGTATTGCGGGACGAAACAGGTCTGCCTGTGTCCATCGCCGACGATGCGCTTTCCTGCGTGGCGCTCGGCACGGGCAAGGCGCTTGAACATATCAAGACGATGAAACACGTTTTGTCGTCTGTGTACTAGGCAGGCATCGTTCGAGTTTAGCCGGGGCATGCGTTCGCCATAAAGCGAACCGGGGCGGCGAACGGGGCCGAGAGGGCAGCGGAAGCACGATAGTTGGCGATTGATCCGAACCGTTCAGGAATGCCTATCCGGGAAATATCCGGTCGGATTTCGCTCGTCTTCATGCTGACGCTGGCGGCAGCCCTGCTGTTGCTGGGTCGCGCGGAAACTTATGTCTTCGATCAGGCGCGTCAGGTCGTGACCGACATGACCGCGCCTCTCCTTGAAATCGCCTCACGACCTGTCTCCGCTGCACGTCGCCTTGTCGAGCGCACGGATGAATATGCCTATGTGTTCGACGAGAACGAACGGCTGCGCGCGGAAAACGCGCGGCTTATGGCCTGGAGGGAAAAGGCGCTGAAGCTCGAGGCCAAGGTCTTGCGCTATGAAGCGCTGCTCAATGTGCAGGTCGACCCCAGTATCAATTATGTCAGCGGTCGCGTCGTCAGCGACAATGGCGGGCCTTTCGTCGATACGGTGATCGTCAATGTCGGCAAGGAGCAGGGCGCCAAAAGCGGCGATGCGGTGATCGACACGGACGGGCTGATCGGTCGTATCGTTTCGACCGGCAAGCAGGCGTCGCGCGTACTTTTGCTGACCGACCTCAACAGCCGCATGCCTGTGGTGGTCGAACCGGGGCACTACAAGGCGGTGCTGGCCGGCGACAATACCAACTGGCCTCGCCTCGACTACCTGCTGGCGACCAGCAGCGTGTCGCCGGGCGACCGCGTGGTGACATCGGGCGACGGCGGGCTTATTCCGCCGGGCCTGCCGGTGGGGCTGGTGATCCAGACAAGCGACGGCATCCTGCGCGTTCAGAGTTTCGCCAATCGCGAGCGGCTCGATTATGTGCGCGTGCTCAAATATGCCTTTCCGACGGATGTGAAACGGCAGGACCCGCCGGATGTGCTGAAAGGCCCGGCGGTCTCCTCGACGCCCGTGCCGACCGGCGTGCCGCCCTTGCCGCCTGCCGAACCCTTGCCGGTGAAGCGGAAGGCCGAAAAGGCAAAGCCCGTTACAACCGATGCCGTCAAGACGAAGAAGCCTGTGGCGGCTGCGCCGGTCGCCATGCAGGCTGTTCCCGATCCTGCCGATGTCGAGGAACTCGATACGCCGCCGCCGCCAGCGGAGGATATCACGCCGGGCGGGACAGATACGGCGGGTACGGAATGATGGTGCGCCTCGATCCCTATTCGCCGACGCCTGCCGCGCGCGCCAGCCGCGTCGTCACCATGGCGCTGCCCTTCGTGATCGGGGTCTTTTGTGTGCTGCTTTCCTTTGTGCCGGTGGGGCGCATTTTCGGGATGACGGGTATGCCGGCCTTTGCGCTTATGGCGATTTATTACTGGGCGGTGGTGCGGCCTGACATGTTTCCGGTCTATGCGGTTTTTGCGGTGGGGTTATTGACCGATCTTCTGTCGGGCGGACCGATCGGGCTTTGGGCCTTTACCTATGTGCTCGTCTATATTGTCGTGCTGACCCAGCGCTTCCTGATGGCGAATGCGCCTTTTTCGGTTTTCTGGTTCGGTTTTTTCGTCGTGGGGATGATCACGGGCGTTGTGAGCTGGGCGATTGCGTCCATTGCTTTTGGCATGTTTCTGCCGGTGAGCCCGGTTCTGACCTATATTCTGGTGACAGTAGCCGTGTTTCCGCTGTTTTCGTTTTTGTTCGGACGCATCGAGCGTCGTATTCTTCCTTCGGCATAGGGGAGAGAGTAAGCCTCGTGGCCATCGATCGCAGAGATTCATCCAGCTACAAGACGTTCTCGCGTCGCGCCATCATTCTGGGCGGCGGGCAGGCGGCGGCTTTCGCGCTGCTGGGCGCCCGAATGTATTATCTGCAGATTTCCAAGTCCGACGAATACCGGATGCTGGCGGAAGAAAACCGCGTCAACGTGCGCCTCATCGCGCCGCTCAGGGGCAGTGTCGTCGATCGCTTCGGTACGGTGCTGGCGACCAACAGACAGAATTATCGCGCCGTGCTGGTGGCCGAGCAGACGCCGGACGTGGAAGAGACGCTGCACCGCCTCGCGCGCATCGTCGAAATCACGCCGGATCAGCACAAGCGTATCCTGCGCGATATCAAGCGTGCGCCACGTTTCATGCCGGTGACCGTGAGTGAAAACCTGACCTGGGATCAGTTTGCGCAGATCAATGTCAACGAACCCGATCTTGCCGGCGTGCAGCCCGATGTGGGCGAGACGCGCTACTATCCCTATTCGACGGATCTCGCGCATGTTGTGGGCTATGTGACGCCCGTCTATCAGCGCGACCTCGACAAGGCGCCCGACGAACCCTTGCTGAAGCTGCCGGGCTTTCGCATCGGCAAGGCGGGCATCGAAGAAACCTATGACATGAAGCTTCGCGGCGAGGCGGGCGCGAGCCACGTCGAGGTCAATGCCTATGGCCGTGTGATCCGCGAGCTCTCCAAGGATGACGGCAAGGCGGGCGCGGAAGTCGTGCTGACGCTCGATATGGAAGTGCAGAAATTTGCCTGTGAGCGCCTGAAGGACGAAAGCGCCAGCGCCGTGGTGATGGACATTCATACAGGCGACGTCATTGCCTGTGTCTCGACACCGGCTTTCGATCCCAACCAGTTCAACACGGGCTATGGCGTCTCCGCCTATAAGGCGCTGCTCGACAATCCCTATCTGCCGCTGACGAACAAGTCGATTGCGGGGCTCTATCCGCCTGGCTCGACCTTCAAGACCGTAACGGCGATCGCGGCGCAGCGCGCGGGCGTCGATCCCCGGGACCATGTGAATTGCACCGGGCAATACCAGCTCGGCAATCACTACTTCCATTGCTGGAAGAAGACCGGGCACGGCATGATGGACATGCACGATGGCCTCAAGCATTCCTGCGACATCTACTTCTATGATGTGGCAAAGCGCATCGGCATCGACAATATCGCCAGGGTGGCGCGCGAATTCGGGCTGGGCCAGACCTTCGATTTCGACGTGCCGGGCGAGAAGCCCGGCATCGTGCCCGACCAGAAATGGAAACGCGCCGTGACGGGCGAGGGCTGGCAGCAGGGCGAGACGCTGATCTCGGGCATCGGGCAGGGCTTCCTGCTGACGTCGCCGTTGCAGCTTGCCGTGATGGTCTCGCGGCTCGCCAATGGCGGCAAGGCGGTGACGCCGCGCCTGACGCGCGCGGTCGGCGGCAATCTCTTGCCTGTGCCCGAGGCGCCGCAGATTGACGTGGATCCCGACTGGCTGAAGGTCGTGCAAGGCGGCATGAACGGCGTCTCGAACGAGCCGGGCGGCACGGCCTTTCGCTCGCGCATCACGGTGCCGGGCTATGAGCTGGCGGGCAAGACGGGATCGGCGCAGGTGCGGCGCATTTCGATGGCCGAACGCGAAGGCGGGGTGCGCAAGAACGAGACGCTCGCCTGGCGCTTGCGCGACCATGCGCTCTTCATCTGCTTTGCGCCTTACGACAAGCCGCAATATGCCATGTCCGTGGTGATCGAGCATGGCGGTTCGGGTTCGGGCGCGGCGGCGCCTGCGGCGCGCGACATCATGCTGAAGGTGCTGGAGCGCAATATTCCGCTTGAGAAGGTTTCCGGCGGTCCCGCCAAAGTCCGGGGGGATGGCTGATGTTCGATCTCAGACGTTTTACCGGGCGCGACATGAAGCTTGGCGACAAACTTCTGGAATTCAACTGGGGCTTCCTGTTGCTGCTGACGGCGATTTCGAGCATCGGCTTCGCCATGCTCTATTCAGTCGCCGACGGCAGTTTTTCGCCCTGGGCGCTCAGGCAGATGATCCGTTTCGGCGCGGGCGTGGGCATCATGGTCGTGGTGGCGATGATCGACATTCGCATCTGGATGCGCGTCGCCTATCCGATGTATGCCGTCGCGCTGGCGCTTGTGCTGGCGGTGGATATTGTCGGCTTCAAGGGCATGGGCGCGCAACGCTGGCTCAATCTGGGGTTCATCCAGTTGCAGCCGTCCGAGATCATGAAGGTGGCGCTGCTGCTGGCGCTGGCGCGCTATTTCCACGGGCTGGCGCATGACGAGGTTTCGCGGCTGCGCAATCTTGTGGCGCCGCTGCTGATGGTGGTGGTGCCGGTCGGACTTGTCGTCAAACAGCCCGACCTTGGCACCGCGATCCTGCTGACCATTGCGGGCGGGACGATCTTCTTTGCGGCCGGACTGGCGTGGCGCTATTTCATTTTCAGCGGCATTGCGGTTCTGGCCGCCATTCCGGTGATCTGGGACCGGCTGCACGACTATCAGCGCAATCGCGTCTTCACCTTTCTCGATCCCGAGCGCGATCCGCTGGGCGCAGGCTATCATATTCTGCAATCCAAGATCGCGCTGGGCTCGGGCGGGCTGTTCGGCAAGGGCTTCATGCAGGGCACGCAGGCGCATCTGAACTTCCTGCCTGAAAAGCAGACCGACTTTATCTTCACCATGCTGGGCGAGGAGCTGGGCTTTGTCGGCGCCATGGCCTTGCTGTTGCTCTATGCCATCGTGCTGGGATTCTCGCTCAATGTGGCGCTGCAATGCCGCAACCAGTTCGGGCGGCTGCTGGCGATGGGCGTGGCGGTGAGTTTCTTCTTCTATGTCTTTATCAATACGGCGATGGTCATGGGGCTGCTGCCCGTGGTGGGCGTGCCGTTGCCGCTGGTCTCTTATGGCGGCACGGCGATGCTCTCGCTGATGTTCGCCTTCGGGTTGCTGATGAGCTGCTATATCCACCGCAACGTCGAAATCTCGCGCGGGCCGACGGGTTTTTTCTGAGCGGGCTTTCCTCGGATTTCGCCCCGATTTTTCGCCGATTTCCGCCTGAATCGCACCTTCGGTCGCTTTGTGCCGCCAAACCCGCTTCAAACCCCTCAAGGCGGCTGGACAGGCCCTGATTCCTTTGGTATTAGCAGCCCTCCCTTGCAGGCATCGCCTTGCGGGGATTGGTGGTTTCCCACCGGCATGGCCTTCGGTCATCGCCTCGGCGGGCGCATAGCTCAGTTGGTAGAGCAGCTGACTCTTAATCAGCGGGTCCAAGGTTCGAATCCTTGTGCGCCCACCAAATTTTTC
>JBAQNC010000255.1:0-2028 GCA_049303435.1 Parvibaculum sp. | reverse complement strand
CAGCCGCTGGCGCCAAGGTGCAGATCGGCAAGGCCGGTCGCTTCGTGGGTCAGCAGTCCGTCCAGCTTCACGGCGGCATGGGCATGACCGACGAACTCAATGTTGGCCACTACTTCAAGCGTCTGACTATGATCGACACCCAGTTCGGCAATGTCGACCATCAGCTGAAGCGCTATTCGACAGCCGCCTGAGCGCTTTCGAACGGCAGATTGATCGCCAGATGACCGAAAGGCCGCAACGCTTGTTGCGGCCTTTCGCACGTCCGGATGGTCCGTCAAAGTCCCAGAACAGCCTTTGCAATGACATTGCGCTGGATTTCGTTCGAGCCGCCATAAATCGAAGCGGCGCGACCGAAATTATAGGCACTTGTCGCGCTCACCGCATAGGCGGGTCCGACGGGCGCTTCATTGGCGATTCCAATCAAATGTTCCCTCTGGAACGGCATGGCGTAGAAGGCGGCGGCTTCGACGGCAAGTTCCGACAAAGCCTGCTGAACTTCGGTCCCGACAATCTTCAAGATCGAGGAAGAGGGGCCGGCAGGGCGGCCCGCCACCTCCTCCGCGACGATCCTCAGATTGGTATATTCAAGACCCGTAAGCTTTACCTCGATTTCAGAGAGCCTCGTCATGAATGCCGGCTCGTCCGCCAGCGCCGCGCCATCGCCAAGCCTTTCCTGTCTCGCGATTTTTCTGAGATGCGCGATCTTGCGCTTGGACTCAGGAACACCTGCAATGCCGGTGCGCTCATTGACGAGCAGGAACTTGGCGTAGGTCCAGCCCTTGTTTTCATCGCCGATGCGGTTCGTCACCGACACCTTAACGTCAGTGAAAAAAACTTCGTTCAGGTGATGCAAGCCATCGATGGAAATGATGGGCTTCACCTCGATACCTGGCGTCTTCATGTCGATCAGAAGGAACGAGATACCTTCCTGCGGTTTGGAAGTCTCATCCGTTCGCACGAGACAGAAAATCCAATCGGCTTCGTGGGCATAGGATGTCCAGATTTTCTGGCCGTTGACGATATAATGGTCGCCCTGACGCACCGCCTTCGTCTTCAGCGAGGCGAGGTCCGATCCGGATCCCGGTTCCGAATAGCCCTGACACCACCAGACATCGCCGGTAAGAATGCCCGCCAGATGCTGCTTTTTGTGGTCTTCGTTGCCAAAGGTATAGATTACCGGGCCGACCATCGACAGACCGAAAGGCGACAGACGCGGCGCGTTCGCTGCGGCCATCTCCTCGTTGAAAATATGCTTCTGCATCGGCGTCCATCCGGTGCCGCCATGCTGTTTGGGCCAATTAACCGCTACCCAGCCTTTCTCGTAGAGGTCTTTCTGCCAGCGCTTGAGCGCGCTGCGCTCGCCAGACGCGCCCACTGTGTCTTTCTCCGCCAGCTCATTAGGCAACTTTTCCGAAATGAACCGACGGACTTCCGCGCGGAAGGCTTCGTCCTCTTTCGTAAGCTCGATATCCATCTACTGACCTTTCGCGGCAACGATCTGAGTGATTATGTTTTGATTATAATGAATATATCCGAGCGGGCAAAAGACCAAATTTTCCGCCTCTTTCAAAGATTTAGAATCGCCTTGGCGATGACGTCGTGTTGAATCTCATTCGATCCACCATAGATGCTCGCGGCGCGGCCATAGCCATAATCCGCCCACACATTCCGCGTATAGGCAGGGCCTATATCCCGTGCGTTGACGCCACCAGACAGGGCTGCTTGCTCGAACGGTTCGATATAATATCCGACGGCTTCGACAGCGAGCTCGCCCAAGGCCTGCTGAACCTCGCTGCCGACGATCTTCAGCAGGGACGATTGCGGTCCAACCGCCTTTCCCGCCGCTGAATCGGCGAGAATCCGCAGATTCATGTATTCGAGACTGGTGAGCTTGACTTCTATTTCCGCGAGTTTGCGCTGGAAGGCGGGATCGTCCATCAACGCCCCTCCATCCGCGTTCCGCTCCGCTCGTGCTATCGCCTTGATATGCGCAGCCTTCTTCTTGGACTCGGGGACGCCGCCGATACT
>JBAQNC010000254.1:0-2883 GCA_049303435.1 Parvibaculum sp. | reverse complement strand
TGGTGGAAGAAGACACCGCCATGATCTGGCGCGGACCGATGGTGCAGTCGGCGCTGACGCAAATGCTGACCGACGTCGCCTGGGGCGAGCTTGACGTGCTGATCGTCGACATGCCGCCGGGCACAGGCGACGCGCAGCTCACGATGGTGCAGCGCGTGCCGCTCGCAGGCGCGGTCGTCGTCTCCACCCCGCAGGACATTGCCCTCATCGACGCGCGCAAGGGCTATGCGATGTTTGAAAAAACCCATGTCCCCGTCTTCGGCATCGTCGAGAACATGGCCTATTTCATCAGCCCCGGCTCCGGCGAAAAATCCTATATCTTCGGCCAAGGCGGCGCGCGCCGCATGGCCGAAAAACTCGGCTGCGATTTCCTCGGCGAAGTGCCGCTCTATATGTCGGTACGCGAAACGTCGGACGCCGGCACCCCCATCGTCGCCTCCGCCCCCGACAGCGAAGAAGCCAGGACCTTCATCGCCATCGCCGCCAAACTCGCCGACCACATCAAGGCCGCCCAGGGCGCCCGCGCCCGCCAGGCCCCGAAGATTACCATCGAGGACTGAGACTCTTACTCTCTCACCGTCATGCCCCGGCTTGACCGGGGCATCCATCTTCAGGGCATCAGTTGTGAAAGATGGATGGCCCGATCAAGTCGGGCCATGACGAATTATATTTTAGCCAATATTCAACCCTCATCCTGAGGAGCAGCAAAGCCGCGTCTCGAAGGACGAGGCCCCAACGTCCCCCCAAACAAAAAGGACCGACGCACCCGCACCGGCCCTCCTCATTTCAGCGAATGAAACCTCAGCGTCCCGCTGTCAGCGTCGCCTTTTCCGCCGTGCCGTCCGGCGCGGTCAGGTCCCAGCTGTCACCCACCGCATGTTCCGTCGCGGGCACGCAATAGGGCTTGGCATCAGGCGCGGCATTGGGCGTCATGAAGCAGCCCTGATCGCCCTCGATCTTCCATGTGCCGTCCGAAGATGTCCCGTCAGCCAGCTTCTGCGTATAGGTGCCATCTGCATTGATCAGCACGGCTCGCGAACCATTGGCATTCGTGACCGTGACCGTATTGCCGTAATAGCTCGCAAACGGATCGCTCCCCGCGAACGCACCCCCCATCAACGCAACAGACGCCACCAGAACGCTCAATAAATAACGCATTATTTTTCTCCCTCAGGTTGGATTCTGTACCCCTTAAATATCGCCCCGATGTTTAAGGGGCCTTACGCTACAAACGCCTTTTCAATCAGCGCGAAACGGAAATGGCCGACACACTTCGCAGCGCGTCGGCCAGGTCGCTTATTTAAACGTTTGGATCAGTGACCCGCCACGAGAGCGAATTTCACGTCCGTGCCATCGGGACCCTTGGAGTCCCATGTGTCACCCACGGCGCGCGCCACATTGGCCGTGCAGAAAGGCTTGTAGTCGGCGGCGGGCGCCGGCGCTGTCTGCGTGTAGCAGGTATTGTCGCCATCGGGCGCCCATGTGCCCTTCACGCTGGAGCCGTCGGGCATCACTGTTTCATAGGTATTGTCGGCATTGACCATCGCCTTGGTCACGCCCGTCGCCGAGGTGATCACGACGGTATTGCCGAACAGGCTTTCGATGGGGCTGGCGGCAAAGGCCGCACCGGCAAACGCTATTGACGCAACAAGCACACCGTAGAAAACGCGCATGGTAGTCCTCCCAAAATTGCGGCCCCGTGGTTGATACCGGGGCCGTTCCCATATGGGACAGTCTGGCACGCATTAACTATGAATTGAAGACAGTTTCGTCCGCAGCCAGTCGATTCCGACTGCGGACGTTTCTGTCGTTTTCGCGCCTATTTATTGAGGAAATTGAGCGGCAGACCGGGTGTCTCCCACTCCATTTCAAGCAGCCGGCCAGTCGAAGACGCCGTGATATAGGCTGTCTTCAAGTCCTTGCCGCCAAAGCAGATATTCGTCACGAGAATGTCGTCGATCGGCACATGCTTGTTCTTGCCGTCCGGTGCAAAAATCGTGATGCCACCATTGAGGATTGTTGCAACGCAAATATTGCCCTTCGCATCGACGGCAAGACTATCAAAGTAGGTATGCCCCGGCGCGGCGCCGACATAGCGCCCCGCCCCGCCGATACCTTCGTCCGGTCCAAGCTCGCCCGGCGCGATCACATCGAAGGCAAACAGACGCGCCGAATAGGTGTCGGCGACATAGACCGTCTTTTCGTCAGGCGACAGGCCGACGCCATTGGCGCTCAGAATCGGAAAGGCTTTTTCCTTGATATAGGAGCCGTCGATCTTGGCGTAGAAGAGCGCGCCGCGATGCTGGATGCGTCCGTCGCCCTTGCCGTGATCGGTGAACCAGAAGCCGCCTTCCTTGTCGAACACGATATCGTTCGGTCCGATCAGCGGATTGCCGTCACATTCCGTGTAAAGCACTTTGACTTCGCCGGTCTTCAAGTCGACGCGCTCGATGCGGCCGCCCGAATAATCGGCAGGCTTGCCACCCGGAATAACAAGATCGCCCATCTGATGCCACTCGAAGCCGCCGTCATTGCAGACGTAGCAGGCGCCATCCGGCCCGATCGCCGCGCCGTTCGGACCGCCGCCCAGATGCGCGATCACTTCCTTCTTGCCGTCCATCGTCACGCGCGTGAGATTGCCGCCCTTGATTTCGACCAGAATGACGCTGCCGTCCGGCATCGCAATCGGCCCTTCAGGAAACAGCAATCCATCGGCGATCAGTTTTACGTCAGCCATAATATCCTCCCGGATTTCCGTGGCGCGAGCTTGGCCCCGCGTCCGATTTTCAATGCCGGCATTGTGGCGGCGTAAGCGCCCGAGAGCAACAAAGGAAACTCGCGTTTCTCGCCCCCACCCGGATCGCTGCGCTCTCCGACCTCCCC
>JBAQNC010000253.1:0-13711 GCA_049303435.1 Parvibaculum sp. | reverse complement strand
TCTTCTCATTATGGGGATTGGCGCCCAGCTTACCCAATGGCCTATCGAGCTTTGTCACGCGCTGGTGACGAAAGGCTATCGGGTTGTCCGTTTCGACAATCGTGATGCGGGGCTTTCGTCCCGTATCGAACGGGATCGCGCTTTCGCCGTTTCCGATGCCTTCTTTGCATTGGCTTCCGGCAAAACGAGTCTAGCACCCTATTCCCTGTCCGACATGGCTGCGGATACTGTGGGGCTGATGGATGCGCTGGGTATTGACAAGGCGCATATTGTCGGGGCATCCATGGGGGGCATGATCGCGCAGCATATTGCTGCGGAATATTCCGAGCGATGCCTGTCGCTCACCTCCATCATGTCGAACTCGGGTAATCCCATGTTGCCGCCGCCCAAGGCGCGTGTGCTTGGCTTGTTCATGCCGCAAGCAACGACCGGGCGCGATCCCCAATCGGTCATTACGCAGGGTATCAAGACTTATGAAGTGATCGGCAGTCCCGGCTTTCCGACGGATGAAAAGACCTTGCGCGAATGGGTCGAGCGAGATGCGGCGCGCGCCTATTATCCGCAAGGCGTGATGCGCCAGATGGCTGCGGTGCTGAGCGATGGAGACCGTCGACCACTTCTGCGTCAGGTTGATGTGCCGACTGTCGTGCTGCATGGACGCGACGATCCGGTCGTGCCGGTGGTGGGCGGTGAGGATACGGCGGCCAATATTGCCGGTGCGGAGCTTCGTGTGATCAATGGCATGGGGCATGACATGCCACTGGCGTTGATAGACCAGATCGTCGATGCGATTGTGTCGGCTGCGGTTCGCGCGACCGGGGTGCAGAATATCGAAGCACCAGTAGCTGATCTGCCGCCGGACGCAGATGAGCCTGTAATCGTCGAGCCCGTTATGGCCATTCCGGAAGTCAGCATACCACCTGCTCCCCTGCAGGATGTTCAGGTCAATCAGGCAATTCAATCGAAGGCGCGGTTTGGAACGCGCTTGCATAATTGGTGCATGGCGCAAGGACAAAAGCTTGGATGGAATTCAAGGCCATCAAGAGGAACGGGACCAGCCTCTGACTGATCCCGTCCGATCTTTCAGCTATTTCATGTGAATGTCAGACTTCTGCGGAACCGCCGTCGCAAGGAATGGTCGCACCGGTCGTATAGGCGGAGGCGCGGGATGACAGGAAGATGGCGACGCCTGCAATATCTTCCGGCGTGCCAATGCGCTTGCGCGGATTGTTCGCCTTGATTTCTTCGCCGAAGGTTTCGAGCGTTGCGCGCATCATGTGGCTCGGGAAGGGGCCGGGCGCGATAGCGTTGACGAGGATGTTATCGCGCGCGAGACGACCGGCCAGATGGCGTGTCAGCATGATGCAACCGGCCTTGGAGGATGAGTAGGCATAGGTCTCAAGTTCTGGCGGCACGATGCCATTGACCGAGGCGATATTGATGACGCGGGCCGGGTCTTCGTGCGTACCGGCCTTGCGCAGCAGCGGCAGCATTTTCTGCGTCACGAAGAAGGGGCCTTTCAGGTTGATGTTCATCACCTTGTCCCAGCCGCTTTCGGAATATTCGTCGATGGGTTCGCCCCAGGCCGCGCCCGCATTGTTGACGAGGATGTCGAGCTTTTCTTCGCGCTTTGCGAGTTCGGCGCCAAGAAACTCGATGCCTTCCCGCGTGCCGAGGTCGCAGGGTAGTGAAATGCAGGTGCCGCGCTTGGAAAGTTCTTCAGCCAGTTCGTTGCAGACTTGTGCCTTGCGGGCCGAGATATAGACCTTGCAGCCCGCTTCGACGAAGCCGGTGGCGATCATTTCGCCGATGCCGCGCGAGCCCCCGGTGACGAGCGCGATCTTTCCGCTGACGTCGAAGAGATTTTTCATGTTTGGTTCCTCGGAAATGTTTTTGATGGGCGAACCTAGCATGAAGGGTCGCACTTGCGGCAAGTCGTCAGTCGATGAAATCCTGGGTCTCAGGCGCCTTAGGCACTGTTTTGGTGGCTTCCTGAGCCTCCGGATTAAGCGCCGTCGAAGCGTGTTTGGGCTGGACCAGAGGTTCGGGTACGACAGCCCTGGTATGCATCAGATTCTTGCCCGCCAGGATTTCACCCTCTGCGAGTTGCAGGGCCATGCGCTCGGCGTCCCTGCGGCGAATGTCCTCCTCGACTTCCTTTGCCTCGTTATAGGTAAAACCAAGGCCTTCCAGCGAGGCGACGCCAAAGGCGATGGCGGACTCGTAGCTGTCACGGATCTGGAAATCGACATTCTTGCGTAGCAGGTTGAGCGCCTGTCGTCGGTCAAAGGCGCGGGCATAGAGCTTGGCGAGCGGGAAGTGCGTTTGTATCAGATCGACGATCTTTTCCGACGCTTCGTCATTGACGACGCAAAGGGCAATGAGAGACGCCTTGTCCGCGCCTGCCGCGCGCAATACGTCGAGACGCGTGCCATCACCATAGAAGACACGGAAGCCAAATCGCGACGCCGCGCGAATCTGTTCGACGTTTCGTTCGATTGCCGTTACCTCAATGCCTTGCGATAACATAAATTGGGCGACCACCTGTCCGAAGCGTCCGAAACCGATGATGATGACATTTCCCTTGGCGTCGGAAAAATCCATTTCCATTTCTTCTTCTTCGGGAATCTGGCGCGCCAGTCTGTTGGCGAGGCCGAAGACAAGCGGTGTTAGTGCAAGCGAAATCGTGACGCTGGCAATGAGCAGATTGGAGATGACCGACGTCATGACGCCGGCGCCTTCAGCGGCGCCGAAAAGCACGAAAGCAAACTCGCCACCTTGCGCCAATACCCCGGCGATGCGAAGTGCATCCCGATGAACGGAACCCGACATGCGCGACAACGCATAGATAATCGCGCCCTTTGTAGTCATCAACACGAGCACGATGGTTGCGATCGTACCAATATTGGCAACTACCAAATTGAGGTCGATGCCCATGCCGATGGCAATGAAGAAAAGGCCGAGTAGCAATCCGCGGAAGGGGTCGATATCGGCTTCAAGCTCATGGCGGAAGCTCGATTCCGCCAATAGAACGCCTGACAGGAACGCGCCCATGGCCATCGAGAGACCCGCGGCCTGCATGACAAAGGCCGCACCCAGCACGACGAGAAGAGCGGCTGCCGTCATGATCTCATGGGCGTTGGAATTGGCCAGAAAGCGGAACAGCGGATTGAGCAGATAGCGTGCTGAAAGGACCACTGCGGCAACGGCGGCAAGAATGCCAAGTGTCTCTGTCCAGCCGCCCGTCGGCGCCTTGTCGCCCGGTGCCATTAGGGCCACCAGGGCCAAGAGGGGGACGATGGCGAGGTCCTGCATGAGCAGGATCGCAAAGGAACGCTGGCCGTAGGGCTGTGTGAGTTCGCTGCGTTCCTCCATCAGCGGGGCGGCGAAAGCGGTCGAAGACAAGGCTAGGCCGGCGCCTACGACAATCGCGGTGCGCCAGCTGAGGTCTGCCAGAAGTGCACAGCCAGCAAGTGCCGCACCGCAAATTATGATTTGCATCAGGCCAAATCCGAAAATGTCGCGGCGCATGGCCCAGAGACGGGAAGGTTTGAGTTCGAGCCCGATAATGAAAAGCAGCATGACGACGCCAAGCTCGGCCAGCGCCAGCACAGCTTCGGGATCGGAGAAGAATGCAAAGCCCCAAGGGCCTATGAGGATGCCCGCAAAGAGATAGCCGACCACAGAGCCAAGCTTCAATCGCTTGAAAAGCGGTACGGCTATCACCGACGCTGCCAGAAAGATGATCGGAAGAAGCAGCGAAGTGCCGTCATGAGGGGCTGGCAATGGAACGGGTGTCACGATAGCGATGCCTCTTGCGGTGAGAGGTCATTGTGCCGCGAAAGGGACCTCATGCGATAGAGTAAAGAAAAAGGGCGCTCCATTTCAGAGCGCCCTTTCTGCATCAATTTGACGGTCGTGGGCTAGAAATTCACGGCGTCGAGTTCCATCAGCCCGTCGGCGCCCGCCTTGGCGCGTTCGAGCCAGCCCGCCGTCATGGGCACTTCGCGTTCCGCCCAATAACGCGCCAGCGTCAGCTTGCGCTTGTAGAAGTCCGGGTTGCCGGTGCCTTCCTTGAGCTTGGCGAGCGAGACCTTTGCCATCCGCGCCCACATCCAGGCGAGTGTTACCGTGCCGAAGATGTTGAGGATGTCATAGGAGGCAGCGCCGGCATTGTCGTAATTCTTCGGCGCGTTCTGCATCAGCCAGCCTGCGGCTTCGCCGAGGCGACCATAGCCGGTGCGCAGCGCATCGATATAGGGCTTCATGTCTGCGTCGCCTTCGTTTTCCTTGATGAAGGCTTCGAGCTTGGCGAAATAGGCGAGCGTGGCGCGGCCACCCTTGGATGTCATCTTGCGCGCGACGAGATCGAGCGCCTGAATGCCGTTGGCGCCTTCATAGACCTGGTTGATGCGCGCATCACGCACGAATTGTTCCATGCCGTTGTCGCGGATGTAGCCGTGACCACCAAAGACCTGCATCGAGGCGTTGGCCGCTTCAAAGCCCTTGTCAGTGAAGTAGGCCTTGATGACTGGCGTAAAGAGTTGGCTCAGGTCTTCGGCTTCCTGACGTTCGGCTTCATCTGTCGAGGAGCGCGCGACCGAGAAGAGGAATGACACATACATGGCAAGGGCGCGAGCGCCTTCCACGAAGGCGCGCGACGAGATGAGCAGGCGCCGTACATCGGGGAAGACCATGATGGGGTCGGCCGGGCCGTCCGGGTTCTTTGCGCCCGTCAGCGAGCGACCGGCGAGACGTTCCTGCGCATAGGCGACGCCGTTCTGATAGGCGACTTCGCCGGCCGCGATGCCTTGAATGCCGACGCCCATGCGCGCGCCGTTCATCATGCCGAACATGCCTGCCATGCCAGCTGATTTCGACTTCACGACCTTGCCGTCTTCGGTCTTCTTTTCGGGAGCGCGGCCCTTGAGGTGATAGGCCACCGCATTGTCGAAATTCATGACGCAGGTGGCGTTGCCCTTGATGCCCATTTTCTTTTCGACAGCGCCAACCGACACGCCGTTCGGGCCCTTGATCTCACCCGTTTCCGGATCGACCAGCATCTTCGGCACCATGAAGAAGTTCACGGTGGATAGGTCGTCGACAAATTTGCCTTCTTCGTTTGGCAGTTTGGCGATGACCATGTGGATGATGTTATCCGTCATGTCGTGGTCGCCACCTGAAATGAAGATCTTGGTGCCGGAGAGGCGATAGGCGCCATCGTCCTGCAGGGTGGCGCGGGTCTTCATGAGTTTCAGATCTGTGCCGCAATGAGGCTCGGTGAGGCACATGGTGCCGGCCCAGTCGCCATCGGCCATGCGCTGCGCCACATGCTGGCGCATCCAATCTTCGCCGGTGGCCCAGAGCGCGCCGAGAGCGGCGCCGGTGAGGCCGGGATACATGGCGAAAGCCTGGTTCGACGACGAACCCATTTCGGAGAAAGCGAAAGTGATGACGGAGGGCAGGTTCGCGCCGCCCAGCTCCTCGGCGACACCGAGTTTGTTCCAGCCGCCATCGGCATAGGCGCGGAAGGCTTCCTTGAAGCCCTTGGGCGTGCGCACGACGCCATTTTCAAGGTAGCAGCCTTCTTCGTCGCCCACCTGATTGAGCGGCTGCAGCACTTCCTCGCAGAACTTCGCGCCGCCTTCCAGAATGGCGCCTGTCATGTCTGGCGTGAGGTCTGCAAAGCCCGGCAGATCGGTCCGTTTCTCGATTTCGAGAAGCTCATGAAACAGGAACAGGAAATCTTCGACCGGGGCCTTGTAGCTCGGCATGGCATGCCTCCAAATAGCTTTCAGAAATGTAAGTAAAACGCGGCGGAAAGTGACATGGAATGGAGTTTTTGTCGAGAGGGTACAGGTGGCGTTCCCGGATGGCTACTTGTCCAAGTCGCGAGCAATCCGGAAGCCGAAGAACTATCTACATTTTTTGGATGTATTGGGGGCATCTTGCATCGGCAATAGCTCCGATTTGCGTGCCCCCCGTGCCTTCATCGACACATTTACCATCACATCCTGAAAGGCCTCATCCATCAGTCCGGCGCGCATGATGATGCATTGGGCGCGCTGGCTTTCGGCGTTGCGGGTGCGCAGTGTGTGGCTGGTGTCGATGCGGGCGGCGGCGACCTTGGTGTCGCGCATCCATTGCAGGCGCTCTTTGAGGTGGGGCAGGCGGGCCTGGGCGTCGTCTTGCGTCATGCCCTGAACGAGGCTTGTGCGGGTGGTGTCGATCAGGACTTCGATTTTATCGAGGGCGGCTAATGCGGATTTATAGTCGATATCACTGAAAGTTGATGCATGGGCGGCGCCTGACACAGCAAGGCAGGCGAGCAAGGCGAGCGTGAACGCAGCGCGCATGGCTGATCCTTGTTGTTCCTTTGCCGGATCAATCCGGGGCGGGGCCTCGAAGGTTGGACGGGATGCCCAAACCCAGATTAAAGATGATTGCGTTTTCTATTTCCTCGCCGAAGACTTCTGTCTTTCCTTCGTCGGATTCCACGGTTTCAGGCTCAAGGCGTGTTGACAGGGCCAGAATGCGAGCGGGCTGATTGTCGGGGGCGGTAATGGGCAGCAGCACCAATTCGAGACCGTAGTCTTTTCGTGCTTCTGACGAAGAAGTGAAATGTGCCAGACCGCCAACATGGTGATGGCCGACAAGCTGGAATGCACCCAGAACGTAGGGACGGATGTCGGGTGGCGTCAGCTCAAGCAGGTTCATGCCTTTCGGTTCGAAGCCCAGGCGCTTGACGGCTTGCGTGCCTGCGAGCCGGTAGCGCACTGACCCATCATCGGGCAGTTCAAAGATGAAAATTTCCGGCAACAGGGCTTTCATCGTGCCGGGGTTGATGTCCTCCGCACGCGGCACCGGACCACCGGCGCGTAACTCCTGCCAGTGATCGACGATCGCTCGGCTCTTTCCGATACGAAAGGGCACTTTCGCCATATCGTCGATAAATTGGAGGTGAAAGCCGGGCATGAAGGTCCTCGCTTGGGCGAATTGACAATCATGACACCAAACGCGCTATTGCACATCCGCTTTGCGGGTTTTTGGCGCTCTTGGTTTGTAAATCATGAATCGATGAGGCTGAAATACTTAGCTATTGCTGAATACCGGCCTGCGCTTTTGCAGGAAGGCAGAAATGCCTTCGCGGAAGTCGTTGGTCTGAGCCGCTAGGATCTGGTTGCGGTCTTCCATTGAAATGGCGGCTTCGAGGCTTCCAGCATCGACCGACATGTTGAGGCATTCCTTGGTCAGGCGCAGGCCGAGCGGTGATGTCGTCAGCATTTCATCGATATAGGGCTGTGCCGCCTCTGCGAGTTTGTCATCCTGCACGACTTCTGAGACGAGGCCGACGCGAAGGGCGCGGTCCGCATTGATGAAGCGGCCTGTCAGCATGAGTTCAGACGCCACAGAGACGCCGACGAGACGCGGCAAGAAGTAGGAAACGCCGATGTCGCAAGCGGAAAGCCCGATACGGATGAAGGCAGCGTTCATGCGTGCGCTTTCTCCCGCAATACGAATGTCGGAAGCGAGTGCAAAGGCAAAACCACCGCCGCAGGCGGGACCGTGCACGAGGCTGATGATGGCCTGCGGACAACGGCGCATTTTCATCACTATCTCGCTGATGGCGCGCTGGCTGCGCAGTCCGGCGACGACGCCGCTTGAGCTGACATCGCTTGAATTATCGCGATGCTTCAGGTCAAGTCCGGCGCTATAGGCGCGGCCCGCACCCTTGATGACAACAATGCGAACGCTCTGATCGGTATAGAGACGACCGAAATAGTCCTGCAATTCGGCGCTCAGCGTCGGGTTTATGGCGTTTAATGTATCTGGCCGATTGAGCGTCAGCCAATCGACTGGGCCTTCCTTGCGGATCAGCAAGGTTTCATATTCCGGGGTGTCGAGGGTTGCGGTAACGGGCATTGTTGCTCCTCCCAAAACATTTGACGGCTGTTGGATGAAACTTTAGCCCGAGGAATGGCCGCGTGCGAGGGCAGGGGAATTTCCCCAGCGTCAGCCTTCCGGCGGCTCCATTCTGGCAAGGGTGGCATCGTTGAGCGCCAGCCATCTCAACGCAATTTCGCCGCCGGGATTGATGCGCATCACTTCGGCGGTGAAGTTGTGACCGGCTTCGCGTTTGTGCCAGCGCAGGCGACCGGAGACGATCTGGCCGATGGCGAGGTCCTCCGCGCAGCCTTGAATGCAGGCGCCGCCCGCAGACCAGTTTCGGGCGCGCTGCTCGCTGGAATTGATTTCGACGAAGAGCCAGGGATCGGTCTCGCGCGCCGCAGTTCGCTGTTCCGGCTCGGCGAGGCGGCGACGAAACTCTTCGACAAGGCGCGAAATCAACGACATCCAGCTTAGCTCACATATCTTCTGATCATGGGACTCTGGATCAGATTACTGGTCATTGTAAAAACATTCTGGCATGACATGGCTCCCCTTGGCTATAAAAGCCCATGGTCAGGCGCATCGGAGAAGGTTCTCCAATGTGCGGAAAGAGGACAGAATGACAAATAGCAACACACAACCGGTAATCCTGATCGAAGTGGGCCCCGGCGAGTTGATCGACAAAATCACGATTCTTGTCATCAAGTCCGAACGCATGCGCGACGAAGCCAAGTTGAAGAACGTGCGTTATGAGCTCGACGTGCTGAGCGAGGCGCGCAAGGCGCATATTCCCGACAGCGCGGAGTTGACCCGGCTCGAGGCTGAACTCAAGGCTGTGAATGAGGCGCTTTGGGTGATTGAGGACGATATCCGACAGTGTGAGGCAGATAAGGATTTCGGTCAGACGTTTGTCAATCTTGCCCGTTCAGTCTACAAGCAGAATGACAAGCGTGCGGCGCTGAAGAAAGAAATCAATCTTCTGACCGGCTCCACGATCATCGAAGAAAAATCCTATACTGAATTCAACTAGACGCGACGCGCAGGTGAATTTCGTCAAGTACGCGGGCTACCGGCAGGTTGGCGAGATTGGAGACTTCGATGGCGCTGAAGTTTTCACGCTCGATGCCTGTGCGCTCGGCTGTCGTGTGCGCGCCGAATAGCGCGAGGCCCGGTGCGCCGATATGCGCGGCGAGGTGGCTGGGGCCCGTGTCATTGCCGACAATGAAGGCTGCCTGTTTCATCACGCCTGCCAGTTCGAACCAGTTGATGAAGCCGCGTGGGCCCTTGAGGGCGATGCCGGGGATTTTGTCCGCCAGGTTCATTTCCTCCGGGCCGGGCGCGGTGACGATCTGGAATCCCTCGTCCATCAGGCGTTTGGCAAGCTCGGCATAATAGGGCCAGCGCTTTTGTGGATGACGCGAGGAGGAGCCGGGGATGAGCAGGATGAAAGGCGGTTTGACGCCAGCTTTCGCCATGAGGGCGCTTACATCATCGGCCATCCATGAGACATCCGGCTTGCGTGAATAGCGGATGGTGAGGCCTGCGTCTTTTAACTGAATTGCCATGCGGTCAAGCGACTTGACTTTTTTTGGGTTCTTTAGCCGGACAGGATGGCTTGCGCCTTTGGCGCTTCCCGACCAGTTCGTGCCCTTGAAGAACCAGCGGAAGTAACTCGCCGTGCGCGATGAGTTCTGAAGGTCATAGACCATGTCGAACTTCTGCGTTTTCAGCATCCGCCCGAGCGCATACATTTTGTCGAGCCGCCAGCGCGGCGCGCGGGGATCGACAAGTACACGATTGATCCAGGGGCAACGCTCGAAAATGCGCCGATAGGGAGGGGTCGTCAGAACGGTGATATTGTCAGTGGGGTGGTTTTCGCGAATGTCGCGGATAGCGCCTTCCGATTGGATGACGTCGCCGAATGCGCCATGTTTGATGATCAGAATACGTCGCATGGTGCGGTCAATTCAGCCCCTTGGCCCGCTCATAGATCCAGGCGATGGGTGAGCGGGGTCGATCAGCAGCGAGTGGTTTCTGCTTTTATTTTGCCAGAATGTCACAGGCAAGTGGTCTATGCGAGGCCTATTACGGCAGGCAATCTCCTCCTAGACTATCATTGCGGCGCTGGCAATCCGGATGCAGGTCCCCATCTTGGATCTGTTCTTGGGGTTTCCTTGCGACGGATTTTCGGTGCTGTGTCGTTTATTATCATAGGGGTTTTCCGCGCCGGGAGCGCGGGAACGTCAAGTGTTGTTGAAATGAAAGAGGGTCCGTGCGGGGCGCAAACATATGAGTGAGGCAAGCAAGGATGTGGCCGAACGGTTGGGGCTCTCGGGCAGGGGCGGTGGGCAAGGTGGCGACTGGCGAGGTTGGCTTGCGGAGCATCGCAGGGTCGCCGGAGCGGTTGCTCTGGTCTTCATTGGCGGCTTGATCTGGATTTATTTCTCGCGTGCCTCATCCGAAACACAATATGTCAGCGAGGCGGTTACGCGCGCCGATCTCAAGGTCATTGTCACGGCCACGGGGTCGATCGAGCCCGAAACGTCGGTAATCGTGGGCAGCGAAATCTCGGGCCGTATTGAAACGGTCAACGTGGACTATAACGACGAGGTCAAGAAGGGCGAAATACTTGCCGAGATCGATACGATGTCGTTGAAAAATTCTCTGGCGAAATCTCAGGCGACGCTGGATGAGTCTCGTGCGACGCTCCTGCAATATGAAGCGACGCGCATAGAGGCCGCGTCCCAGTGGAAGCGCACCAAGGGTCTTTTTGCCTCTCATGCCGTCTCGCAGCTTGATGTCGATACGGCGTTGGCGGCGCTCAAGCGGGCGGAAGCAAATTATGTCGGCGGCAAGGCGCGCGTCAAAGCCAATGAGGCGCAGGTGGCTGCCGACGAGACATCACTCTCCAAGGCCGTCATCAGGTCGCCCATTGATGGTGTCGTCATCAAGCGTGACATTGAACCCGGTCAGACCGTTGCCGCTACCTTTCAGACGCCAACGCTTTTTACGCTGGCTGATAATCTGAGCCATATGGAGTTGCAGGTGGATGTCGATGAGGCCGATGTCGGCGAGGTGAAGGAAGGGCAGAACGCGCTCTTTACCGTGGACGCCTATCCCAACCGCCAGTTCAAGGCGCGCATCGAGAAGCTGCGCTTTGCTTCAACCACAACGAATAATGTCGTTTCCTATGTGGCGGTTCTTTCGGTCGACAACAGCGATCTTGCGCTTCGCCCCGGTATGACGGCGACCGCCGAGATTGCAACGGCGGAGAAAAAGAATGTTCTACTTGTGCCCAATGGCGCAACGCGGTTCACGCCTCCCGGTATGGCGGCGCCGACAGGTGCAAGCCCTGATGATTCGATCATTCGAAAGACAGTCTGGGTTTTGAAGGATGAGAAGCCTCAATCCGTCTCGCTTCAACTTGGGTTGACGAATGGTCAGCAGACGGAAGTCATCAATGGTGATGTAAAAGAGGGCGACATCGTGCTGACGGACCTCAAGGCAGAGGGCAAGTAGTGGTGTCCCCTGCCGCCTCTTCGCAAGAGCCACCTCTCATCGTCTTTACGGGCGTATCCAAGATTTATGGTGAGGGCGAAGGTGAGGTGCGTGCGCTCGATGCTGTTGACCTCACCATTCGTGATGGTGAATTTGTCGCCATTATGGGGCCGAGCGGATCGGGAAAATCGACCTGTATGAACATCATCGGTTGTCTCGACACACCAACGAGCGGGCAATATCTGTTTCGCGGTGTCGACGTCGGTGAATTGAGCCGGGATCAAAGAGCGCTGTTGCGGCGAAATTATCTGGGCTTCGTCTTTCAGGGCTTCAATCTGCTCAAGCGCACTACGGCGCTTGAAAATGTGGAGCTGCCTCTCATCTATCGGCGCATGTCGCGCGCCGAGCGTCGTGATCGCGCCTTTGCCGCGCTTGAAGCGGTGGGGCTGGCGGAACGCGCCGGACATACGTCTGCCGAGCTCTCCGGTGGTCAGCAGCAACGTGTGGCGATTGCGCGGGCCATCGCGACGGAACCGGCGATTCTGCTCGCCGATGAGCCGACGGGCAATCTCGACACGCATCGTTCGCTCGAAATCATGGAGATTCTTGAAGCGCTCAATCAGGATCACAAGATTACGATTGCCATGGTGACTCATGAGGCCGAAATGGCCGCTTTTGCCTCGCGCGCGGTGAATTTTCGTGACGGCGGGGTTGAGTCGGATCATGCGCAGCCCTCCAGACGAGGTGTTGTCCATGTTTCTTGATACGCTTCTGCTCGCGGTGCGCGAGATAAGACGCAATCTGATGCGCTCGGCGCTTACGATGCTCGGCATTGTCATCGGTGTCGCTGCTGTCATTGCCATGGTCACTTTGGGCGGCGGCGCGCAACAGCGCGTTTCTTCGGATATTTCCGGTCTTGGCAAAAATCTTCTTATGGTGTTCCCGGGTTCGCGTCAGCGCGGCTCAAGCGGTGGTACCACAGCCTTCAAGCAGGCCGATGCTTTGGCGCTTGAGCGTGGCATATCTGGTCTGGAGCTTGTGGCGCCCATGTCTTCGTCGAGCCAACGTGTGGTTTATGCCAATACCAATTGGACGACCACTGTGTCGGGTATCACCAATGCCTATTTCGCTGTTCGGCAATGGGAACTTGGTTCCGGGCGCATTTTCGATGAGGCGGAGCAGCGGGCAGGTCGCACCGTCTGTGTCATCGGGGAAACGGTTCGCAAGCAGCTTTTTGGTCAGCAGGATCCCATTGGCGCGCGCATACGTTTGGGCAAAGGGTCATGTCAGGTCATCGGCCTGCTCGTGCCCAAGGGCTCCTCGACCTTCGGTCAAGATCAGGATGATGTGGTTCTCATGCCACTGCTTGCTTTCCAGCGGCGCATTTCCGGTACCGACGACATTTCGATGATCTTCCTGTCGGCGCGCAATGGCGCGTCGATCGACAAGGTGAAGGCGGATACCGAAGCCTTGCTCAAGCAGCGTCGCCATATCGGCCCGGGCGAGACCGATGATTTTCAGGTTCAAGACATGCGCGAAATCGAAGCGCTGGTCGAGAACACGACGTCCCTGCTGACCGCTTTTCTGGGCGCGGTCGCCGCCATCAGTCTCATTGTAGGCGGCATCGGGATCATGAACATCATGCTTGTGTCGGTGACCGAGCGGACACGCGAGATCGGCATCAGGCTTGCCGTCGGGGCCTTTGAGCGCGAGGTACTTTTGCAGTTTCTTGTCGAGGCCGGCGCTTTGTCATTGTCGGGCGGGATCATTGGCATTGTGATCGGACTGATCATTTCGGTGGTTGTCGCGAATTTCGTGAACATTCCCTTTGTACTCAACCTGCCGATCATCGGTGTCGCCTTCGTCTTTTCGGCGGTGGTTGGCGTAGTGTTCGGGTATTTTCCGGCGCGTAATGCAGCGCGCCTCAATCCCATCGAGGCGCTTAGATACGAATAGCGCTTCGTCTATTCGACGTTGATATGCGCCCAGATTCTTTCGTGAACGTAGTACCAGACAATCTTTGTCAGGATTTCGCCCAGTGCGATGGCGCCACCGGTCGTAGGCGCTCCGGTCACGAACCAGGCAATCAGGAACGTGTCCGTGCTTGCCGTCACGCGCCAGCTTATCGATTTGAGGACGCTACGCGTGTTGGTGGACTTGGGCACGCCTTTCCAGATTTTCATTTTGTGTTCTCGTGGATGTCAGGGGAGAGGAAGCTTCTAGATAAGCGGTTGCCGAAAATTTCAATGGGGTGGTGACTCCGGCGCGATTCGAACGCGCGACCCCCAGATTAGGAATCTGGTGCTCTATCCAGCTGAGCTAC
>JBAQNC010000252.1:0-6548 GCA_049303435.1 Parvibaculum sp. | reverse complement strand
GGCTTGCCGTTGCAGGCTCATCAATTGGCTCCTAACGCGTGCGTAAAATCCAGCCGCCGTCGGCATCCTGTGTCAGTTCGACATTGCCCTGCGCCAGCGCCAGCGCCAATTTGTCGGTCGCGCCGCGATAGCTGATCTGGACTTCGGCGCTGTTGGAGGTGATGCCATCGACCTGCAAGCCGTTGACGAGCGGCGTCGAGCCGAGCACGCGCCGGATCGCCTGCCATTGATCGAGCCCCAGAAAGGAGACAGAGGCGGTCAGATGCGCTTGCGTGCCGGGCGCGGCAATCGTCTCGCGCTTCCATTGTTCGCCCAGCGCGGCGATGACACCTGCGGCTGCATCATCAAGGCTCTGATAGGTCCGGCTGATCGGCGCGGAAGCGTCGGCACCATAACGGACCGCCTTGATGCCGATGGTCGAACCGTCGGCATTCGAGGTCGCAATCGCGACGACGACATCGTCAGCGCCATAACGCTGACCGAGCGTCGTGATGGCCGATTGATCGCCAACTATCGCCTGATTGGCCGTCAGGATGCCGAATTCCTCGATGTCGCCCACCGGCAGAAGAAAAGGCGTGATGGCGTTTTCGAGATCGCTGCGGTTGAGGGCGTCGCGCCAGAGATTTACATCATCCCAGAGAGCGGGCTTGCCGTCCTTGACATAGACCGGGACCAACAACGCCTGTTTGGCCTGCGTCTCGCCATAGAGGATGCCCGCGCCGCGCAGAAGCGAGCGCACGGCGGAAGGATTGAAGCTGACATTGAGGTCGGCGATATAACGGGTCGAACTCGATTTTTCACCCGCGACCTGAAAGCCGCGCACAGCGTTCTGCACGGTCGTATCGTTCACCTGCGGCAGACGGGACCAGTCGGACGCCAAGGTCAGGCGGCGCATCAGGGCGCCAAGGGCGTCGCGCTGAGCGTTGGCCTGGGCGATGGAGCGGGCATCGGTGGCGCTGGCCGCCGTCACATCCACATGGACGCCCTTGATCGTGTAAAGGTCGGCCGCCTCGACGGTGCGTGGCGTCGCAATGGCCAGAAGCCCCAGAAACAGCCCCAGAAGGGTTCCAAACCGAAATACGCGCATCATCCTGTAGGCCCTTGATCCATCACACATTTGTCAGGGCGGAATCCCCTGACCAGAAGCGCAGACTATAGCATGGTCGCGCGGCGGCGAAGGCCATTGAGGCGGTTTTTCATACTCTCTCCCCGCTGTGCGCCTTTCGCCCCTTGCTTATAGGGACAATTTCATGTGTTTTGTGCCCGAACAGACCCCCGATTCAAGATTTTGGACCTCCCAATGGCCTCCTCCAAAGACCGCCCGAACAGCTACACCTATGCCCAGGCCGGTGTGGATATCGACGCAGGCAATGCGCTTGTCCGCGCGATTGCCCCGCTGGCGCGCTCGACAAAGCGCAGCGGCGCGGACGCGGAACTCGGCGGCTTCGGTGGATTGTTCGATCTCAAGGCGACGGGTTACAAGGACCCTGTGCTCGTCGCGGCCAATGATGGCGTCGGCACCAAGCTCAAGGTCGCAATCGATGCAGGGCTGCACGACACGGTGGGTATCGACCTCGTCGCCATGTCGGTCAACGATCTCGTCGTGCAGGGCGCGGAGCCGCTTTTCTTCCTCGACTATTTTGCGACCGGCAAGCTCGATATCAAAACCGCCACCAGCGTCGTCAGCGGCATCGCGGAAGGTTGCCGTCAGGCCAATTGCGCGCTGATCGGCGGCGAGACAGCCGAGATGCCCGGCATGTACGCCGATGGCGACTACGACCTCGCGGGCTTTGCCGTCGGCGCGGTCGAACGCGACCAGGTGCTGCCGCGCGCCGATGTCGGCGCGGGCGACGTGATCCTCGGTCTTGCCTCGACCGGCTTTCACTCCAACGGCTATTCGCTGGTGCGGCGGATCGTCGGCGATCACGGCTTCAGCTATGACGCGCCCTTCCCGCTCGATGAAAGCCGGACGATCGGCGAAGCGCTGATCGCGCCGACGCGCATCTATGTGCGCAGCGTACTGGCCGCCATCCGCGAGACGGGCGCCGTGAAGGCTCTGGCGCATATTACGGGCGGGGGCTTCGTCGAAAACATTCCGCGCGTGCTGCCCGACGGCATTGCCGCCGAGATCGACGGCGCGTCATGGGTCATGCCCGATGTCTTCCGCTGGGTCATGAAGCTCGGCGGCGTGGAAGAAGCGGAAATGGGACGCACCTTCAACTGCGGCATCGGCATGATCGTCGTCGTCGCCGAAGCAGACGCCGCGCGCGTTCAGAATGTGCTTGAGAAGGCGGGCGAGACCGTCTGGCGGATCGGTCATTTGCGCGACCGCGAGGATGACGAGCCGCATGTCGTCATCAATGGCGCTATCGGAAGCCTGAAATGAAGGTTGGCGTCCTCATCTCCGGGCGGGGCTCCAATCTGAAAGCGCTGATCGACGCCTGCGCCAAGCCCGATTTTCCAGCCGAGATCGTGCTGGTCATTTCCAACAAGGCGGATGCGGGCGGGCTGCAAATCGCGAAAGACGCCGACATTGCCACCCGCGTCATCAGCCATCGCGACTATGACAGCCGCGAAGCCTTTGACCGCGTCATGGATCAGGCCTTGCGCGAGGCGGGCGTCGAATTCGTCTGCAGCGCGGGCTTCATGCGGATTCTGTCTGATGAATTCGTCGAGAAGTGGCGCGACCGCCAACTCAATATCCACCCTTCCCTGCTGCCCGCCTTCAAGGGTCTCAATGTCTATGCCCGCGCCATCGAAGCGGGTTGCAAGGTGAGCGGCTGCACGGTGCATTTCGTGCGGGCGGCGATGGATGAAGGTCCGATTGTGGCGCAGGCGGCGGTGCCCATTCTGGAAGGCGACACGCCGGACACATTGGCGGCGCGTATTCTGGAAGTCGAGCACAAGATTTATCCAGAGGCGCTGCGGCTGGTGGCCGAGGGTCGGGTGACGATTGTGGATGAGCGGACGGTTGTTCGCTGAGGGTTGGCTTCTCGCTTCCAGGGAAGATGGGTCCGAAGACGACGCTGAGTTTTTGTTTTCTGCTTTTCCAAAATCGATGGGTGTCACCCCGGGTTTATCCCGGGGTCCAGAGCAGCATATTCGGTATTTGCCGCCCCTGGATCCCGGCACAAGGCCGGGATGACAGGCATCGGGTTTGGTGGGGCCGGAAGACGTGGATACGCGGGTCAAGCCCGCGCATGACAATTCAGGCATCACCCTCATTGGGGATATGCACGAAGGCACCGCAGTGTTTGCAGTGGATGGCGTCGGGTTCGTGGCGGCGGAGGCCGCATTGGGGGCATTCGTAGGCGACCTTGACCGGGCGGAAGAGCACCTGCGCCAGACGCAGGAAAAGCGTGACGCCAAAGATCATGATGACGACGGACAAGAGACGGCCTGCGGTGCCGGGCAGGACGATGTCGCCGAAGCCGGTCGTGGTGAGCGTCGTCACGGTGAAATAAAGCGCATCAGCATAATTGTGAATTCCGACATTCGAATAATGCTGGGTCTCGTAGACGAGGCCAGTCATCACAAAGAGAAAGACGCCCAGATGCACCAGGGCGATGACCACGTCTTCCCGCTTGCGAAAGAATTCGAAATCCTGCCGCAGCAGATCAATCGTCCGATAGGTGCGCAGCATTCGTAGCGTGCGCAGCACACGCAGAAAGCCAAGACCCTCGCCCACAATCGGCGCCAGAAACGAAATCAGCACGATGAGGTCGACAAGGTTCATCGGGTGGAGGGCGCTGCGCACCCTGTCCCGGCTGACAAGAATGCGCGAGACAAAATCAGCCAGCACATAGAGGCCGATTGCGGCATCCAGTATCTCTATAAACGGATTGCTGGGCACGAATGAGGAAAGGATGATGAACAGGATCGTCGAAATATCGATGATCAAAAGCGCATAGCGGAAGCGTCGCGCCTGCTTCGCGTTCCCCTCATAGAGGTCGCGCAAACGGGTCGTCAGAACTGCTGCTGTCATAGGGGCTGACTTGTAAAGGGCACTTTTACCTGCTCCCAGAAGGTCTCGGGCATGGGATGGGAAATGCCGATATCGACCGGCGGACGCCGGTCCTCGTTGAACCAGGTTCCAAAGAGAATATCGAAAAGCACAAGATTCTCGCCATAGTTCCTGTTGCCCTCGTCAAGCACCCTGGAATGGTGCCAGCGATGCAGGCAGGGCGTGTTGAACACATAATTGAGGGGCCCGCAACGCATCTCGATGTTGCAATGGGTCAACATGCCGATGATCGCCGTGATGGCGCTGACCAGAAGCAGAACGTCGCGCGGGGCGCCCAGCAACAGCAACACGGGCATGCCGACGGCGAGACCCGTGACCGTATCGACAAAATGAAAGCGGCCGGTGTTGAAGAACCAGAGCCGCGTGACGCTGTGATGCACGGCGTGAAAGCGCCAGAGCCAGGGCCATTCATGGGCGAAACGGTGCTTCCAGTAGAGGCCGAACTCCAAAATCACAAGGCCGAGCGCGACCTGTATCGCCAGAGGCCATGCCAGAGGCCAATAGCCGCCACCGGACGGCGCAATCCAGGCGGCAATGCCCATGAAGATCATGAAGGTGATGAGAACCTGAGCGAAGCCCTTGCTCAAGACGGTATGGGCAAGGTCCGGCATCATCTGGCCGTCATTCGCAAGCCATTCGCGCTCATGCGGCATGACGCGCTCCAGCAGCGCCACAGTGAGCGCCAGCGTCAGATAGGTCAGGTTGAAACCGAGCACACCGTGACCGCTTTTCATGCCTGCCAGCGTGGCTGCAAGGGCGGCTGCGAAAATCAGCGGCCAGAGCGCGTAGGAAAGGGCACGGCGCAAGTTCATGTTTCCTCCGATCAGGTCAGGAGAAAAGCTAACATGAAAATGTCGGATGTAAAAAACTGCCGAATAGCTTCAGCGCACTCGGCATATCCCGACTTGATCGGGCGATCCATCTTTTGCGGCGACTGCAGTGAAGGTGGATGCCCCGGTCAAGCCGGGGCATGACGATTATTTTCAGGAGATGGGGAATCGAGAAACAAGACGTGGATACGCGGCCTCCTTTCGTTAAAGGTGGGCCCGCGCATGACGTATGCGGGGTTATAAAAAAGCCCCGCCGGTGAAGACGAGGCTTTGATTTGTGGCTATCCTTCGAGACGCCGCTCTGCGGCTCCTCGGGATGAGGCGTCGATGATCAGCCGACGATTTCTTCGTCCTTGAAGAAATATTTGATTTCTTCAGCGGCGGTCTCAGGCGCGTCGGAGCCGTGAACCGAATTGGCTTCGATGGATTCAGCGAATTCCTTGCGGATGGTGCCGGGCTCGGCATTGGCGGGGTTGGTGGCGCCCATGACTTCGCGGTTCTTCGCAATGGCGTCTTCGCCTTCGAGGACCTGCACGACCACGGGGCCGGAGATCATGAAGGAGACGAGATCGTTGAAGAAGGGGCGTTCCTTGTGGACCGCATAGAAGCCTTCGGCCTGCTCCTTGGTCATGTGGATCCGCTTGGAGGCGACGATGCGAAGGCCCGCGTCCTCGAATTTGGTGATGATCTTGCCGGTCAGATTGCGGCGGGTGGCGTCCGGTTTGATGATCGAAAAGGTGCGCTGGATGGCCATTGTCGGTCTTCCTAAATTTTGGGGTCAACGATTTGGCCGGGTTATAACCGGGCTTGGTGACGGCGGCAACGGGCTGTGTTAGAGAACCGCCCATGCTGCACATAAATGACCTCACCTTCCGCATGGAAGGCCGCCTCCTCCTCGATCATGTCACCGCCGCCCTGCCGCCGGGGCAGAAGGTGGGCTTTGTCGGCCGCAACGGCACAGGCAAATCCACGCTTCTGAAGATCATTACCGGCGAATATGGCACGGAAACCGGGGGCATCAGCTTCCCGAAGAACTGGCGCGTGGGCATGGTGCGGCAGGAGGTTCTGGCCGGGCCGACCTCGCTGCTGGACACGGTTCTGGCTGCCGATCTGGAGCGCGCCGACCTGCTGAAAGAGGCCGAAACAGCCACCGATCCCAACCGGATCGCCGAAATTCACACAAGATTGTCCGATATGGGCGCACATGCCGCACCCTCGCGAGCGGCAAGCATTCTGGCCGGTCTGGGCTTCGACGAGGAAGCGCAGGCGCGGCCTTGCGCCGATTTCTCGGGCGGCTGGCGCATGCGCGTGGCGCTGGCGGCGGTACTCTTTTCCGAGCCCGACCTGCTGCTGCTCGACGAACCGACCAACTATCTCGACCTTGAAGGCACGATCTGGCTTGAGGAATATCTCAAGACCTATCCCTATACCGTGCTCATCGTCAGCCATGACCGCGACCTGTTGAACAATGTCGCGGAAGGCATCCTGCATCTGGAAAACAAGAAGCTCACCTTCTACAGCGGCAATTACGATCGCTTCGACCGCACGCGGCGCGAAAAGCTGATGCTGCAAATGTCGATGAAGAAGAAGCAGGAAGATGCGCGCCGCCACATGGAGAGCTTCGTGGAACGCTTCAAGGCGAAAGCCTCGAAGGCGCGTCAGGCGCAGAGCCGCATGAAGGCGCTGGCCAAGAT
>JBAQNC010000251.1:0-22529 GCA_049303435.1 Parvibaculum sp. | reverse complement strand
TCACGGACCATTCAAAATCAGTCAGTTCATAGCGACGACGGCTCATCGTTCCTCCCCAATCCTGAGGATAAACGTGAATCACAAAACCTACGAAAAGGGAATCCATTTTATGAGTTTACGGCCTAGGAAAATTCTTCTGCCAAAATGGCGTAGAGAAATTCATCGCGCCAATGACCCTGGATGACTTTGGAGCCGCGAAAAGCGCCTTCTCGACGCATCCCTAAACGCTCCATGACGCGCGCCGAAGCCTTGTTGCGTTGATCGCAGGTCGCCACAATTCTCTGTAGTCCCAGGGCATGAAAACCGGCTTCCAGGAGGGCGCGCGCCGCCTCGACCGCCAACCCATATCCCCAGAAGTCGGGGTGCAGCGTATAGCCTATTTCACCCGTGAGATTGTCACGATCTATGATGCGCACGCCCGCGCCGCCAATCAGAACGCGCTTGGGCTTCAGCGTCACGGCAAGATCGAAAATATCTCTGGGATTGGCACGCTGGTCCTCGACAAAGCCTTCTATGGCTTCCCGACTCTGCGCCAGAGTATTGGGCCCCCACACCAGATAGCGGGAAACCTCGTCAAGCGAAGAATAGGCATGCACAGCCTTGAGATCGCTTTTCTTGAAGTCACGCATGATCAGCCGCGGTGTCTCGAGCGGCAGGTCGATCTCCGGCGCGCGCCTTGTGCGACCGCGCAGGTTCACTTCGCCCCCGCCTTCAAATGCTTTTTCTCCGCATCCTTGAAGCCCGACAGAATTTGCATCGATGTTTCAAAGACCGGGCGTTTGATTAGCGTGGGATGTTCAACCATCAGCTTGATCGCCTTGACTTCGGTGAGTTGCCCCTTGGCCTCATCGTCGAGGCCTCGCCACGTCGTGCTTGCCTTGTTGAGAAGCTTTTCCCATCCTACCGCCTTCGCAAAGCGAGTCACGTCAGTCTTCGACACGCCGTCGGCTCGCAGATCGATGAACTGAAAGTCAATCCCTTCGCCCTTGAGCCACGCCATTGCCTTGCGACATGTGTCGCATGTCTTCAAGCCATAGATCCTGATCACGCCATCCCCTCAATAAAAAATGCCCCAGCGCAAAGCGCCGAGGCATCTAACATAACGGAAAGTGAAGGCAAACGAGAAGCCGCTTAGGCAGCCTTCATCTGTTCGCCACGAAGGGCCTTTTCCGTGAAGGCCGAAACAATAGGTTCAATCGCACGGTAGGTCGCCGGATCGCCCATGCCGAGCCGTTTGCGGACCTCGGTCACCGGCTGATCAAGCAAGGCTTCCCAGTCAACCGCCGGGAACCAATCGGCCCGTTTACCGAGCCGGTAGCCTTCACGCACAGCTTTCCACACACCAACCTTGGGAGCCTCCTTCATGCCCTGAAGCGCGCCCATCAGCACGATAAAGCCGATCCCGCGATTACGGGTCTGGGCATAGTAGAACGCAAGCTGGGCAAGTTCACCGAGACCATCGCGGCCATAGCCGGTCGTCACATGCCAGAGATCGTGGCTATCGCGCATACGGTCACCGAAAATGCGCGCATTCTCTTCGCGATCGAACCGCTCTTTTACAACTTCGCTCGCTTCAACGAGCCCATCAGCGGTTAGGTTTTCTTCGGCCATAAAATCATGATATTCGCGACCGAGCGTCCCCTTGGGCAAACGACCGAGACGCTCCCGATCACTCAAGGTCGCGATAAGGTCGCGTTTTTCAGCGAAGACCTTTTGACCGGTCTCTGTCGCTGCAAAACGACGATAGATACGATCATCCGCATCGCCTGCCAGAGCATCGATGACCTTGAAGACCTGACTCGTGTCTTCCTTATCCGCGATCAACGCCCGCATCGCGCGCCAAGCCTTCAACGGCTCAATCCACTTACGCTTGGACGACACCCGCACTTGCGAGACCCGACCTTTGATATTGCTTCCGCTTTCAACAGTCGTCATGACTGAAATACCCTTGCTATGATGCCTGAACACGGCTCTTGTTTAGTAGCAACATGGCATTTGCTTACATAAATGTCAATAGCACCTTTGAGGAATTAGAACCTGTGAGCGCGACGCCCAAGCTAGGCCCCCATCAAACGCCACCAAACCCTACGATCGCGAATGATGAAACTGAAGTTTTATCAAACGCGCCCAAGCGGGAAACAAAGCGCATTCGCAGATCCGCAGAAGAAGCCCGGCGCCTGATCCTCGACGCAGCGGAAGAAAGGCTGGCGGCTCAAGGCCCCGAGGGAATTCGCCTTCAGGATATCGCCCGCGATGTCGGCATTTCTCACCCCGCCATTCTCCACCATTTTGAAAGCCGCGGAGGATTAGTACGGGCCCTCATCGCACGCACATCCGCGCAATTACGCGAAAAGATCCTCGCGACGCTGGAAACCAAAAGCGACCAGGTAGACCTTGAAGCCAATGACATCATCAGCAATGTCTTTGAAGCATTGAGCGATCGCGGCACCGCGCGCCTCCTCTCATGGATGCTGCTCACCGGCCGCTCTGCGGAAGACCGCACTTCAAGCTCGCTCGTGACCGAGATCGCCGGAGAGCTTCATGAAAAGCGCAAGGAAAGCGCAGTCAAACATCTACGTCCGGCGCCCGATCCGGAAGACACCCTGTTCATAGCCATGCTGACGGCAAGTGCCGCCTTTGGCGACGCTATCATCGGTCGCGAACTGGCGAAGGACGCCGGGCTCGATCAGGAAGGCATTTTGCGCTTCCGCGCCTGGTTTGCGAAATTGCTCTACAATCATGTCGGCGATACGCACTAGGCGCGCATGTGCCGCGACGTTGTAAGAGAGCAGATCTTGGTTCCCACCATTCGCCACGCAGATTCTGGCCGATATCAGGACGTTGCAGGCATCACGCAGATCTACAACGACGCCGTCTTGCACACGACCGCAATCTGGAACGACACGGTGGTAGACGAAAATAATCGCCGAGCCTGGATCGAAGAACGAAACGCGCAAGGTTTTCCAATCCTGATCGCTGTCGAGGGCGATGACGTGCTGGGCTATGCGACTTTCGGCCCGTTTCGACCCCATGACGGCTATCGCCACACCGTTGAAAATTCGATTTACGTACGAAGCGACCAACGGCGCTGCGGCATTGCGGCGGCTCTGATGTCGCCCCTTGTCGCTACCGCGACAAAACTTGGCATACATGCGATGATTGCGGGCATTGAAGCTGAAAACATGGCCTCGATCAGGCTTCATAAAAATTTTGGATTCCGCAAAGTTGGGCTGTTGCCGGAAGTCGGACGAAAATTCGACCGATGGCTTGATCTGGTCCTTATGCAAAAGACACTTGATCAATAAGTCGATGCAAAAAAGCTGATTTCCATCGAATGTGACGAACACAGATTTCTAGTCTACAATGCGCTTTTAACGGACGGTCGCGGGTTTCTCGTGACCCGGCAGTGTGATGGATTGCCGAGCCACCAGCAGTCCGACGGCCCTCGAACCCAATGAAGTTCGGGAGGAAAAAATGACCATCAAGAACCCGGTCGAGTGGAGTGTTACGCGACTCTGGAATGGTTTTGCGGCAATCAGTTTCGCAGGCCCTGCCCTGCATCACATACAGGAAACCATCCATTCTCCAGCGCCACCCGTGCGCAAGATTAATTTCTCAGATGTTACCGACGCCATCGCCGAAGGCTTTGAAGATTTTACAGAACTCCGAAGCGACGTCGTCTTTCTCTGTGTCTTCTATCCAATCGTGGGCCTGCTGCTTTCACAATTTTTATTCGGCAGCAACATGGTGCCGTTGCTGTTTCCGATTGCATCAGGTTTTGCCCTGATCGGGCCTTTTGCGGCAATCGGACTTTATGAGCTGAGCCGACGGCGCGAAATGGGTCTTAAGACAAGCTGGGTTCATGTATTCGATGTGTTGCGCGCGCCCGCCATCGGTTCCATTGTTGTGCTCGGGCTTTTCCTCGTCGCCATCTTCCTCGCCTGGCTCGCTATCGCATGGGGCATCTTTCAACTGACACTTGGCCCGGACATGCCGACGTCACTCTTGGCCTTTGCCGATGACGTTGCCTTCACGAAAGCGGGACGTACGATGATCATTGTTGGCGTCAGCGTCGGATTTCTCTTCGCCGTGTTAGCCATGTCGGTCAGCGTTGTTTCGTTTCCGCTATTGCTCGATCGCGATGTCGGCCTCGACACAGCCTTCATGACATCGATCCGCGCGGTCTGGATGAACCCGCTGCCGATGGCCTTCTGGGGCTTCATCGTGGCGGCCACGCTTCTGATCGGCTCCATTCCAATGCTGATCGGACTGGCCGTCGTCATGCCAACCCTCGGTCACGCGACGTGGCATCTCTATCGAAAATTGGTCGAGCGCTAGGCCGGATCAAAACCGGATTTGCAGGGAGCTTGGCCAGACATGGTCAGGCCCCGGCCCTCATTTATCGGCCTTGCAGACAAATGAAATTTGAGAAAGTTGGTGCCCCTGGCCGGACTTGAACCAGCACGTCCTTGCGGACAACAGATTTTGAGTCTGCCGCGTCTACCATTCCACCACAGGGGCAATTATGAACTATTTCAATAGGTTATCGCTATTTTGTCCATAAGAATTTTCGCGCCGCCTTGTCGAACATTCAGCTTTTCGACGTCGCAAAAATTCAGGTGGTCTTTGACCACAATCCAGCCAGATGCGCAACAGGCAGATGCTCAACCCGCATGTGCAGTCGGTGTCGAAACATGAAATTTCGGATCGTCGAAATTTGCGCGCTTGTCGGCATAGTACCGCTCGTACCAGTCGCCCTCGCGCGCAGCATTGAAAGTCAGAAACATCGCGCGACGCGAGGCGGCACTGATATTTGCTGCCGAACGATGCGGTGTGAATGAATCGAACAGCACGAGGTCGGAAGGCGAGGTCTCAATCGGTTGCCAGTCGAGCGCTTCAACGATTTCTTCGATAATGTCTCCGTTCCGCAGCCCGCCCTTGTGGTAGGGAAGAAGCGCCCGTCCATCGACGACGGTCTCGGCAATCTCCAAGGCTCGTTCGGAAAAATCGGCCCAATTGACGGCAAATTCCAGACAGCCATTCTTGCGCGTCACCGCATCCACCGAAATCATCGCAGTCACGTTATAGCGCGGTCCGAACGTCCGGTAGGCTGCAAAATCCTGATGCGCCGCGAAAGCGCCGCCGCCAGAATGCTTTTCGTTTTCTTTATCCTTGAACAGAATAAATTCCTCACCCATCACCGCTGCAATGACCGGAGCTATTCGCGTCGCCACAAGCAGGCGCATTTCCGCATTATGCCCAACAAGATATTCAAACCGGCAGAGCCTTGTCGGATCGGCAGCCTCCGGCACCGCGATCAATTCTTCCGGCGTCTCGCGCGC
Source organism: Parvibaculum sp. (assembly GCA_049303435.1). Classification (GTDB taxonomy): domain Bacteria; phylum Pseudomonadota; class Alphaproteobacteria; order Parvibaculales; family Parvibaculaceae; genus Parvibaculum. Next base: position 17,187 of record JBAQNC010000251.1, on the reverse strand, counting down.
GAGCGCCGCCACAGAACGTCCGCTCCAATCCGCGTTTCGCAATATCGCTTCGGCTTCCGCCCCCATCAAACGCGACAAGCGGTCCAACTTCACCACTTCACTGGCGGCAAAGAAATTACGCAAGACCAACATGCCATCGCGCCTGAATAGGGCTTGCTCTTCAGCACCGATTTGCACCACGTCCAGATGCCGCAAAAAATATGAAACCGGAGGCGTCTCAAGGCACGGATCCTTCGCCTCTTCATCCAGCATGCGCAAACGCACCGCATCCGCGGCAAAAGGTTTGATGATGAATGCTGCCGCCTCTTCCGCGGTCATCGGCCCGCCCTGCAGCTTCAGGCTCAGGATGGAGTCGGGCGCAAGCCGGTCAAAATAAGTCAGGTCGGTCGCGCAAAGATATCGTTTCGCCTCAACATGCAGCCTGACGGGCTCCGAGACCGCATCCGGAAGCCGTTTCGCCAACCATTTAGCACCAATAATTTCGTGCCTGTCGTCAATGCCTTCGCCAGCCGGATTCTCTCCCAGCTTGTGGATCATATGCCCCACATCGTGAAGCAAGGCAGCCAGAATCAGAGTCGGAGCCTCGCCGCACGCCTCGGCAAGCATTGCCGATTGCAGCGCATGCTGAAGCTGACTGATATTCTCAAGCCCGTATCGGCCTTGTGCCCGCTGCGTGTAAATCTCTTCGATTTCGCCGCGGAGCGCCATACTTGCATCAATCTGATCTAAAAACATGAGCCCTATCCCAACGTCGCAATCTGCTCATTATCATTATTCAATCAAGTCTCATCACAATGTGAAATATTAATTGCACTCGCCGTGAGCTTTCCCTGGACACCCATTTCAGCTGCCGACGACACCCATTGGCTCCTTCATGGACAAGTCAGCCCGCTTGCTGCTACATCCGATAACGTAAAAATCAGAGGCACATCATGTTGCGTCGGCTCTACGACTGGACCATCCATCTTTCCGGCAAACGACATGCGTCCTGGGCGTTGGGCGCTGTTTCCTTTGCCGAGAGTTCGTTCTTTCCCCTCCCGCCCGACATTGTCCTGATCCCAATGGTACTGGCTCGCCGCGAAAGAGCGTGGTTCTATGCCACGATCTGCACGATAGCCTCGGTCATCGGCGGCATATTTGGCTATGCCATCGGCTATTTCCTGTTCGATACGGTCGGCAACTACATTCTCAATCTCTACGGCTATCAGGAAGCCTTTCAGAGCTTCGCCGCGCGTTACAACGAGTTCGGCGTCTGGATCGTTCTCATCGCCGGCGTCACACCCTTCCCCTACAAGGTGATCACCATCGCGAGCGGCGTCACCCAGCTCAATTTCTTCGTCTTCATGTTGGCAAGCGTTGTGGCCAGAGGTGCGCGCTTCTATGCGGTGGCCGGCCTGCTCTGGTGGTTCGGCGAACCGATCCGCGCCTTCATCGACCGTTATTTCGGCCTTCTGACCATTATCTTCATGGCCCTGCTGTTCGGTGGCTTCCTCGCGGTGCGTTACGTCCTCTGAGGGCCTGCTTTGGCAACCGACAAGCTAAAACCGCCAAAATGCAGGCTAAGGCTGTAAAAATTTCCTTCACCTGCTGCCATTGGACGCAAGCGACAAACTACGTAACTCGTGCTTTCATGCTGCCATGCTGAATCGAATTCCAACCCATATGGTTCCTTGGATCGTCCTCGTCCTGAGCGTCGTCACGCTCGGCGGAGCCTATTTTTTCCAATACGCTCTGGGTTACGCTCCCTGTCATTTGTGCCTTCAGGAACGCATACCCTATATTTTTGCTATCGGCGCCGCGCTTGTTGCGGGCATCCTGTCGCGCGAGGCAAATCTGGGGATCGCGCCGGTCGTCTTCATGGGACTATGTATTATTGCCTTTGCCATCGGCACCGGCCTTTCGGCCTATCATGTCGGTGTCGAATACAAATGGTGGCCCGGTCCCTCAAGCTGCACAGGCGGCGGTCTCATCTCAAACTCGCTTGATGCGCTCACGGCCGAGTTGCAGACAGGCCAGCGCGTACCGCAATGCGACAAGGCTGCCTGGACTTTGTTCGGCATTTCGCTAGCAGGCTTCAATTTCCTGATATCTCTCTGCCTCACATTCATTTCTGCCCTGCCCGTGATACGCTTCCAAAGCGAAGCACATGGGAGAGCCCTATGACCGGCAAAGCGATGGCGCAGCCTGGACGTCCGAAAAATAAGGCCGTCGAAGAAATGATCCGTGTGGATCATGCAGGCGAATATGGCGCTGTGCGCATCTATTCCGGTCAGCTTGCCGTCTTCAAACATCTGCCCCACAAACGCGAAACGGCCGCCTCCCTTACGCGCATGGCAAAGGATGAAGAAATCCATCTCGCGCGCTTCGACACACTTGTAAACGAACGTCACGTACGCCCCACGGCGCTCAACCCCATCTGGCATGTTGCCGGCTTTGCACTGGGTGCCGCAACCGCACTGATGGGTGAAAAGGCTGCCCATGCCTGCACCGAAGCCGTCGAAACTGTCATCGACGAACACTACACGTCGCAAGTGAAACGGCTCGATGCGATGGGCGACGCAGAAAAACCCTTACGCGACACGATCGAGAAATTCCGGCTGGAAGAACTTGAGCATCGCGACGAGGCGATTGAAAAAGGCGCAAAGGAAGCAATGGCCTATCCGCTTCTTTCAAGCGTCATCAAGGGCGCCTGCCGCATCGCCATCAAACTGTCGGAAAAAGCCTGAACCGCCTACGGCTCCAGCTCGCTATCCCAGTAGAGATAATCCTGCCAGCTCTCGTGCAGATAGTTTGGCGGGAAATGCCGACCGTTCTTGTGCAGATCCGTGACGCTCGGTCGATAAGGCTTCTGCAACGGAAACATCTCGACATCCGCTGGAAGCCGACTGCCCTTGCGTAAGTTGCAGGGAGCACAGGCCGCCACAACATTTTCCCAAGTCGTCTGCCCGCCAAGCGAGCGCGGGATCACATGGTCGAATGTCAGGTCATGACGATAACCACAATACTGACAGGAAAATCGGTCACGCAGGAAAAGATTGAAACGGGTGAAGGCAGGAAAGCGCGCAGGCTTCACATAGGCCTTCAACGAGACGACGCTCGGTAGCTGCATCTCGAAGCTTGGCGAACGAACAAAGGTCTCGTAACTCGAGACGATGTTCACCCGATCGAGAAAGACGGCCTTGATCGTGTCTTGCCAGGACCAGAGCGACAGAGGGTAATAGCTGAGCGGCCGATAATCGGCGTTCAACACCAGGGCAGGACAACTCTCCGGGTTGGCAAACGAACCGTGCACGCCGACCTCCAAGCTACGCGCACCGACAATCGGTACGGTCTCCGAATAGTCACTCACTTTACTATATCTGGCGCAACGACTTTGTGAAGCCGCTTGGTCTTGAGGGCAGTTTTATTTGGCGACACCCACGTCCAAAAAGGCTCCCGAAATGGCCTGAACGAGAAAATGCCCTCCAAGGCCAAGTCCTTCCTGATCGATGCCGTGTCCAAGCCCGGCGCAGACGTGCCATTGCACCGACAATCCGACCTCACCGAGATGGCGCGCCGCATCATACATGCGCGAAACGGGCAAAAGCTCGTCGGAGTCACCGTGAATGAGCATGACGGGCGGACGGACCGTCACCTCTTCGGCAAGCCGTTCGCCACCACCCAAAGCGCCGGAATATCCAAGAACCGCCATCGGTGCCTTGGCGCGGCGCAAGCCCACATGAAGACTCATCATCGTCCCCTGCGAAAATCCGACAAGCGCGAGCGCGGTTTCGTCAAGCTCGCGCCTGGCAAGTTCTTCATCAATGAACTGATTGAGGATCGGCGCGGCGCTTTCAATGCCGCGCGTCAATTCGTCAGGGTCGAGCCGCGAAATCGGAAACCACTGATAGCCAAAACCGGCGTCACAACGCTGAGGCGCATTGGGTGCAATAAAATCAGCGTCGGGCAGCATATCCTGCCAATGTGGGACAAGGCCAATGAGATCATTCCCATCGGCGCCATAGCCATGGCAAAGAATAACGAGCTGGCGCGTATTCCCACTCGCCGCCTTTATTAATGGTCCACTGATCGTCGCCAATCGACCGCTCCTCAATGTAAGATGCTTTCATTATCGTTGGAGCCAGAGTGTAGAGGGCGAACAACGAGTTGCAATCGATGAGATCATGTGGAAATGAGCGAAACGACACGCTTTGCCCCGAGCCCCAACGGCTGGCTGCATCTGGGGCATGCCTATTCCGCTATTTTCGCCTCCGACACGGCCAAGGCTCTTGGCGGGCGATTTCTTCTACGCATCGAGGATATCGACATCGGTCGCTGCCGTCCGGAATATGAACAAGCCATCTATGACGACCTCGCCTGGCTCGGCCTGACGTGGGAAAAGCCGGTCCGCCGTCAGTCGGAACATTTCGCCGACTATGAAGCCGCGCTGAAACGCCTGCGCGGCATGGGCCTTGCCTATCCCTGCTTTGCCACCCGCAAGGAAATCACCGACGCCATCGAAGCCTCGGGCATAAGCCATGCCCGCTGGCCGACCGACCCCGACGGCGCGCCCCTCTATCCCGGCCTCTACAAGGACTTGCCGCCTGACGAACTCAACCGCCTGATGTGGGAAGGCCGCACCTATGCCTGGCGGCTCGACATGGAGAAGGCGCTGGCGATGGCCGAGACGAAAGCAGGCGGTCCCATCACCTTTCTGGAGGAAAACAGCGGGCCGCGCGGCCAGAAAGGACGCTTGCCCATCGACCCCATGCTATTCGGCGACGTCGTCATCGCCCGCAAGGATGTGCCAACAAGCTACCATCTGGCCGTCACGGTGGACGACGCGCTCCAGAATGTGACAGTCGTGACCCGCGGTCAGGACCTGTTTCCGGCCACATATATTCACAGGTTGCTGCAGGTACTTCTGGATTTGCCCGAGCCCCGCTATCGCCATCACGGCCTTATCCGGGACAAAAATGGCCGCAGGCTCTCAAAAAGCGCCAAGGACATGGGGCTGCGCGAATTGCGCAACTCTGGCCATACACCCGCCGACATACGCCGCCTCATCGGCCTTGCGCCCTGAAACGACACAAGCCATTTTACTGGCCCGGATCCTGCTTCCTCAAGGCTAACGCCACAACTCCGTCCCGCGAAGAGACGGACCATCGCATTTGAGGACAAGGTTCATGGTAAACGCGTCCAACGCCAATATGAGCACACCTGCCACCGCCAAGCCGCGCGTGGACTGGATCGATGCCGCCAAAGGATTGACAATCATGCTGGTTGTCATGAAGCACGTGACCTATGGAACGGCCGTATCGCTCGGCAGCACGCCCTACCTCTTCAATATCCTCAGCGAATGGACCATCCCCTTCCGCATGCCGCTGTTCTTTCTGGTCGCCGGCCTCTTTGCGCAAAAGGCGCTCCGCGCTCCGGCACGCCAGTTCATGGACAGCAAGATCCTGCATTTTGCCTATTTCTATCTGCTCTGGTCCCTGATCCAGATCGGTCTCAAGATCATCCTTCCGCACGAAGGCAACTGGGTCGTCACCTACAAAGACCTGCTCTTGATCCCGCTGGAACCGTTCGGTCTCCTCTGGTTCATCTATGCGCTGGCAGTCTATTTCACGATCATGCGCCTGGCCCGCGACGTGCGTCCCGCCATCATGATCTTTGTCGCACTCGCCTTCTATTTCACGCGCCTTGATACAGGCTGGAGCATGCCCGACGAATTTGCCGGTCGCTTCATCTTCTTCGTCTCCGGAGTCTATGCCGCGCCCTATGTCTTCACGCTCGCTTCCTGGGCGATGGCGCATGTTACGCGCGGCGTCGTGCTGAGCTCGACGCTCCTCGCCGCTGTCGGTGTCATTGTCTATGCTGGCCTCATCGACTATCGCGTCGTCGAACTGGCAACGGGCTATATCGGCGGTGCGGGCACGATCATGTTGGTCGCAATCCTCGCCAAGAAGGGCTATGCCAAACCACTGAGTTTTGTCGGCGCCCGCTCGCTCTATGTGTTCCTTGCCTTCTTCCTGCCGATGGCCGCGACACGCGTCGCTATGATCAAGCTCGGCTTCGAGAATGGGGACTTCATCACGCTTGTGTCGCTCATCATGGCAATCGGCATGCCGATCCTCGCCTATGAGATCACGAAGAACACGGTTCTCGACTTCGTCTTCAAGCGGCCTTCGTTCTTCCGCCTGAAGCCTGTTCCCACCGTCAGCCCAGAAATAGTTTCAACAGCACAGTCAGTGTAACGAGACTGAGGCCCGTCGCCATGAGCACTGCACTCGATGCAGCACCTGGCGCGGCCTGATAGCGGTTGGCGAGGATCGAGGAATAGACGCCTGTCGGCATGCCCGCAAGCACCGTGGCGACGCTCACCCACAAGGGCTCAAGGCGAAAGACGTAATAGGTCAGGCAGAAGACAAGCGCGGGATGCGCGACAAGCTTGAACATCACCGTCATTGACGCAGAACCGATCGACCGGCGGATGTGGTAGCGCGTCAAGGTCCCGCCAAGAACGAAGAGCGCGCAAGGGATGGCTGAACGTCCCACCATCTCGAGCGTCTTGTCCACCACCTCAGGCAGCGGCACACCCAGCTGGCCATAAATCACGCCAGCCCCGAGCCCGATAATCACCGGGTTCCTGAGTGACGACTTGCCCCCCGCCAGCAGAATGCGTCCGACGCCAATATGCTCGCCTTCCTTCGCTCGTGCGAATTCAAGCAGCAAGGTCGCAGTCGTGATCAAAATAAGACCGTGAAAAGTCAGTAGCAGGAAAAGCGGCACACTGGCGTCTTGCCCAAATCCTGTGAGAATGATTGGCAGCCCCAGCATCACCACATTGCCCTGCCCGCCACCGAAGCCGAGGATAACGGCATCGGCAGGCGACCGCCCGATCAGAAATCTCGAGATAAGCGAACCCACGGCCCAGATCGCCAGCATCGCTCCGTAGTAGGAAATCCACAGTCCCCAAGGCAGCGAGGCGGGCAGTTCCGTATGCGATAGACTGCGGAAGAGCAACGAGGGGATACCGAAGGTGAAGACATAGACATCAAGACCATCAATCGCCGCAACGCTCATCAACCCGGAACGCGAAGCGACATAGCCAAGGCCTATGACTCCGAAAATAGGCAGGACGAGTGAGATGGCGATATCCATGATGGCTCCGGCAAACGATTCGCCGCCACCTTATGGCCCCCTGCCGAACTTCCGTCAAACAAGGGGGGACGCCTCTCACCAGTCGTAGAGACCGTAAAACTGCTGAAAGCCTGCGGCTTCAGCATAGGCTTGCCAGCTCGCGCGAAGACGCTTTGTCGTTGAAGGGCTTCCGCCGCCCTGACCGAGGCCAAGGATGAGCAACTCGTCACAACCCTTGTAGGCTGGTTGCCCGGGCAGGGGCAGCTTGCCGCCGTAGCGCGTCAGATGGGCATATTCGGAATCTTCGAAGCCATCTGTCAAAAGAACGACATGGACTTCGCTCTGCCCGCAATCGACCACCTGCGACATCGTATCGAGGAAAGGCACTATATTAGTTTTATCCTGCGCCTTGAGCTTGCCTTCGTCAACAAGTTGGGGAACGCTGGCAATGATCGTTGCAATACCCTTGGCAACCGCATCGGGTCGCGCATGGGACGAGATCACCTGATCGATTTTCAAACCATTGGCGCTGCCATCATAGCTACCGAAGGTCCGCAACATGACGCGGCTCTTCAAAGGCAGCACTGCAATCTCCTTGGCGGTACGCGCCGCAGCGCGTACGGCATATCCCTTGTCGCGCACCAGCGGATTGCTTTTCGAAAGATCGAGACCGATTAAATAGGTCTTGGGGCCGACGACACCCTGATCACTGGCCTCATTGGCTCGGGCCGCTCCAGTTCCAAATCCGAAACCAGAAACCAGCAACGCGGTCAGCGCCCATGTTGAAAATAAGCGCATGAGCTACTCGGCGGCCCGATCGATAGGGATCCGGCGGATATTGACCGGCGGAATCAACTCCGCGTCCGGCTCCCTGATGCCGCTGAACGCCGTGGGACCCGCTTTCATCGCATTGCGCGAACGCCGTTCCCACCAGTCGTCGAACAATTGCTCATAGCGCTTCACGTCGCGCGAAGCCTCACAAGCCTTGAGCTTTTCAAGCTCGCTCATATCCTGTGCCGTCACATCACGACCGCGTCCAAGTCGACGCTGCACCGGCAAGCGGTCCTTCACGGCGCGACGCGCTTCATCGAGACCTTGCTCATAGGCCCGGCACTCGCGCATCAAGCCTGTCCAGAGAAGATGACGCCTGTTTTCGGCCCCTTCCATTTCAGAAAGCTTGTGACGGTTCTGGTCGAATTCCGTTTCAAGAGCGGCCAGCCGCGTCATGTCGCGACGACGATGAGAAAAATCACGCGCGAGGAAAATCCGACGCATCGCCTGTGCCGCAAAATGAATCGCAAGAGCAGCAACCCCTGTCACCACAAGAAACACAAGCCCGAGCGAGCCAAGCCAGAGAATAGGCTGCCAACTGCGCACCGTAGTCATTTCTGATGCAACGGCAGACGCATCGCTTGTGGCGGGTGCTGCAATACCAAGCCCGTTCAGCGCGGAACTCAGGCTATCGCCCACACCACCGCCACCACTTGCTGCCATGCCATTGGGCAACGACATGGTCGCCAGCAAGAAACCAACGCCAAGCAGCATAACAAGAGCGAGCACAAAGACGACCCGCACAAACAGACCGCGCCCAAAGCGGCCCATATGATCAAATAGGATGTGCGCCGCAATGGTCGCAAAGAGAACCTGCATGGACTTGAAGGCCACAGAAGCGGCCAATGTACCAGGAAGTTCAAGAAATTCGTTGGCAAGCGCCCGCGTCCAGAATTCCGAAACGATCATGTAGTCGACCACGACCGCGCCGAACGCGACCAGCGCAAAGATGAAAAACGTGCCCACATGGAAAAGGGCAAACCGCGCCTCGCGCTCGCTCGCCACATAGTTCTTGGTGATTTCGGTCCGCGTGACCTCGGGGATCAGGCTTGCACCTTGGTTATAAGATTGGGCCATCTCTCAGGTCCCCCGCGTTGAAGAACTGGATTTTGAGCGTCCGAACCAACGCCCACCCTTATTGGCAATCGCGGCCTCCGCCGCTTCAAGGGGTGCCATCAGCCGCTTGGCGAGTTCCGTCACTTCGCGCTCAATGGTCTCCTGACGCGCGCGGGCCTCGGCCAATTCCTTGGCATAAGCCTCGTCCATCTCGGAAAGCCGAGAAAACACATGAAGGTCAGGCAGAGGCTCGGCCGCGCGGCCATAGGACCTCGCATCATGTCCATCTGCACTCATACGATCACTCACGTTACGCATGGCCTGGGTCCCCATATGGTTAATGCAATTTAACCCTACCTCAAAAAAAGTCGGCTTGAGAATGTTCTTGTGCACCGCGACATCGATTCGAGCTCAGCCAGCCGTCCTCAGGCCTCCGCCATGTTTCAACATGAAACGCTTTTAAGGCAGAAACATTATGGGAATATGGCGGGAATGGGGCGTCAGAGACCTCAAACCGCGTCGGCGTCCTCGTCCACTAGCTGCACCACATCAACCATAATGTCAGTGATCTGGAAATCCTTTGGCGTGTAGACGGCGGCGACACCCGCAGCGTGGAGCTTTTGGGCATCTTCATGCGGGATAATGCCGCCGACGATGACGGGGATGTCGATCCCTTCTTCCTTCAGCCGCGCCATGACCTCCGTAACGAGCGGGATGTGGCTGCCTGAAAGGATCGACAAGCCGAGCACATGGACACGGCCTTCGCGGGCGGCCTCCACGATTTCAGCGGGCGTGAGGCGGATGCCATCATAGACAACATCCATTCCGCAGTCGCGAGCGCGGACGGCGATCTGTTCAGCGCCATTGGAATGCCCGTCAAGGCCGGGTTTTCCGACAAGGAATTTGAGGCGGCGGCCCAGCTTCTTCGAGACGGCATCCACCAGACCGCGCACATGGTCGAGTTCCGGTGCGTCGTTGCGTGCCGCGCGGGAGACGCCTGTCGGCGCACGATATTCGCCGAAGATCGAGCGGAGCGCGGCGCCCCATTCGCCCGTCGTGACGCCCGCCTTCGCGCAGACGATCGACGGCTCCATGATGTTGCGGCCTTCCTTCGCCGCGCGGCGCAGTTCGGCCAGCGCCGCCTCCACGGCGTCATTATCGCGCGTGCGACGCCATTCATTGAGCTGGGCGATCTGGTGCTCCTCAACATCGTGTGAGACGGTAAGGATCGATCCTTCGCCGGTCGCAAGCGGCGAAGGCGCTGTTTCGACAAAGGCGTTGACGCCAATAACCTTTTGCTCGCCGGCCTCGATGCCGACAAGCCGCGCCGAATTCGAGGCGACGAGTTGTTCCTTCATATAGGCGGTTTCGATAGCTGCAACGGCGCCGCCCATATCTTCAATGCGCTTCATCTCCTCGCGCGCTTCCGCCTTCAGCTCTTCGACCTTGGCGTCCATGACATGGCTGCCCTCGAAAATGTCCTGATACTGAAGAAGATCCGTCTCGTATGCGAGGATCTGCTGAGCGCGCAGCGACCATTGCTGATCCCATGGGCGCGGCAGGCCAAGAGCCTCGTTCCATGCAGGCAGTTGCACGGCGCGGGCACGCGCATTCTTGGAAAGCGTCACGGCCAGCATCTCGATCAGGATACGATAGACATTATTTTCAGGCTGTTGCTCGGTGAGCCCCAGCGAGTTCACCTGCACACCATAGCGGAAACGGCGCAGCTTTTCGTCGGTCACGCCATAGCGCTCGCGGCAAATCTCGTCCCAGAGATCGACAAAGGCGCGCATCTTCGCGATCTCGGTGATGAAACGCACACCGGCATTCACAAAGAAGGAAATACGCCCAACGACTTTCGCGAAGTCCGCTTCAGGCACCTGCCCGCCCGCCTTCACATGATCAAGCAGCGCAATCGCATTGGCGAGCGCGAAAGCTAACTCCTGCACCGGCGTCGCTCCGGCTTCCTGCAAATGATAGGAGCAAACGTTGGTCGGGTTCCATTTGGGCACTTCGGTATAGGTGTAGGAAACAATATCGGTCAGCAGGCGCATCGACGGCTCAGGCGGAAAGACATAAGTCCCGCGCGACAGATATTCCTTGATGATGTCGTTCTGCACCGTGCCTTGCAGCTTGTTGCGCGGCACGCCCTCTTCATCCGCCACCGCAATATAAAGCGCCAGCAGCCAGGCCGCCGTCGCATTGATGGTCATGGAGGTATTCATCTGATCGAGCGGCAGTTGATCGAATAGCGCCCGCATATCGCCAATATGGCTGACCGGCACGCCAACCTTGCCGACCTCGCCCTGCGATAGCACATGGTCGCTGTCATAGCCCGTCTGGGTCGGCAGATCGAACGCCACCGACAGACCCGTCTGCCCCCGCGCCAGATTGGTCCGGTAAAGCTCATTGGACGCTTTGGCGGTCGAATGACCCGCATAAGTGCGGAAAATCCAGGGCCGGTCTTGTGTTGGCTTGTCTATCTTGGTCATTGATCGATCTGGCTTTCGAAACTGTCGGGAAAATCCAAGCCAATTATCACAGCCTTTGCTGCGGCGCAAAAGGACAAACCACTAGAAATTAGGGCAGCAAAGGCCCCGTCAGACTTGCTGCAATGCAAAATTCCCTTGCGTCAGGGCCACGGCCCTAAGATGATCCGCCCAAAGGCCGGGTGTGCTCGTTTCCCCGGTCGTCGCATCCATATTGAGGATTAGCCGGTCGCCCCTGCGGGCAAGCGACGGGTTGGCCTCGCGCAGAAAACCCCCGAATGCTGCCATGCGCGGGGGTGAGGTAAGACAAGACAATGACTGAAACCGTGAGCGCTTCATCCGAACTCAAGGATCTCTACGAAATCGGCGAGATCCCGCCTTTAGGTCACGTCCCCTCGAAAATGTATGCCTGGACGATCCGCCGCGAACGCCACGGACCGCCGGAACAGGCCATGCAGGTCGAAGTCGTGCCGACATGGGAACTGGACAGCCATGACGTACTCGTCCTCGTGATGGCCGCCGGCGTCAATTACAACGGCGTCTGGGCAGCGCTCGGCACACCCATTTCCGTCTTCGACGTCCACAAGGTCCCCTATCACATTGCCGGTTCCGACGCCTCGGGTGTGGTCTATGCAGTCGGCTCGAAAGTCACGCGCTGGAAGGTCGGCGATGAAGTCGTCATCCATTGCAACCAGGATGACCATGACGACGAGGAAACCAATGGCGGCGACCCCATGTTATCGCCAAGTCAGCGCATCTGGGGCTATGAAACGCCCGACGGTTCCTTTGCCCAGTTCGCCCGCGTGCAGGGCCAGCAGCTCATGGCCCGCCCCAAGCACCTCACATGGGAAGAAAGCGCCTGTTACACGCTGACGCTGGCCACCGCCTATCGCATGCTCTTCGGCCATCGCCCTCATGTGCTCCAGCCCGGCCAGAATGTTCTCGTCTGGGGCGCGTCAGGCGGCCTCGGCTCCTTCGCCGTCCAGCTCTGTGCAACCGCTGGCGCCAACGCCATCGGAATCATCTCCGACGAAAGCAAGCGTGACTATGTGATGTCGCTCGGCGCAAAGGGCGTTATCAATCGCAAGGATTTTGACTGCTGGGGCCAATTGCCGAAAGTGAATTCCGCCGAGTTCAACGACTTCATGAAAGAAGCACGCAAATTCGGCAAGGCGATCTGGGATATCCTCGGCAAGGGCGTCGACCCTGACATTGTTTTTGAACATCCCGGCGAAGCGACCTTCCCCGTCTCCTGCATGGTCGCCAAGCGCGGCGGCATGATCGTCTTCTGCGCCGGCACGTCCGGCTTCAATATAACGTTCGACGCACGCTTCGTCTGGATGCGCCAGAAGCGCATTCAAGGTTCGCATTTCGCGCATCTGAAGCAGGCCTCGGCCGCCAACGAGCTTGTGATCGCCCGCCGCATCGATCCGGGCCTGTCGGAAGTCTTCTCCTGGAACGACATTCCGCTCGCTCACATGAAGATGTGGCGTAACGAACATCTGCCCGGCAACATGGCCGTGCTCGTCTCCGCCGCCCAACCGGGCCTGCGCACGGTGGAAGACGCAATCGAAGCCGGCAACGGTTAAAGATTGCAGGCAGCGTTTTCAGATCGGCCCCTGATTGCCTTTAGCGATCAGGGGCTTTTTCATGCGGCGGCAGGTACGCCAAACACAGCGGCTACCAAGGAAACCGCTGCCAACGCTGCATACCAGATGATGAAGCGCGAACGACCGGCGATGCCGCGTTGCGAAGACGCAACAAAAACGGCCACCACGCATTGCAGGAAATAATATAAAGCGAATGCGCGCGATGCGATGGAGATGATGTCGAAGACATTACCGGTCCAGACCAAAATCATGGCAATGAGCGCGAGCATCGGATAGAGATTCTTGAGCGCCATACGCTGGTTGAATGTCTGATGCAGAAGTCCCGCGCCGCCGATGGCGTCAGCCACGGAAGCTGAGAACTGCGAGGCGACCGCTGCCGCTGTCAGCATCAAGGGCAGGATGACCGCAATGACGCCCACCATATCGACAATCGCCGCGACCTCGCCGCTGGCGTAATGCTTGCGAAACATCACGGTGGCGAGCGCAAAAAAAACGATGTAGATCGCGCCTGATAACAATTGCGCATTCCGCATGGTTTGCACACGCAATTTCGGCGAATATTGCCCGGCCAAAAAGCGTGACGTCTCGAACCCCTGAACAACGATGACAAAACCAAGCAGGGTGCGGAAAGTTTCCATGTCGAAATGACCCGGAAGGGTCTTCAGCGCCCATGTGCCTGACGCAAAGAGATTGAGGTTGTGACCGGCGAAGGCGACGAGAATCGCCACGATCACCGCGAGTTTGAAGCCAACTGCATATTCCTCGAGGCGCTCAAGCCCGCGCAGCCCCCAGACAAAACCATATGTCCCGATGAACCCAAGAAACAGGGTGGTCAAGGTGCGCGCAATCACCGGATCGTTCTGGCCGATACCTTTCAAGAGAAAGAGCGAGAGCAGGGAAAGGTAATAGGCGACGGACACAAAATAAGCGCCAGCCAGAGCAACATGTGAAATGCGCTCAACATAATAGGCAAGACTTGCACCGCCAAACGCGCGCTTATCTCTTCCCTCTTTCTCAAACAGTGGCTCGCCATGCAGAATGTTGAAACGAATGGCCCCGCCGACGAAATAGGCATAGGCCACAAGACCCGCCATCGCAAAAATCGCCGCATTGCCCACCGCTATGGACAGGAGCGGGACCGAGACGAGAAAGCCCGAACCGATAATGGATGCAAGAGGCGTGACCGTCGCGCGCCAGCGCGCGCTTTCAAGCAAGCGTTTGGAAAGAAAAACCTTCAGTGCCAGACCGATGACAAGAGTCAGAGCCAGATTGATCGCAAGTGCCACGCCAGCCCCATTTCGACGATTGGATCAGTTGTGCGACACTAGCCAGGAATGCCGAGAATCGGAATCGCAGGATATTCCGATTTCACGAAAAGATGCCAAGCGAAATAACACTGTGAATGGTCACATAGAGGCCAACGACAATTACGACCGCAGCAAAAATACGCGACAGCATCTGCTTTTTCGACGCGAGATGACGCGACAATGCCGCCCCGAAAAGCGCACCGCCTGCACCGCCCGCAAGCATGAGCCCAGCCAAACGCCAATCGACAAGATCGGAAATCGCATAGCTTGATGCGGTCGCTGCGCCAAAGGCCGCAACCGAAACAAGCGACGAACCGACAGCATAGAGAATGGGCATATTGGTCGCATTGATGAGACCCGGAACGATCAGGAACCCGCCGCCAATGCCAAAGAAGCCTGACAGCACACCAACACCCAGCCCGTAACCGATCAGGGACGGCAAAAGACGATAGGCCGTCTTCTGATCGAGATGCACGTCGGGATCGCCCGCTTTGTTCTTGCGCATAAGCATAGACACGCCGACAGCAATCATTACGAGCCCGAATCCCGCAAGCAGTACCTGCCCATTGACGGCCTTGCCAATTTTCGCGCCGATAAAGGCGCCGACAATACCAGACGCAGCAAAGACAATGGCGCAAGGCCATTTGACCGTATGGGCACGCGCATGAAAGAAAGCGCCGACTGCCGCATTGGCGGCAACCGCAACAGCGCTTGTACCAATCGCCACATGCGTGGAACTGACGCCAACGACATAAATGAGAAGCGGAACGGCAAGAATCGATCCCCCGCCACCGATGAGGCCGAGCGTGAGACCCACGAGTCCACCGGATCCCAGCACAAGAATGTCAGCTAGTGGCATTATCTGTTCCCCACCTTGTCACTTTTTCGAAGACCTTGTCCAAATAGACGCTCAACTGAAAAACGAAACAATAAGACTCGCCAGCACAAATAATATTGCGCCAATCAGAACCTTTTGCACAAATCCGAGAGGTTGAGCCTCGCCAGCCTCAACCGGCAGCCCGGCCCTTTTCCAGGCCTCTATCCCACCTTTGAGAATATAGGCCTCGCAACCGTCACTCGGCAGGCGCGCGGAATTCGTTTGGGTGCGCATGCCCGACTTGCAGTGATAAATCACGATTTCGCCGACAGGCGCATTTGCCTTCCCGATCTTCGACAAGGGTATGTTCTGCGCGCCGTCAATATGTTCGCGCGCAAATTCGCCGACTTCGCGGATATCGACAATCAGCGCACCCTTGTCGCGCAGTTTCTTTGCCTCTTTAGCCGTTATGTTGGCGATCGCCATGAGCCGATTTTCCTTTCTTTACATCACGCCTATCCGGCAGATGCGCCATTTCCATGCTCTTCAGCACATCGAGAATGCGCGCCACACCATTATTTCCGATGCGATAGAAAACCTGATGCCCTTCCTTGCGCGTCCCGACCACACCTTCGGCACGCAATTTTGCCAGATGCTGCGACAAGGATGACATCCCGAGATCGATTTCAGAGGCGAGATCGGAGACACCGATCTCGTCATGCCGGGCAAGCGCATAAAGGATCAGAAGACGCTTCTGATTGGCCAACATGCGCAACATCCTTGCCGCGTCGCTTGCGGATAAAACAAACTTGCCTCTTTCCCCTTTTGCAGCTTGCATGAAGCAACTTTCTCAAAGGTTATGTATTGCTAATTTAGAAATAACTAATATATAAATCAAGACCTGAAACACGGACGATTTGCAAGGAGGCGAACATGACCGATCTGGCGAACCCGGTGATCCGCTCGTTCTTTGACGAGGCCACAAACACCGTGACCTATCTGGTGATTGACCCCGCAACAAGCGAAGCCGCCATCATCGATCCTGTGCTCGACTATGAGCCCCGCTTGGGAAAGATTTCCACGGCAAGCGCCGACAAGGTCCTTGAGGCCATTGCCGAAGAAAACGTCACGGTGAAATGGATCCTCGAAACCCATGCCCATGCCGATCACCTGACAGCGGCGCAATATCTGAAATCGAAGACGGGCGCTCAAATCGGCATCGGTACCCACATCGATGATGTGCAAAATATCTTCGATCCCATTTTCGACATTAAGGTCAAGAAAACCGGCAGGGCCGAATTCGACCACCGCTTCAGCGACGGTGAAATCTTCTACATCGGCAAGCTGAACGTCGAAGTGCTCGCCACGCCCGGCCATACGCCTGCCTGCAACTCTTACAAGATCGGCGACAATATCTTTGTCGGCGACACGCTCTTCATGCCCGATTATGGCACCGCCAGAACCGATTTTCCCGGCGGCGATGCCCGCACGCTCTATCGCTCGATCAAGCGTCTTCTTGCCTTTCCAGCCAATACGCGCATCTGGCTTTGCCATGACTACAAGGCGCAGGGCCGTGACGAATTCAAATGGGAGACGACTGTCGGCGAGGAACGCCAGCACAACATCCATATTCACGATGGAATCAACGAAGACGAGTTCGTGAAGATGCGCGAAACGCGTGACGCGACGCTTGCCGCACCGGTGCTGCTGCTTCCCTCCATTCAGGTCAACGTCCATGCCGGGCACCTTCCCGAGGCGTCCGACAACGGCAAGCGTTATGTCAAAATTCCGCTTTCCATGAACGAAGATCTCGACAAAATCCTTTAATCTAGGCCGTAGACTCATAACTGCGCAACCAGATGCGTATTGAGGCGAGCTTGATGGCAGCGAGGAAGTTGAGAGGGTTCTTGTCATAACGGGTGGCGATGCCTCGGAATTGCTTGATCTTGTTGAAG
>JBAQNC010000250.1:0-10662 GCA_049303435.1 Parvibaculum sp. | reverse complement strand
CCCCAGCCCCGAGCCGACCGCGAGCACCAGCATGATCGCGGCAACCACATACCAGCCATAGAACCAGCCAAACAGGAAACCACCGCTGGCGCGCAAGCGCCCGGCCAGACCGGCACCCGGCATATTTTCATTCATCTGCATATATCTCAGTTTTTGGCCCAGAGTGTCGTGGCTATGCGACTAGCACGCAAGGCCACAATCCGCTATGGATTCCCCACCGGCATCAGATCGGATCACAGGGAGAGACAGACATGAAATTCTACAATTCCATTGGGCCAAACCCACGCGTCGTCAAAATGTTCATGCAAGAAAAAGGGATCGCCGTTCCCTTCGTCGAAGTGGACCTGATGGCGGGTGAAAACCGCAAGGAACCCTACGTCGCCAAGAACCCGGGCGGCCAGCTTCCCGCACTCGAACTCGACGACGGCACGGTCCTCACCGAAATCACCAACATCTGCGAATATCTGGAAGAGAAGAACCCCTCCACGACGCCGCTCTTCGGCTCCACGCCGGAAGAACGCGCCGAAACGCGCATGTGGACGCGCCGCGTCGATCTCGGCATCTGCGAACCCATGGCCAATGGCTTCCGCTTCGCCGAAGGCCTGCCGATGTTCAAGGATCGCATGCTGACACGTCCTGAAGCCGCCGAAGGCCTCAAGGCCATGGCGCAGGACAAGCTCGCCTGGCTCGACAAGCTCATGGAAGGCAAGGAATTCATCGCGGGTAAACGCATGACCTATGCCGATATCCATCTCTTCGTCTTCCTCGATTTCGGCGCTGCTGTTGGTCAGCCGCTCAACCCGGCCCTGAAGAATATCAACGCCTGGTTTGAACGCATGAAGGCGCGCCCCAGCGCTGCCGCCTCGGCCTGATAAATCGGGTCAATCCACAGACAGAAGGGTCGACGCGCCACAGCACGTCGACCTTTTTTTCGTTCGAAAAACTCTCGCTGTTCTTTTAAATCGATTTAAGTTAGGGTAGTAAATAAATTTACTACCTTGGGGAGGGCGTTTTTAATGAAGAACTTCGTACAGGCTTTTTTTGCATTGGCCTTTGGTCTGACATTGTGGACCGCCTTGCCGTCGTCCGCTCATGCCGATCAGGTACCTGCCTGCACGCAGAGCACAACCCGCAATATTCCTCAGGCACGCATGCAGGAATGGTGGGACAAGCGCACACCGGAACAGCAGAAATATATCCGCGAGCTTCCATGCGACGAGCGCTACATCCCGATGGTCTGCATCTTTCTCTTCGACCCGGATCTCAAGGGCTGCGTCAACAAGGGCGTCGCCGAATTTCGTGCCAGCGCCAGCTGTCAGGCAAAAGGTTATGACCTGATGTCGCAAGAACAACTGGACTGCAAGAACAACTTCAAGAAGACTTTCAAAAAGCCATTTTCATGATTTGAAAGTCTTTATTGGAGCCTCCGTTGACGACAACAGACCTGCCTGATCCGCGCCTCGATCCCGATTGGGAATCCCGGGCAAACCAGACGCTTGGCAAGAAGGTCCTCGAAACGGACCCGACGCGCGGCTATATCCGGGCGTCATTTTACGCGGGCGACAATTTCGTGAATAGAGGAGGGCGCATTTTCGGCGGCTTCCTTTCCGCGATGCTCGATGGTCTCTGTGGCCATGCCGTCCGTCTCACCCATGATACGCCCGGCACGCCTCAGGTCACGCTGGAACTCAAGACCAGCTTCGTCGGTCGGGCTGACACAGGCACCCTCATCGGCGAAGGCTTCGTCCGCCGACGTGGCCGCTCCATTGCCTTTGCCGAAGCCGAATTGCGCAATGAGCAAGGCGATCTCGTCGCCAAGGGCAGTGCCACCTTCAAGATTGGAAAATAGTCACATATTGTCCTTCATCGACAGCATAATGATCAGAGTGTAACATGTAAAAATTGAAGATTGCTTGTTAGTCGATGGAGCTTGCCAATGCCGGGGCGCATTTTGCTGTTCGCAATCGTCGCCTGCCTCTTTCTTTCCGCATGCGCCTCAAGCGGCGCACGTGTCGGCGGGGGAAGCAGCGGCATAGGTGGTAGCGTTTCCGGAACGGTATTCAAATTCTAGACGGCGTTTCGCTTTCCAGAAGAACAAAAAGAATAGGGGAGAAACCAATGCACTCATTCTTTATCTTCGGCGCGGTCCTTCACTCAACCGCTCTCGCCATGTTGAGTTTTTTCGTTTTCTTCACAGCAAGCAAGACCGAGGGGCGACTTGCCTTCTTTGGCAATCTACTCGGCATCTGGCTTTTCATTCTCGCGCTCATCGCGCTCGTCTTTGTCGCTATCATGCTCGCCTCCGGTGGCCAGATGCCCGATGGATATGGCTATGGATACGGCCACCGCATGATGGGCGGTTCTGGCTGGGGCTGGATGCACGGCACGAGCCAGCCACCCGCCACGACGCCCTAAAACGCATTTAGAAAGTAGCGTGAGCCATGATTAAAGCGAATGCAGCGCCTATCACGCAAGACCGCACTGCATCACTGTTTCAGGCCGCAGAGCAGGGCGACGGCCTGTCCATTCGGACACTCATCCGTGAAGGCGTGTCAGTCAACGCACAGGACGATCTGGGCCGCACCGTACTCCATCACGCTACAAAGAGCGCCTTGCCGCGCATTTCGGCATTGCTGCTCGCTCTCGGCGCCAATGTCGATGTCTGTGATGCTACAGGTCGACGCGCCTTCGACCCGGACAACATATCGCCGCAGAAGCTCCATCGCATCCGTCAACTCTTTCAACGTTTGCAAACCCACAACTACCGTCAGACCAACGGTATCCCGGAGCTGATCCTCAAGATCGCAAGTCGGCTCGACCAAGACGGCATCGTCAAGGTCAGCGGCCTGATCGAGCCGGAAGCTGTCGATCGCATGCGCGGTGGCGTTGCCCGCTTCATTTCCGATCTGAAAGAACTGCTCGCGCAGGGCAAGGGCGTCAAACAGCACTACGACGAAGAACTTCACTGGTGCCCCAACGACAAGGCCTTCATCTCCAACAACGCCTTCAAATATTTGCCTGACCTTGTCGAGTTCTGTTTTAACCCCGCGCTGCTGACGATGGTGAACCTCTATCTGGGCAAACCCTCATTCGTTTCGCGCGGCGTGATCGTTCGCTACCCCCCGTCGCCAAGTTCCGATCAGCGCGCTTTCAATTGGCACCACGACATGGAGGATAAACGCCTCAAGATCATGGTTCTCCTGACCGACATCGGGCCTGAAGATCAGTTCATGAGTTATATCGCCGGTTCACACAAATTGTTCCATCCGCTGGAAATGTTTCGCCAGAATTCCTATCCACTGGACTATTGCAGAGCACAACTCGGCGAGACCCGCATCGTCAATTCGATCGGCAAGGCAGGTGACATCTTTCTGTTCGATTCAAACGGCTCCCATCGCGGCGTGCGAACTGCCAAAGGCGCTCTGCGCGACGCCTTCTTCGTCGAATTCGCCACCAACCGGAGTCAGGTATGGGGCGGCGATATCGACACGGCGCTTGTCCAGCGCCTGTCTCAAGGAAAGAACAATCCATTCCACCGCATGCAGACGGTCGAGAAAAAATGGAACCAGCCCGCCACCAGAAAGATTCCCGGCTGGGTCGATACGTTGCAGCGATACGATACATGGACCAATTGAATAGCGAGTGGGCCTGAATTGGATCACAATAGACGCGTTCTCGGCATCATCACGCATTATCGCTGCGAAGAGTTCCTCTCAACCGCCATAGAATCCCTGATCAATCAAACACGTCCGCTGGAGGGCATCGTCGTCATCGACGACGCGTCGCCCGTAAGCCCCATCGATATTGTCTCAAAGTTCCCCGGCGTCACTCTCCTGACGTCGCCGCAGAATGTCGGGCCGTTCCAGCTGATCCGGAATGTGATCTACAATACAAATTACGACGCCTATCTCCAACAGGATGCCGATGACTGGTCGACGCCAAATCGCCTTGCCCTGTCTCTGGAACTTGCCGAGAAAACTGGCGCCGATATTGTCGGCACGCAGCTCATCGATTTTTGTGAACTGGAAGAATACATCCTTCACGATCTCATCGAGCATCCCGAGAATGCAACTCTTGCCTACCGCAAGGAGGTAGGCGGCTGGTACATGTCCTGGGGCACGACACTATGCAGCCGGGAGCTCTTTCTGCGCCTCGAAGGGCTCGCCACAGGTCTTCGACTTGAAGGCGATTCCGACTTCCTTAGACGCGCTTGTTTCATCGCAAAAATGTTCAATGTCCCCGAGGCCTGTTACTACCGTCGGCTCCGGCCCCAATCAATGACACTGGATGAGATGACAGGCCATCAATCGCCGCAGCGTCTGAACGAACGCGACCAGAGCATGAAGCAGATCGCGATCAATGCGGAACTGTTCAAACAAGGCAAACCATTTGATCTGCGTCCTATCTCGCTTGCCCCTCCAATCGCCCTGTCCCATGCGGCCGGTCCGAGCCTCCGCTAACACAGCGTGAAATCACATACCTTGACCACTTTAGGCTTGCCTTGCCATTGACCCTCAAAGCTCATCTCGCTCAAATAAGAAAATGATCGAAGTGAGTCGGATGCAACAGATGGATAGCAAGACCAGATTGACTTATTGGGGCGCTGTCGCAATCTTGAGCCTGTTTCTGGCGTCCTGCGCGTCGCTGACGGGAAATAGCGGCAATGTCGATGCAAATGCCATTCTGCTCAGGAAAGCGGAAGACCGCGTTTCCGTGGCGCAGAACTCGGTGAAAGAAGCCACCGACCTCATTGCCGAAGGCGAACGCAACAAACTGGACGGCCAGAAGCTGATCGAACAGGGCCAGAACAAGGTCGATACCGGCAAGAGGCTCAAGGCTGCCGCCGATGTCGAACTCGTCCGTGCGCAGAAGCAGGTGGACTCGGTTCGCAGTCAGATCCCCGCGCCCCAATAGACGCTAAAAACAATTCGAGACATGCCTGTACAGAAAGCAGGATGCCGTCGAACCTTGCACCTGATCCTCGCGCCCATTTGATGACCTCCATAATATGGATGGCGGAGAGAGTGGGACACGACGCCAACACAGCGTCCACAAAATGCGTGCAAGCGCAAGGAGCAGAGGCAAGGGGGTGAGATGAGCGCAGCGGATAAGCGGTATCAGGCTCGATCTTGTGTGCGCCTTGGCGAATAAAAGGGGCAAAGGTCATCGTGCCGGTGCGATCTCCATCGGAGTTACTCGAAGGCAAACCCGGATTCCACGGCAAAGATTGCGATATCGCCGCGCCCACCGATCCGGACAATCCCTTTGCCCGTTTCCGGGGCGTCGATGCCCATGCCTGCGACGATACGGCGCCAGTCGTTTGGAAATCTCGAATGTCGATAAAACCTTGCCTGACCTTTTAAAAGGCAAACAGATCAGAATTGGTTTTCAAAATCCCCCTTACGTCCGCCTGAACAGCCTCGATATCCGCTGCATATGCGACGCCCATTTATTGCGTTAGTCGATTTCTCACTACAGATGCACCTTCGGAAGAGGCCGACCGCAGCCCGCCGCTTGGTTGCAAACATACATGCAGCATATATTTCAGACGAACGCTTCGGGCCATAGATTAATGAGAAGGCATTCCGAGTAGCTCTCCGCGATGAGTCATCCACCATGACCGGCAAGACTATCCGTTTTGCGCTTGCATGAGCAATTTGAAGGTAGAGTGAAAAGCGGAGAATTCAGTCTCATCGCGGCGAAGGAAGAATGAAGATATGCCCAAAGTCCGCTAGACTGATTTTTTTCGTGCCAGGAACGCCGATGCCTCTGTTGCCCTATTTCACGATCAGGCCTTGGATACCGCATCCATTACGCCTCGCTATAGCGATCATCTTATGTCTTGCATGTGCAAGTTGCCTTCCAACCCGGGTCGATCAGGCGACGATCGTGTCTTGCAGAGATCCGCTCGCCAGCGTGCAGGCAATGCCGCCCCATCTGCGTCTGTCATTCAAATATGACGCCCTGGTGCATTTTTACACGATTTCATCGTCGGGATGTGCATGGTCGAAGGCGAACGAACGCGCCTTGCTGGTGGTGCTTGACGATGCGCCTGCGCAAGGGTTTGGCCCGGACGAATTTCACATGGCCGCGATCCGCGCAGAAAAGAACCCGGAGTTACACGATCTGTTGTTAACCGACGCAGCGCTTCGATATGCGCACGCGATGCGCCGCGGTCGCGTCATGCCGTCAAATCTTGCGAGAGATGTCGATATTACACTGCCGGCTTACGATCCGGCGCAGGGGCTGCGCTCGGCGTTCGCGGCCAACATGCTAGCCACCTGGCTTCGCGGCCTGCCGCCTGCACAACCCAGATATACGCTTCTCGTCGATGCCTATGCGCATTATCGCAAATTAGCAGCTGCCGGTGGTTGGACCACACTCGAAGTGCCGGAAAAACCCGTGAGACCCGGTGAACAAAGCCCGCTTCTCTCCGCGCTTGAGCAACGCCTTATTGCTGAAGGTGACCTTGTCTTGCCCCAAACAGTGAGTGAGAGCGACAGGCTCGAAGGCGCGCTTCTTGACGCCTTGAGACATTTCCAGATGCGTCATGGGCTCGCAGCCGATGGAGTATTGGGTGAAAAGACGGTTGCCGCTATGAATGTCAGCGCCGCAGCGCGCGCCACCCAGATAGCATTGA
The DNA here is from genome assembly GCA_049303435.1 of Parvibaculum sp. Lineage (GTDB taxonomy): Bacteria > Pseudomonadota > Alphaproteobacteria > Parvibaculales > Parvibaculaceae > Parvibaculum. The sequence continues at coordinate 4,022 of JBAQNC010000250.1, read as the reverse complement.
ACCTCGAACGTTGGCGCGTGCTGTCCCAAGCCTTCGACCCGACCCATTTTGAGGTCAATGTGGCGGCGGCCACCGCCACGCTTTACATCGATGGAACGATCGCCCTCGATATGCGCGCCATCGTCGGCGCCGAGGACACCCCGACGCCGATCCTGCGAAGCGACATCGACACGGTGACGATCAACCCGAGCTGGGTTGTGCCCCTGTCGATTGTACGCAAGGAGATTTTGCCTGCCATCAGGCGACAGCCCGACTATCTCGAAAAGCACGACATGCGTTGGCAGGGCATGCAACTGGTGCAAGCGCCGGGTCCGAAGAATTCCCTCGGGCGACTCAAATTCGAAATGCCGAGTGCATTTGCCGTCTATTTGCATGACACGCCATCGCGCAGGCTCTTTGCGCGGGACGAGCGCGCCCTCAGTCACGGTTGCATCCGGCTCGAGAAGCCGCTTGATCTCGCCGAAATTCTACTCAATGACAATCCCGATTGGGCGCGTTCGCGAATAGAGCAGGCGATCGATGCAGGTGTGACCCAACGCATTCCACTAAACCGTGAAATGCCGGTCATCGTCGTTTACTGGACAAGCTTTGTCGACAAGGACGGAACGGTGCAGTTCCGCAATGATGTTTATGGACGCGATGCACGGCTGATGACCGTGCTCGCGAGCGGCGAACCCGTTTCCGCGGCGCAGGGCACCAGCGTGGGGGCATGCCGCGCTTGAGCACCTATTTCCTTTAAGGTGAATTTCCGGCACAGCAAATATTTTTACATTATTTTCCCGATAATTGTTTGACCAGGTAAAACTCGTCATCGTATACAGAAATTTCTGGGTGGGTTTTGTAGTGTTAGTTGGAGTAAGCGTGGTGTCACAAATTACACGCAGAAGAGTTCTTGGCCTCGGCGCCACCGCCGCAGTTTCCTTGATTGTCGCACGCCCCGCTCGCGCATCTGCGATCGCACCGGCGGCGAGGAGTCTGAAGTTTTATAATATCCATACTGGTGAAAATCTGGCCACTACCTATTGGGCCGACGGAGCTTATGTTCCCGAAGCCTTGCGCGATATCAAACGGGTGCTACGTGATCGCCGCTCCGGCGAGGAACACAAGATCGACGTGCGGCTGCTCGACCTCCTCGTTGATTTGCAGCGCAAACTCGAAACCGACAAGCCTTTTTCCGTCATCTGCGGCTATCGCTCTCCCAGAACCAACGCCAAGATGGTCAAGGCGCATAGCGGCGTTGCCAATCACAGTCTTCATATGATCGGCGAGGCCATCGACATCCGCATGCCGGGGCAAGATCTCGCTCATGTGCACAAGGCTGCGCTTTTGCTAAAGCGCGGAGGGGTTGGCTATTATCCAGCTTCGGATTTCGTGCATGTGGATGTCGGCCCCGTCCGCCGATGGGGTGTTCGCGACGCCTGAGCTGCTACTTGTGAGCCAGAACTTGGTGAGGCCAACAAGATGTTTGCTGATCGGAATGATGGTATCTTTCAACTTCAACTGCTCACAGATCGACAAAAACTCCTCGTTTTCGATCATCGTCACAACCCGTGGAATCCCCAGATTTTTGGCAATCAGACTGGCGATAATATTGGTCTGATCATGCTGTGTGACGCAGTACAGGATTTGAGTCCTTGCCGGATCAACTTCCTTGAGCACAACGGGCTTGCTTCCGCCACCGTGAAGAAATGCGCAGTCAAGTCACCCGCTCAACTCTTGAATACGGTCTGAATCGGATTCGATGACAAAGACCGCGTGACCCTCCGTCAATCAGGGAAAATAAAAGTGGCGGTATGCTGAGAATGCCGACCAGAAAAATGAGCTGGCCCAGATAATGTCCGACAACTTGCTGGCGAACCGAATAGCTCAGACTTTCAACTGTGGTCATGAAGATAGGCCACGATTTTTTTCAGGGTTGAAAGCTTCGGATAGTCGCTTTCGGGGATGTCGATGCGCAAAGCCTTGTGCAGGGCGATGATGAAGTTGAGAAAGTCCATCGAGTCGATGTCCAGTTCTTCGCGCAGGTCCGCGTCAGGGTCGGCGTTTTCGGGCTCGCATCCGGGCGCCACGTTCCGAAGCTCTGTAAATACCTGTGCTAGAATTTCCTCTTTGGTCATAGGGTTTCCGGCTCCTGCAAAATCTTGTCGATCTCAGAAAGGAAACGCGCGCCGAGGCGACCGTCAGTGACGCGGTGGTCGGCCGCGAGACTCGCCGTGATGACAGGTTCAGCGGCGAGTGCGCCGTCTTGATGCGCGATCGGTCTCAGGCGGGGGGCTCCAAATCCGATGATGGCTACTTGCGGAGGATAGATGACCCCGAACATGGAATCGACACCGCGCTCACCGAGGCTTGTGACTGTGATGGTTGGGTCCGACATTTCCGAGCTTCTGATCGAGCCGACACGTACGCGCGCCACAAGATCGCGCAGGGCGTCCATGATTTCATTGAGCGATTTTTTGTCGCAATCATGTATGGCAGGCGCGACGAGACCTCCGCCGCGAATGGCAATCGCCATGCCGATATGAATGCCCTCGGCTGCGGTGAACGTGCCGTCTGCATAAAGGCCGTTGAATTTCGGGTGGTTTTCAAGAGCCTTTGCCGTGGCCTTGACGAGCAGCACATTCATGAGAAGGCGCGTTTCGGGTTTGCGGGCGGCATTGGTATCGGAGAGCCATTCGGTCGCGCAGTGCAGATTGATCTCCGTGTTGAGATAATAGTGAGGGATTTCCTGCTTGGAGCGGGTCATGGCGGCGGCAATCGCATGCCGCATCTTGTCGAGATCGAGGCCCGGCGTCGTTCGGCGCGGGCGCTCAGCGGTCGAAGGTTGGGCGGAAGCGGTTTCCACATCGCTTCGCAATATGGCGCCACCGAGCTTTTTGGGTGAAACGGTCGAGAGATCGATTTCATGTTCTCGCGCATAGGCGCGGGCGGCAGGCGAGGCTTTGACTCGTGTTACTGTGGCGGCAGCGGCGGGCGAAGACGGCTGCTCAGCCCGAGGTGGCTTGATTGCCTGGCGGGCGGGGCTTTCAACAGCGACAGGGGGCGATGGCGCCTCCGGTGAGGTTGTCTCTTCCCTCTTTCCTGTCTCAATCAGAGCCAGCGGCGTTCCGACCGGAACCGTGGTCCCTTCTTCAACGAGTTGTCTGGTGAGAGTGCCGGTTTCAAAGACTTCGACCTCGATGGCGCCTTTTTCAGTTTCGACCACCGCGATGATATCGCCGCGTTTAATGGCTTCCCCCGGCTTCTTCAACCATTCGACGAGCGTTCCCGCTTCCATGTCGGCGCCCAGAGAGGGCATCTTGAATTCATACATCACACACTCATCAACTTTTGTGCTGCGGCGACGATAGCTGGTATCTGGGGCAATGCCGCCTCTTCGAGGTGGTGCGGATAGGGGATGGGAACCTCGGCGCTGCAAACGCGCTCGATGGGGGCGTCGAGTTCCCAGAAGGCCTTTTCGACAATTTCGGCTGAAATCTCGGCCGAGATGCTGCCGCTGCGCCAGCCTTCATCGACGATCATCGCGCGCCGTGTTCGGGCAATGGAGGCAACGATGGTTTCAATGTCGAGAGGACGCAGGACGCGCAGGTCGATGACTTCCGCCTCGATGCCCAGACCCGACAATTCTTCTGCTGCCGCAAGTGTTTTCGGCAATGAGCCGCCGTAGGTGATGAGTGTCAGGTCTTTGCCGGGGCGCCGGATTGCTGCTTTGGAAATGTCGACTGCGCCTGCATTTTCCGGCAATTCGTCTTCGGCGTTATAGAGCATGACATGTTCGAAGATCAGGACGGGATCGGGATCTTCAAGCGCAGTCAGCAGCATGCCGTAAACATCTCCATGCGTTGCTGGAGTGAGAATCTTGAGGCCGGGTATGTGCGCGAACCAGCCTTCAAGGCTATGGGAGTGCTGTGCGCCGAGTTGACGTCCGGCGCCGGTCGCCATGCGGACGACGAGCGGAATACCGAATTGACCGCCCGACATATGCCGGATCGTCGCGGCGCTATTGACCAGTTGATCGAGGG
>JBAQNC010000249.1:0-10790 GCA_049303435.1 Parvibaculum sp. | reverse complement strand
GGATAGCCCTCGTAAGGCGTGAACTGCTGGCCGACCTTCAACACGACGAGATGCTGCCCTGCGCGCGCGGCAAGCGTCACCGACTGGTTGAGCGACTTGTACTCGCTGGAGCGCACCTCGCCGTCGTCCCCGCCACCGCGATAATTATCCGACTGCGCGGCGGACCCCGCATAGGAAAGGCTGACCTTGTCGTTGGCGACGGTCCCGGACACCGAACTGGAAAGCCCATCGCCATTGCTGCGATAGAAGGACGAAATCTTTGCCGCCTGCAGCGTGACCGCGCCGCTGTCGCCAAAGATCGGCGCGGGCGCATTGACGTTGATCGTACCGGCAATGCTGTCGCCGCCCATGCTGACGGGCGTGAGGCCCGCGATGACCGACGCCGTGCCGACATTGGTCGGATCGATATAGGAGAGCGGCGAATTCATGTGATTGGGGCATGTGGAAGCTATCGACATGCCGTCGATGACGACGCGGACCCGATCGTCATTGAGACCGTTGATGACGGGCAGGCTCGAAACGCCGCCTGCCTTGTAGAGCGTGACGCCCGGCGCATCGCTGAACAGCGACGCCGTGTCATTGGTGCGGACGAGCGACTTCAACAGATCGACATTGGAAACGCCCGACTGCGTGAGCGGCTGATAACCGAGATCGTCAAGCGTGACGACGGCGGGCGATTCAATATCGACCGGCGGCAAGGGCGTTGCGTCGGCGGCATGGGCCTGCGCGGTGAAAAACAGGATAGGTGCGGCGAGCATGGCGACCGCACGGACGTGCGCAACGCCCGACATGAGGCGGCGCCTGGAATGGATAGCAGACATGAAAAATGTCCCCCTTGTGAAAAACTGACATGAGACAGGCGCACGCAGCCCCGCAAACAGCGACGCAGGCGCGAGCCGGATAGCTTTAAGGTCAGATCGTCAGAAGAGGAGGCGCGCGGGATCGTTGACGCTGGAATATGTCCCGCACAACGGGCGTATCCGCATCGCCATCAAGCAGGAAGGCGACGAAGGCTGCATCGTAAAGCGCGACCGCACCGCCAGAGGCGGGCGTCGAAAGATGGGCCGCCGCTGCATAAGGGCAAGGCGCGTGATAATGGTTTTGCTGATCGTCGGAATGATCGGAACCGGGGGCCACATTGAGCCGGACAAGCCCGTTGCCAGTACAGATGACAAAGGGAACCCAGTTGGCGTCAGCTGTATGCGACGGCGGCGCAGGCATCCAGCCTTCCGGCAGAAAGGCGCGCAGCAGCATCGCCACAAGGGCGATATTGAGGCCTGCCAGACGGATATGTTTCCCAGCGCTTTTCATCGTCATACGACAATGACGGGTAAAGGAGAGCGCGAACAAGATCAAGCGGGCTCTGGCGGGCGAAAGGCCGCATGGAAACGAAAAAGGTCGGATTCAAGCCGGATTCAGACCTGGTGAAACACGCTCTCGCTAGTCGTTAAGGATCTCCGGGATCGAGGTCGTCGACCCGTTTACGTTATAGATGAAAGGCTGGGCCTTTCTCAGCGCCGCCATCTTCAGATTGAGCGGAATGGCGGGCTTCGCCGTCAGGTCGCCAAGCGTCGAGAACTCCACAACGGTCCGCTTCGCCCCGAACCCGTCGATGCCGCCATATTCGACCGCCGCATAGTGGCCCGCGCCGTCGGGATCGATGATGATGTCGGTGAGCTTCACCGCCTCGCCTCCCGCCTTTCGCGGCTTGAGCGTTGCGCCCAGAATATCGCTGGCGAGAGCCTCGCCTGAGGCGAGCCCGGCCTGCCTGAACACGGGCAAGGCCTTCAGCTCGGCGAGCGTCGAGCTGGTCCGCGCGGTCGGATGTTCATGGCTCTCGCCGCTGATCGTGAATTTGCCGAACGGCACGGCGACATCCTTCGCGCCCAGCCCCATGAAACCACCGACGGAAAGGATCGCCCTCTCGACCCGCCCACCGGGCGAGAAGACGAGGTTCTCAATCGTCCCGACCGGATCGCCCGCCTCGTCGGTCACCCGCACGCCAATGAGAAAACGGGTACTCAAGCCACCGCTCGAAAGCACGATCGCACGGCCCTGCGTCTCGCGCACCAGCGGATGAGGCGCTGTCGAACCCGGCGACATCTGGATACGGGCAGGATCGATTCCAGGCGGCATGCCGGGCACTTCGGCAGCTGATGTCTCGGCATAATTATCCCAAGTCGATGCCAGGGCCGGAGAGACAAGGGCAAGCAGACATGCCCCGACAAGAAGATGTTTCATCACCTGTCTCCTTTTTTGCATCGAACAAGACTACGACCGGCAGGCCGCCGCCACAGTGTCGAGGAGATGAAATCTTCTTAAGGATCAACTCATGCACGGCGCGCAAGATAGGCTTGCGCCAGTTCGACGAGCCGCTCGCGACCGAAACTGGGATCATGGCCCGCATGGACGACGCGCACGGGAAGTTCGCGCAATCGCTTCATGGTGCGGACATAAACCTCGATATCAGCCCCCTCGATTTCGTCGAGAAGGGGACCATCATAAATGGCGTCGCCGGAAAAGAGCGTGCCCGTCTCCGCTTCCCACAGACCGATGCAGCCCGGCGAGTGACCCGGCAGATGCAGCACTTCAAAATGCCGGTCGCCGAGATCGACAATATCGCCTTCCTTCACGATCTCGCTGACGACGGCATCCTTCACCCCATAAGCGTCAATGTCATAGCCCGCGTAAGGCAGCGCCGTGATGAGGTCGCCCTCAAGCTCGTAACCCGCCCTGGTGAGGCTCGCCACATAGTCCGCCGGGATTTGCGAAAAGCGCAAGGCGCCGCGATCATGCGGATGGCGAAGGTTCTCGGCTTCAAGCTCATGCACCAACGTGCGATCGAACTCGTGATGCCCGCCGACATGATCGATATGGGTATGGGTGGCGACCGCCGTCACTTTCTTCTCGAGCAGACTTCTTGCCGCCTCGCGCAAATTGCCGACGCCCATGCCGGTGTCGATCATCAGGTCGCGATCGCGACCGCGCACATGCCAGATATTGCAACGCATGAGAGGGACGACATGCGGCTCCCAGAGAAGCGTGATGTCGTCGCTGATACGCTTCATCTCGAACCAGCGATCGGCAATGGGGAGAAGGGTCATCGAATAACCTCAGCTGAATGAGTCTCCATGATGAGCTTTGCCGGGTGGCGCATCAACCATGACAACGTCAAAAAACCAAAAAGCCCGCCTCGGATTGAGACGGGCCTTTCGCAGTCGAGAACGGGACAGAAATTATGCAAAGCGTCGTTTCTCGAAGGTTAGAGACGCCCGGTCAGGACCATCACCAGAAGAATAACGACCAGGACGCCAATGACGGAGATGCCGCCATGCCCGAAGCCATAGCCGTAACCACCGAAACGGCCACTGACGCCACCAAGAAGAAAAATGATGAGAATGATGAGAAGAATAGTTCCTATCGACATTAAGCTTTCTCCTCTATGCGGATCGTGTCGCCTCTGGATGTGACACGAAACCGGTCGGGCCCTCCCGGACGGGAGGCGCCATAGACAGACCGACTAGTTGCCGTCGATCTTGACGCCGTGATCGCCGATCTGGATGCTGACGCCGCTCTGGCTCTCCTGATAATAGAAGTAGCCCACCACGATGACGGCAGCCGCCAGAGCGCCAATTATCAGATAGAGTGTGTTGCGATTCATGCCATACGACCTTTTAGGCGCTCCGACTACGGAGGGCCGGGTTCTGATAATAATGCAGCCTCACGATCAAGAGGCCGACGATGGAACCCCATCGCGCCCAAGACCATAAAATCTGCACATTATTAAGTATGTTCTTTTGCGATGTCCAATGGAAGGAACATTCGCAACGCTTGGCCTTAAGTGTCGGCATCAGGCCCGGACGGTCGAAGATAATCGAGCAATTGGTCTCGCAGATCGTGAATATTTTTCTCGAAGGCAAAATCATTGCGCGGCGGACCGCCATAGAAGATGCCATCGAGCGCAATGCTGGTCAGCCGGGCCGTGCGAATGGCATCAACGGGGCGAAACCGCCCCTCATCGATCCCCGCCCGGATCGCTTCCTCAAGCGTCGCGCGTTCGCCACGGTAGAAATCATCCACCATCTGCTGCGCCTCGACATCGCGGTTTCCCCCTGCCGAAAGATCCGCAATCAGCTTGACCATCCGACGAACCCGTGGCGCGCCCAGAATAGTCGCATCGAGCCAGGCGTCCGCCGCACCAAGCGGCGCATCGGGCGCCGGGGTCTGCAACGTAAAGTCATGCACGAAAGCATCGATCGCATGGCGCAGCGTGGCCCGCACCAGTTCGTCCTTATTGGCAAAATAGTGATAGAGCAGCGCCATGTTGACGCCACAGGCCGAAGCGATCTGCCTCATGCTGATGGCGGAAAACGGGTTTTCGTCAAAAAGCTGAAGCGCCTCTTCCAGGATCATTTCCCGGCGCTCCGCCGGATCGAGCCGTCGGCGTATCTGTTTTTCGGTCATGGCTCTCCCCTCATCTTCCCTGCGCATTATTCGCATAAAAAAATCTTGACCACCACTATTAATCAATTGATTAATAGTGGTTGTTAATCAACCGATCAATAACAACCTCCCCCCGACCTCGCCTGAAGGACATGCAGATGACCGACAAACGCTTCCACCTTGCCTGGTTCATGAATTTCACCCCCGACGAATGGCGCGAACCCTTTGCCCAGGGCGGTTATCCCTGGGACGGGCAGTTCTACGTCGAAATGGCCCAGACACTCGAACGCGCCTGCTTCGACTACATCATGATCGAAGACAAGCTGATGGTGCCCGAGACCTTCGGCGGCAACCGCGACTATGCGCTCAAGGCCGCCATGGTCGCGCCCAAACACGACCCGGCCCCGCTGGCCGTCGCCATGGGCATGGCCACCCGCCATCTCGGCGTCATCGCCACCATGTCGACCATGGCCTACCCGCCCTTCCTGCTGGCGCGGCTCTGTTCGACCATCGACAGTCTGACGCGCGGCCGCTTCGGCTGGAACGTCGTGACCAGCGCGGAAGATCTCGCCGCGCAGAATTTCGGCATGGACGTGCTGCCGCCCCGCGAAGACCGCTACGCCATGGCGGATGAATATGTGGAAGTCGTGAAGCAGCTCTTTGACAGCTGGGACCCGGACGCCGTCGTGCTCGATCGCGACAAGGGCATCTATGCCGATCCTTCCAAAGTGCGCACCATCGACTTCAAGGGCAAATATTTTCAGGTGCGAGGGCCCCTCAATACCGTGCCCTCGCCGCAAGGTCGCCCGGTCTTCGTGCAAGCGGGCGCTTCACCGCGCGGACGCGACTTTGCCGCCCAGCACGCCGACAGCATCATCTCGGTCGCCAATGGCGTTCAGGGCATGAAGAGCTTTCGCGACGACATTCGTGGCCGCGCCGAAAAGTTTGGCCGCAATCCCGACGACATCAAGATCCTGTTCTGCATCACACCGACGCTCGGCGAAACCGAGGAAGAGGCGCGCGTCAAATATGAGCGCAATACAACCTCGGACCACTTCGTCAACGACGTCCTCGCCTCGATTTCCGCCATCACCGAAGTCGATTTCGCACGCTTCCCTCTCGACGAACCGCTGCCGGAAAAACTCACCACCAATGGCGAAAGCGGCACGCTCGACAAGTTCCAGCAATGGGGCAGCGGCAAGACCCTGCGCGAACTGGCGGCCGATTCCGGCGGGGGACTGGTCTCATCCATGGAACTGATCGGCACACCCGATCAGGTCGCCGAAAAGATGGGCGAGGCCATGGCGGAAGTGGGTGGCGACGGCTTTTTGCTCACCACGCCTGTGATGCGCGTCAGTCGGCGCTATCTCGTCGAGGTCGCCGACGGCCTTGTCCCGGCGTTGCAAAAGCGCGGCCTCGTACGCACGGAATACAAACACCAGTTGCTGCGCGATAATCTGCGGGAGTTCTGAGCACCATCGAACTCTTCAGACCCCGAACACAAAAGCCCGCCTCTCACGAGGCGGGCTTTCATATTTCAACGCTCGTCAATACCGGCAGACAAAATCAGGCAATGTCGAAGCGATCGGCGTTCATCACCTTGGTCCAGGCCGCCACGAAATCGCGGACGAACTTTTCCTTGTTGTCATCCTGCGCATAGACTTCCGAATAGGCGCGAAGGATCGCGTTGGACCCGAAGACCAGATCGACGCGGGTGGCCGTCCACTTCACCTTGTCCGTCTTGCGGTCACGGATTTCGTAAAGGTTGTTACCCGCAGGCTTCCATGTGTAGGCCATGTCGGTCAGGTTGACGAAAAAGTCATTCGTCAACGCGCCCTTGCGATCGGTCAAGACCCCATGCGGCGTATCGCCATGATTGGCGCCGAGAACACGCATACCGCCGACAAGCACGGTCATCTCCTTGGCGGTCAGACCCAGAAGCTGCGTGCGATCGAGCAACAGTTCTTCGGCGCTGACGGCATAGTCCTTCTTCAGCCAGTTGCGATATCCGTCGGAGACGGGTTCCAGCGGAGCAAAGGAATCCGCATCCGTCATCTCATCGGTGGCATCGCCCCGCCCCGCCGTGAAGGGCACGGTGATGTCGAAGCCAGCGGCCTTGGCAGCCTGCTCGATGCCCATGTTGCCTGCGAGCACGATGACATCAGCGATGCTCGCCCCCGATGAAGCGGCAATCGGTTCGAGCACCGACAGCACCCTGGCAAGACGGGCAGGCTCGTTGCCCTCCCAATCCTTCTGAGGCGCCAGACGGATGCGCGCGCCATTGGCGCCACCACGCATGTCGGACCCGCGGAAGGTCCGCGCGCTGTCCCAGGCAGTGGCAACCATCTCGACCGTCGTCAGGCCGCTGGCGGCGATCTTTGCACGGACAATACCGGGATTATATTTGGCGCTGCCGACGGGAACCGGATCCTGCCAGATCAGATCTTCCTTGGGCACGTCGGGACCGATGTAACGGACCTTCGGTCCCATGTCGCGATGCGTCAGCTTGAACCAGGCGCGCGCAAAAGCGTCATTGAAGCGCTTCGGATCGGCCATGAACTTTTCGCAGATGGCGCGATAGATCGGGTCCACCTTCATGGCCATGTCGGCGTCCGTCATCATCGGGTTGTGACGAATCGAGGGATCGCTGGCGTCGACCGGCTTGTCCTCTTCCTTGATGTTGACCGGCTCCCACTGATTGGCGCCGGCCGGGCTCTTCTTCAGTTCCCACTCGTAACCGAACAGCATGTCAAAATAGCCCATGTCGAACTGCGTGGGATGTGTCGTCCATGCGCCCTCAAGGCCCGAGGTGACCGCATTGCTGGCCTTGCCGCCCATGTTCGGGTTGGTCCAGCCCATGCCTTGTTCCTCAAGACCCGCGGCTTCAGGTTCCGCGCCCAGAAGGCTCGCGTCGCCATTGCCGTGCGTCTTGCCGACCGTGTGGCCGCCAGCCGTCAAGGCAACGGTTTCCTCGTCGTCCATCGCCATGCGAGCGAAAGTCTCACGCACCTGCGCTGCCGTCTTCATCGGGTCCGGCACGCCATTGACGCCTTCCGGGTTCACATAGATCAGGCCCATCTGCACGGCGGCCAGCGGATTTTCCATCGTCGAGGGATTGTCCACGTTCTCATAGCGCTCGTCGCTGGGCGCCAGCCACTCTTTCTCGGCGCCCCAGTAGGTATCCTTTTCGGGGTGCCAGATATCTTCGCGGCCAAAGCCGAAGCCGAAGGTCTTCAGACCCATCGATTCATAGGCAATGGTGCCTGCAAGGATCATCAGATCGGCCCAGCTGATCTTGTTGCCGTATTTCTTCTTGATCGGCCAAAGCAGACGACGCGCCTTGTCGAGGTTCACATTATCCGGCCAGGAGTTCAGTGGCGCGAAACGCTGGTTGCCAGACCCGCCGCCGCCGCGACCATCGGCAATACGGTAGGAACCGGCCGAGTGCCAGGCCATGCGGATCATGAGGCCGCCATAGTGCCCCCAGTCCGCCGGCCACCAGTCCTGACTTTCGGTCATCAGGGCATGCATGTCTTTCTTCAGCGCCTTGAAGTCGAGCTTCTTGACCTCATCGCGATAGTTGAATTTCTCTCCCATCGGATCGGTCTTGGTGTCGTGTTGATGCAGGATGTCGAGGTTCAGCGCCTTGGGCCACCATTCCATGTTCGACATGCCGATCTCGGTCGCGCCGCCATGCATCACCGGGCATCTACCTTCACTCATCGCTCATCCCTCTTTTCAAGTTGTCGCGCCATCCGGACCAAGAAAGGCATTACATACCCTTGCCGCGGGGCCCGAAAATCGTGCGGTTGAATCTCTTTATAAAGCTAGGCCGCACCTCGTCGCATGTCAATGCTCTTTAGAATTATTATAATATATGCTTCCGATGGATATGGATACAGGCACGGGCAAACACGGGAAGCGCTATTTTTAAGCAGGTTTTCTGGCGTTTCCGGCAGGTTCCCTTCGGATTGCTGCTCGCGCATCTCCACCGTCTCGTTGGACAGGTCGCCTTCACTGAGCGTCGTATCGCTCATCTCATCAGCAGCATGAACGGCGCCGGCAGCGCTTTCGGCTTTGCTCGATATCTCTGCCGTCCTCGTCGTCTGGATGACGGGAACGCCCTTGGGAAAAATCACTTCACGCGCAGAATCAGGCAGTTCAATACCACCCTCGAGAAGCGCGTTCTTGGTCTGGCGGAGGAACTCGGCCCGGCAACGGTGCCTTGCGCGTTTTCGGCCAGCGTACCGGCTCAGGCCCTGTGCTCCTGCATCCGCGTCGTGCCATCGAGGAAGACCACACCGTCATGCACGGAGACGCTCGTCGCCTCGAACCATCCTGTCGATTTCAATATGCGTTGCAGGTGACGTGGTCACTCACCAGATCCGCCTCGCAAAACAAAAAGCCCACCTCTTTCGAGGTGGGCTTTTCAATTTGGTTGCGGGGGCATGCCACCAAATACGCTCAACTGCGCCAACATCTCATCCGGCACCCCCTGCTACCCCGTCATACCCCGCGCGCGTCACAGCCCCTGCAACCGTTTGATGAACTGGCCTTTGCGCGTGTGGCGCTCACGGATTGCGGTAAGGCGTCGGGAAAAATCCGCGACGACACCCTCTTCGGCAGCAAGCTGTTTGAGATCGGCGAGCAGGACCGCCGCACGGTCGTAGCCAGAGGCGTTGCGGCGCTCGATTTCGGTTTCGATCTCCTTCCAGATGCTCTCGCCCCGTCGCCTCACTGCATCGAGACGGGCGCGGCGCGCCTTTTCCGCCTCCTCGGCTTTGCGGCGTTCCTTGGCCCGCCGCCGCTCCGCCTCGGCGCGTTTACATCCTTCGCGTATTTCCCGCGCCCTCGTGCGCAATTCGCCGACCGTGCGGCGTACACGCGCACTATCGCCATTCTGCATACGGACCCGCTGGCGCATCTCAGAAACGATGTGCGCATCGCCCTCCATCATGCGAAGGAGCAGATCGGTCTTTTCCGCCTCGCCCAGATCGACGACGAAGGCACGCAAAGCATTCGGGGCCAGTTCCTCCTCATAGCAAGAGGCGACCGCCGCCTCCAGTAGATCGCGGCCGATGCCGAAAAAATCCGCCGCCGCTTCGAGCGCACCGGTCAGGGGACCGATACCGGGCAGAGGTTCCGCAGTATCGTCGGGCACAAAATCCTCCTCCACCGCCGTGAGCCACAGCAGATAGAAAAGGCGCAGGTCGCCCGATAGCAAATCCGCGCGCAGGGATGCCAATGCGGCCAACCAACCCGAGCCATCGTCCCACTCCTCGTCGTCCAGTTCGACCTCGTCGCGCCAGATATCGACAATCAAATTGTCGCCGGATGTCCAGACTTTCACCCAATCGACTTCGCTCAGAAAGGATTCAAGGTCCAGCGGGTCCAGGAACCGCCTCGGTACACGAATCATCAGCCGCCGCGTGCCCCAGTTGGCGAGATAGAGATGCAGATCGAAGCAGCTTTCCATAAGCCGCCTGGGGTCGCCCTTGAAATCGCCCCATTCGTAGTGGTTGGTGAAGCTGGTCGCGGTAATCCGCGCCCGGGTGGACAGGCCGCGCAACATTTCCCGCTCGGCCTTCGTCAGCGGTCGATCGACGGCCTGAAACTCGTAATATTGATATTCGCTCACAGCGTGGCTCTCTATTTAAAATATTCAAAAGGGTGTATTTCGTAACGCTTCCAAGAGTGGGCGCAACGTGTATTTGCGGCGATGCGTTTCGATGAGCCCCTCCAGATGCCGATCCCATTCCTCGGACCGCCCGCTTGCCGCATGGGCGCGCGCGGCTATGGCGAGCCACTCGGCGGCGGTTTCATAGTGGGCGGATCGCCCGTCATTCATGATCGGGTCGGCCATGCGGAAGGCGAGCGCAATTGCCCAGTCGGGATGATCGCCATAAGCCCGTTCAGCAAGGCGTTCCAGCGTTCTGTCCCCGTGGCAATAGTAATGTCCTTTCAGGGGATCGATGCAGACCACGGCCTCGTCAATCATATCCTCCTCAAGCAGGATCTCGATTCGTTCATAGGCATGGGGCGCCGCCAAAAGTGCCGCGAGCAGCGTCTCGCGTAATTCCAGCCAGTTCGCCCGACCGGCCAGCCTCTCAGCCGCACGGAAATCTTCCAGCGCGAGGCTTTCCATGAAGGCCTCGCGTGACGCCAAGAGCACCATATCCCGCTGGTCCACCTCCTGCGCTGCCTCCCGAAGCCAGCGGGCCAGAGATATTTCGCTGGCGCCTGAATGCCAATCACCTCCACCTTCCTCCCGGGCAGGCAGCGATAGCCCCCAGGCAGCGAGATCGAGCGCCGTTGCCGTTTGCCCCACAGCAACGATGACCTAGGCT
>JBAQNC010000248.1:0-20091 GCA_049303435.1 Parvibaculum sp. | reverse complement strand
CAACCTCCTTGAGGGGCACGACACGCGACCGCGTGACATCGAACGCGCGCTCGCAGGTCAATTTGATGCCGATGAAGGTCGCCGCAATTTACAGGCCGAAGCCGCCGCACATGTGCGCGTCCAAGCTGAGGTTGATCGACTGGCGGCAGGGGGTGCATTGCCGGAACCCGCATCGTCTGACTTCATTCGATGGCTGCATTGTGAATTCTATAAAGATGCGCCAGACGCGATGTTGCTTATAAAGGGCCGCGAACGTGAATTCCTAATGGAGCCAGGCGAATGGCGGTTGCGTTTGGAGCATGACGTTGCCGTTGGCCGTCATGAACCGCCATCGAGCGAGCGCGTCGCGGATTTCATGACCTATTTTGAGGATCGCTATCGTTTTGATCGTCTGGGGATGTCAGCACGCATTGTAGCGATCGCTGCGGCTCATCATCGTCTCAACTACATCCACCCTTTTCCCGATGGCAATGGACGTGTCAGTCGCTTGATGAGCCACGCTATGGCGCATGCGGCAGGCGTAGGCGCACATGGGTTGTGGTCGATCTCACGGGGGCTTGCACGGGGTATTGAGAGTCGCGGTGATTATAAGCGGATGATGGATCACGCCGATACGCCACGGCAGGGCGATCTTGACGGTCGAGGCAATCTCTCGCTTCATGCACTGACGGATTTCATAGCCTGGTTTTTGCGTGTTTGCATTGGTCAGGTCAAGTTCATGTCGAGCCTCTTTGAACTCGAGGGACTTTCTACTCGGTTCGCACGGTATGTTGATCGAAGTGATCTGAAACCGGAAGCGGCACGGCTTCTTGATGAAGCCCTTTATCGCGGTAGCTTTCAGCGTGGTGATGCACGTCGCATCACCGGGCTTCCCGAGCGTTCGGCAAGCCGTCTTCTGAATGAAGTTGTAGCGGCTGGGCTTCTCGCGTCTGAAACCCCCAAAGGGCCGGTGTCTCTCCGCTTTCCATCAGACTCGCTAGACACTTTGTTTCCTAGGTTGTTTCCCGAAGTTTGAGTCCCATAGTGGCTTATTGGCCCGCGCCATATTTGCGAGCAAGCGCCTTGCGCCGTTCTTCCGGCGAAAGCCTTAGTTGATCGAATTGGTCGAAATCATCCATCATGACACCTTAACTTCGTGTCCGTGAAACCAGCAGCAGCCCACTGGTTGATGTTCTCCCAAGATGGCGTCGAGCGCACATCCCGCCGATTGAGAAGAGTTTTGGATCATCTATCTGATAGAGATCGTGGAGTCTAACAATTGCCAGATACCGTCGACGTCCCGAAGATAGCTACCTCTATACGGAGACGCGATGGTATGCGTTTGTGTCTGCGCAATACACAAGAAATATTTTAATGAGATTTGTGTTTCGTTCTCTTGCACGAGCTAAGCGAAAGCGGCCGGAAATAAAAGTGTGCCTTCATTTCCGACAGCTTTCCTCAGGTGGAGTTGCCAGATCAGAGATCAATAATAGAAAGCGCTATAGACGACCCTGAGGATGTGCCCATTTTCGACGCTGATGAGCAGGGCGTCATTATAATAACGTACCCAGACATAACCGTAAGGCGGGTTGAACAGGCCAAATTGCCAATAGCTCGACAGCCAGTAGTTGCGTGTCCAGTAGATGGCCGGCAGGTATTGGCCATAGACCCATCTACGATAGTACCAGCCATGTGGCCCGACATAGCGCTGCAGGCGGTAGCGGTTGGGCGCCACCACGTTGCCATAATAAGGCTGCGGGTTGAAGCTGCGACGATAGGTTTGCCACTGAGGTGGGTAGTGACCGGGCTGGTATCTGCGCCAGTCGTAGCGTTGGTTCTGCTGGATATGCTGTTGCTGTTGGATCTGCCGTTGATCCGGCCGCTGCTGAGGTTGCCGCTGTTGTTGATTTTGCTGGTTTCGGTTCCAGTTGTTCTGGTCGGCCAATGCGGGTGAGACCGCAAGAGTACAAGTGGAAAGCGCCAGAATTCCGACCCCGGATCGCAAGCTGCGCCATAGCGTGCTTCTTGAGATTCTTGATTTCATCAGTCTTTTCATAGCAATGACCTTTTCAAGCATGAGCACTCTCTTATCTTGAAACGATAGGCTCAGTTTAACCTTAATTCAAATGTGGCCTTGCGCTGCGCCCTCAGGGTGCACTCTGTCGGCATGAGCATTGCTGTATCAGGGTAGAAGCCGGATTTTTCGTTCTCAGAGGAAAAATTCGTACTGAATTGACACGAGAGGGTTGCAAAATGGATCGCTCAGTGCGGTTTTTCAGGGAAATGACTGTTTCGCGTCGCTGGTTGGTGCTTGGCGGGGCGGGAAGCGCCGTGCTTGGCGCCGGGCTTGTGGCCATCGTCCTCGCGATATCGACGCCAGCCTATGCCTGTGATGCAGGTGGCGGCGGTTCAAGTACCAACTGGAACTGGAACATGAATTTCAACAGCAATTCGAATTCCAATTCGAATTCAAACAGTAACAGCAATTCCAATACGGTTGGATTGGGGGGCTGACAATGAAACGACGGAGGCGAGCCATGCCAAAACTGACGCACTTCATCAAAACTGAAATCCTCTCGCACCGCCGGTTGGTGTGGGGCGGTGTGGGAAGCGGCGTTCTGGCTGCGGGTCTTGTCGCTGTTGTGCTGGTGACGGCAACGCCAGCCTATGCCTGCGATGCGGGTGGCGGCGGCGGTTGGGACTGGTCTTGGAATTGGAGCGGTGGCAGCCACTGAAGCTGTCGCGCGCGTTGACGACAATTCAAATATTGTTGCCATACGCGATCGAAATCTAGAAGGGGCATGGCGCGCAGAATTCGCATGGCGCGCCATTGCCCGGATGGATAAAGCGTAGCGTCTCGGCATGAAGCTGCAAGCGCGCCGAGGCGTTTCGGCTCTCGGCATGACCATAGAAGGCATCACCCAGAATAGGGTGACCGAGGCTCAGCATGTGCACGCGCAATTGATGTGATCGACCTGTGGCTGGCGTGAGGCGCACGAGCGTTGCGTTCTCTTCGCGTGCGATAACTTCCCAATGAGTTTGGGCGGGTCGGCCATTTTCATGATCGATCATTTGTTTGGGGCGGTTGTCCCAGTCGCTGCCGATGGGCAGATCGATATCTCCCTCATTGCCGTCGACCACGCCCCATATGCGGGCCATATAGGTCTTGGTGGTTTCGCGTTTTTCGAACTGCATGCTGATATTTGCATGCGCCTTGCGCGTCATACCCATAACAATCACGCCGGATGTATCCTTGTCGAGGCGATGGACGGTCATGGCGCCGCGATAGAATTTGCGCGCGCGTTCCTGCAGGCAATCGTTATGCGCTTCCGGCTTGCCGGGGACGGACAGAAGACCTGAAGGCTTGTCCAGCACCAGGATTTCGGCGTCGCGATGGATCACCGAAAGCCAGGGGCTTGTAGGCGGCTGATAGTCGAGGATGCCTGCGGGCGTGTTCTGTTTCATGGGGGCCTAATAGTGTGGCGGGGGCAGCTCAACGGGAACTGGTTCGCCTGCATGTTCCTCAACCGAATGAACGCGGTCTCCAAGCTTTGCGAGTTGTCGCGAGAGAGCCTCGATCTCGCGCCATTGCCGGGCGATCGCTTCGCTCAGGTCGTCGATGATCTGGTCCTGATGCGTGAGACGGATTTCCAATTCGTCAATGCGTCGGGATTGAACGTCGCTCATTTATGCCTCCTCTTGGCATGGCTCCTGTTGATCGGAAATGAGCTTGCGCTTGGCGTCCGGCGACAGCTTCTTGATGGCGTATTCGGCTCTGGAAGCGGCGGAGCGATCCGCGTGGCTTTCCACAAAGGCAATGCGACGCGGCGGATAGCTGCGTGTAAATTTCGCGCCGCGCCCGCTCATATGAGCCTTGAAGCGCGCTTCCACATCGACCGTAATGCCGGTATAGAGCCGCCCGCCTTTACATTCGAGAATGTAGAGATACCAGACTTTCTGCATGGCGCTAAGCCTAGCGGGATTGCTTCATGTGCTCAAAGCCGGGATGCCGCGTCAGGCACCCTGAAAGCTCACCAATTTGCGTTTTTCATTGTCCCAGAGAGCCAGCGGCGCGGTCTTCAGGCTTTCCAGGATGGTCATGCGGTTGATGGATTTCAATTCCGGCAGGGCGTCGAGACATTCCTGAAGGCGATAGTTGGGGATGTGGCTGCAAAGGTGATGGACGTGGTGCAGGCCAATATTGCCTGTGAACCATTGCAGAATGGCAGGCAGATCATAGTAGGAGCTGCCAAGCAGGGCGCCTGTATTGCGGTCCCAGTTTTCGTTTTTTTCCCAACTCGTATTTTCAAACTGGTGTTGAACATAGAACAGCCAGACACCCATCGCCGCCGCGATGACCAGAATGGGCAGAACGAGAACCGTGAAATGTTCGAGACCCAGAAAGAAGAAAAGCGCGCCGTAGAAAGTGAGCATGGCCAGATTGTGGCTCATGACGCTGCTCCACATTTCCCAGGCAGGACGCTTGAGTGTGAGCGGCAACCGCTGCAGCAGAAGAAAATGAATTGGCCCGCCGATGACCAGCAGAAAAACCGGATTGCGATAGATGCGATATGCAATGCGTTTCAGGCGCGGCAAGGCGCGATATTCCTCGACCGTCAGCGTGTTGATATCGCCATAGCCGCGACGATCCAGATTTGATGATGAGGCATGATGCAGCGCGTGCAGGCGGCGCCAATAGGCGTAGGGCGTGATTGTGAAAAGGCTGAGCATGCGCCCGGTCAGATCATTTGCCCGTTTGGAGGCAAAGAACGATCCGTGCCCGCAATCATGCTGGATGATGAAAAAACGCAAGGCGCATCCTGCCGCCGGGATGGCGAGCAGGAATGTCAACCAGTAGCTGTATTCAAGGCTTGCATACATGCCAATGGAAAGCGCCAGAAATGGCAGCGCGGTGGTTGCAATCTGTCGTGAGGCGCGCCAAGCGTTCGGTCGACGATATTGCGCACAATGCGCGGCAAATTCCCTGATCTTGTATTGCATAAAACAGCTTACCGATTGAGTTTGAGAGATTTTGAGAGAAGAAGAATCCGAGTAGATGTCGCCTATATATTGGTGCCTAACAGGCATACGGCAAGTGCGACGCGGTATTCGCAGCGCGTTTTGCCGTGTGGCCTTGTTTGAGGAAGAGAGGATATGAGCTTACATTTGCCAGTAAGTCGCATAAGCGACCGCTTCCCGGAAAATGGTGATGTAGCGTGCGACGTTCTGACCAATGATGTCCATCTTTGCGATTTGTGACAGCTTTTCGCGGGCGCGTGTCAATTCGGAGTCAGGCACGATCTGACTGATGATGCCGCAGTTTTCGGAAAGCGACATCAGGCAGACGTCGCGCGGTTCAGGCATTTCGTCACCGAGTAGAACTTCCAGCAGGCGCAGCTTGACTTCGCGAATTTCCTTGCCGTTGATGACGGGGTAGCGTCGCGATTTGAGTATCCAGAGAATGCGTCCCTCAACCTCAGCCAGAATATTGCGTTCGACGAGACGCTCCAGAGCAAGGTCGCGTATCTCATCGGCATAGTCGATCAACTGGGCGATCAAATGCGTTGTTTCGAGCTTGAATTCGGGTGCTCGAATTTTTTCGAAGATGAGATCGACGCAAGGTTCGCCTGTTGGTGTCTCATCAATGATCCAGATGTGGTCGGAATCGCTGTCGATACGGTTTTCCAGCGCAAGTTCCATGAGTGCTGCGCCGACGAAACCTGCGCTCAGGGCTTCGCGCGGGACGTCAATGAAGCCGCCTTCCTTGTCATCATCCTTGATCGTCAGGAGCAGGAGCTCTTCTGGTATCGTCAGCATTAACGGCTATCCCAAATGCGCTGTCGCCAAATCGCTGTCGCATGAACAGAAGGTCGGATATTACGGGGCCGCTTGAGTGTGTCAATGGCGATCTCGGATGTCGATTAACCATTGAAATCAAAAGATAATTCAACAATCACAGTGGCTTGATACGATGATTTTCGAGCATAGTGACAATGCTGGTCTGCAAGGCGCGCGGCTGGCAGAATGGCGTTTGCCCATGATGTGGGGGAAGAAGGTCATGGCCTGAACGTTCAGTTGGCGACGGCAGTTTTGGGGAAATAATCTTGTTGGTTCTTCGTGGTTTCAACGCGCTGAAAATGCAGACTCTGTCTGATTTGTTGAATCGTCAGGCTGTGGGTCAGGCGTTGGCGTTTTTTGGTATCGCGCTGGTGGGACTGCCATGCGCCGCCTATGCCGATGAGGGGCTTGCGGCGCCGGATGCCTCGGTGCTTGCACTTTTGCCTCGCGATCTTTCCCCCTGGGGCATGTTTCTGAATGCCGACATCGTTGTGAAACTCGTCCTTGTCGGGCTTCTGTTCGCTTCGGTCGTCACCTGGACGATATGGGTCGCAAAGGGTCTTGAGCTAACCGCCGCGCGCCGTCGCGTGCTTGGCGCGTCATCTGCCTTGGGTTCCGCTTTAACGCTTGATGAGGCGATGACGAAGCTTGGCAAGGGGAGTGGTGCGGTTCAGGCATTGGTGCAGGCGGCTGATTTCGAGATGCGCATATCGGTCGAGAGTGCCTCTCTCGACAAGGAAGGCGTCAAGGAGCGCGTGGGATCCCGGCTTGAACGGATCGAGGCGGCTTTCGGTCGTCGCCTCGGACTGGGTACCGGATTTCTGGCGACGATCGGGGCAACCGCGCCCTTCGTCGGTTTGTTCGGCACCGTATGGGGCATCATGAACAGCTTTATCGGCATTTCGCAGTCGCAGACGACTAATCTGGCCGTTGTCGCACCCGGTATTGCCGAAGCCTTGCTCGCGACCGCTGCGGGTCTCATCGCCGCCATTCCGGCGGTCGTGATCTATAACATGTTTGCGCGAATGATTGGTCTGCAACGGGCGATCGTGGCGGATGCTGCCGCTGAAGTCTTGCGTCTAGTGTCCCGTGATCTTGATCGGCAGGACGGGGCTGGTGCGCGCAAGGCGGCGGAGTAGCGAGATGGCTGTGCGTCTCAATCATGGCATTGGCGATGACCTTCAGGAGGTGCATGAGATCAATGTCACACCGTTCATTGATGTGATGCTTGTTCTTCTCATCATTTTCATGGTGGCGGCGCCGCTCGCGACGGTTGATATCCCCGTCGATCTGCCGACGGCGTCGGCGCATCAGAGCCCGCAGCCTGCCCAGCCCGTGACGCTCACGCTCAAGAAGGACCTCACACTGGCATTGGGCAATAATGTCGTCGGGCAAAAGGATCTCGATCGTGCGCTTGATCGCGCGACGGGCGGCGACAGGACTGAACGCATCTTCCTGCGCGCCGACCAGAGCGTCGCCTATGGCGATCTGATGGATGTGATGAACCATTTGCGCGAGGCGGGCTATCTCAAGGTGGCGTTGATCGGCCTTGAAGAACCGCGAAAATCACAATGACCGATCTGGCGGCAGGCAGGGTCGGTTTCGACCCGGAGACGCGCAAACGATGGAGCAGGAGTTTCATCGTTGCGCTCGGTCTGCATGCTGCGCTTCTTGCCTTCTTGGCGAATTGGGTTGTGCAGCGCGTGACGCCGGAAGCGCCTCCGCCAGCCATCATGATAGATATGATGGCGATGCCGCCTGCACCCGAACAGCCAACGTCGACCGAACCAGATGTCAGCGTGCCGAAAAAGACCGACACCAGGCCCGAACAATTGCCAATGGCGACGAAAGCTGAGGCGGTTGTCAAGAAATCGCCACCCGTGCCGAAGCCGGTTCGAGCCGAGCCTCAAAAGGTTGCGCCTCGAAGCGCGCCGACTGCGTCATCTTCCGCGCCGACTGCGCCTGCGTTGGCGGCGTCGCCTGTGGAGGCAAAGCCCGCCGTCGCTCCCAATTATCTGAGTGTGCTGTTTGAACATCTGGAGCGTTACAAGCGGTACCCGCGCGTGTTCGGCGCGCGTCGCGTCGATCTTGTGGCGCTTGTTCATGTGAAATTCGATCGCGCCGGGCAGATTCTTTCACTGGCAATCGAAAGGAGTTCCGGCAGCGCAACTTACGACAAGGCGGCGCTGTCTACATTTCACCGTGCCGAGCCCTTGCCGCCCTTTCCCGCATCCATGACGCAGGCGACGCTGTCGCTCGACGTGCCGGTTCGTTTCACGCGATCAGACTGATTTTGTCTATTCGGCTGCCGGGGCGGCGGCTGGCCGGGGGAGGGGTCTTGTGCGCGTTACGCGCATCAGGCCCGTGATCAATGCGATGGTGGCGAGATAGACCAACAATTGTGCGCCGGAAGGGCGCGCCACATAGCCCACCAGCGTATGAAGCATCTGCCCCATGAGACCGCGCTCATCGAGCAGCCAGTTGCTGTTCCAGAGGCGTGCGGTGAGGAAACGGAGAAAGCCTGCCTGCTGGATATACTGGATGGCCTGTGCCGCAAGGCCGGCGGCGAGAAGGGTAATCAGGCTCGAGGTTACCGAGAAGAGGCGGTGCGTCGGGATTGTGAGCAAGCCGAAATAGAGGAGCGCGCTGATAAATGCGCCGCCGACAATGCCTGCAACGCCACCCAGCAGCATGGAACCTGTGCTGGCGCCGCCCGAGGCCGCAATCCCATAGAGGAAGAGAACGACTTCCGACCCTTCGCGCAGCACCGCGACGCCGACGACGATGGCAAGGGCGGTCAATGTGCGGCTGCCGCTGGCGACTTCCGCGCCGACCGTCTTCATTTCCTGGGCGATTTCGCGGCCATGGCTCGCCATCCAGACGTTGTGCCAGGTGAGCATGCCCACAGCGAGGAGGAGGATGCTCGCGTTGAAGAGTTCCTGCCCCGAGCCTGCAAAGAGGCCTGCAATGGTTCCGGCGAAGAGGGCGACGATGCAGGCCCCCGCCACGCCGCCCGTTACGCCATAGCTTACCCAGAGGCCGCGCAGCGGCACGTTCTTGGTTGCCGCCAGCACGATGCCGACGATCAGCCCGGCTTCGATCATTTCCCGGAAAACGATGAGAAGAGTGGCCAGCATGAGCCCAAAACTCCGAAAGGGTGGTGAAATTAATCACCACCCTAACTGCAAATCGTTCTCAAAAGCAAGTTTTGTTTAACCGAAGCGGCCTGTGACATAGTCGCGTGTCTGGGCATGAGAAGGATTGGTGAAAATCTTCTCCGACGTATCGAATTCGATCAGTTCGCCCAGATACATGAATGCCGTGTAGTCGGAAGCGCGTGCGGCCTGCTGCATATTGTGGGTCACGATCACAATGCAGAACTCTTCGCGGAGTTCCTCGATCAGTTCTTCGAGCTTGGCTGTAGAGATGGGGTCGAGCGCAGAGGCGGGCTCGTCCATCAACAGGATTTGCGGCTTCACGGCAATCGCGCGGGCGATGCAGAGACGCTGCTGCTGACCGCCCGAAAGACCGGTGCCAACCACATTAAGCTTGTCCTTCACTTCATCCCAGAGTGCTGCGCGCGAGAGCGCCCAATGCACACGTTCTTCAAGGTCGGTGCGCGAAAGCTTTTCGTAGAGGCGGATGCCGAAGGCGACATTTTCGAAGATCGACATCGGAAAGGGCGTTGGCTTCTGAAAGACCATGCCAATTTTGGTGCGCAGTTCCGTCAGATCTGCGCCCGGCTTTAGGATGTTCTGGCCATCGACCAGAATTTCGCCTGTGGCGCGCTGACCGGGATACATTTCATAGATGCGGTTCAGGGCGCGCAGCAGTGTTGACTTGCCGCAACCCGATGGGCCGATAAAGGCCGTGACTCGCCGATCAGGGATCGAGATGTTGACGTCTTTCAGGGCTTGGAAGTCGCCGTAGTAGAAATCGAGATTCTTGACCCCGATTTTTTCTGGCGTAGTGGGGCGATCCTTCAGGCTCGGGCGTTCACTTGTGCCCATTGCCGATGCTGTCAATGTGTCGGTGTTCATTGCTACGATTTCTTTCCCTTGGCTGACAGTCTGGCCACAATATTAAGGGCAAGGACCGCCGTCGTAATCAGAAGGGCCCCGCCCCAAGCGAGACTGCGCCAGTCTTCATAGGGGCTCATGGCAAACTGGAAGATGACCACGGGGAGGTTGGCCATCGGGGCATTGAGGTTGGTGCTCCAGAACTGGTTGTTCAGGGCGGTGAACAGCAGGGGCGCCGTTTCGCCGCTCACACGCGCTATGGCGAGCAGAACGCCAGTCAGGATGCCTTGAGAGGCCGCACGAAAGGTGATTTGCGTGATGACCCGCCATCTGGGCGTGCCGAGCGCAGCACCGGCTTCGCGCAGGCTGTCCGGGATGAGCGTCAGCATGTCTTCTGTTGTGCGCACGATGATCGGCACGGCGATGATGGCGAGCGCCACGATGCCGGCCCAGGCGGAGAAGTGACCCATGCTGATCACGACAACGCCATAGACGAAGAGGCCGATGATGATTGAAGGGGCGCTCAACAGGACGTCGTTGATGAAGCGGACCATTTCGGCAAGTTTGCTTTGCCGTGCATATTCGGCAAGGAAGATGCCCGCCATGATGCCGACAGGGGCGGCGATGGCGACAGAAATGCCCGTCATGACAAAACTGCCGAAAATAGCGTTGGCAAGACCGCCCTGGCTACCGGGCGCTGGCGTGCTCTCAAGAAAGAGCGAGGGTTTGATGGCCTGCAGACCATTGTAGAAGAGCGTGACCAGAATGGCGCCGAGCGTGAAAAGAACGGCGACCGTCATGATGAGGGAGATGACGGTCATGATTGAGTCGAAGCGCAGGCGACGGCGTATATGAGCACGGCGTGTGCGCATGATCGCTTTTTCAGATTGTGTGGCCTGAGTGCTCATGCGAGGCCTCCTTTGCCGTTGGTTCGCAGCAACAAGCGTTTGCCGATGGCAAGAACGGCGAAGGTCAGCACGAACAGGACAAGGCCGAGCGCGATCAATGAAGCGGTATAGAGATCGCCGTCCGCTTCGGTGAATTCATTGGCCAGCGTCGCGGAAATGGTGGTTCCGGGAGCCAGCAGCGACAGGCTCAGACGATGGGCGTTACCGATCACGAATGTGACGGCCATCGTTTCGCCCAGCGCGCGACCAAGGCCAAGCATGATGGCGCCGACGACGCCGACACGGGAATAGGGCAGGACGACGCGCCAGACGACTTCCCAGCGGGTCGCGCCGAGCCCATAGGCGCTTTCGCGCAGCACCGCAGGAACAGCGGCGAAAACTTCGCGCATGACCGAGGTGACGAAGGGCAGGATCATCAGGGCGAGAATCAGGCCGGCGAGAAAGACGCCGATGCCGATGGGCGGTCCCTGAAACAGGTGGCCGAGGATTGGAACGGATCCAAGCGTCGAGATGAGAAAGGGCTCGATATAGTGCTGGAAAATGGGAACCAGAACGAAGAGGCCCCAGATGCCGTAAATGATGCTCGGCACTGCCGCAAGAAGTTCGATGGCTACCGCAATGGGCTGGCGGAGCCAGTGCGGGCACATTTCGGTAAGGAAAAAAGCCATGCCAAAGCTGAAGGGGACACCGATCAGCATGGCGATGAGGGCGGTTTCGATCGTGCCGACCAAAGGCACGAAAGCACCAAAAGATTCGGTGACTGGATTCCAGGAAGAGGTCCAGATGAAGGCGGGGCCGAACTGGCGCAGAGCAGGCCAGGAATCAATGATCAAAACGATGAGAATGCCGCTGAGAATAGCCAGCACGAGCATTGCAAAGAGGAAGGTCGCGCTCTTGAAGATCGGATCGCCCAGATTAGGGCCTCTGGAACGACGGTGCGGCTTGGGTGTATCTGTCATGGCACTGCTTATGGTCTTGATATCTTGCATTGGAGCCCCGGATCAAGAGGCGAGGGGAAGAGTTATGATACCCTTCCCCTGCCAATCATGACACACAAGAGGCCTTAGAGGACCGGTTTGCCGCTCGTATCGGAGATGGACTTCCAGCTGGCCTTGACCATGTCGACAACATTGTCGGGCATGGGGACGTAGACGAGGTCTTCAGCGAGCTTGTCGCCGTCGTCATAGGCCCAACCGAAGAAGTTCAGGACTTCCTTGGCGATTTCAGGCTTTTCCTGCGTCTTGTAGACGAGGATGAAAGTCGCAGCCGTCATCGGCCAGCTTTCGGCACCGGGCTGGTCGGCGAGGATGACGCCGAAGCCGGGGACGGAGTCCCATTTGGCATTGGCGGCGGCAGCCTGGATGCTTTCGAGGCTCGGCTTAACCGTCTTGCCGGCCTGGTTGACCATGTCGGTGTAGGTCAGGTCGTTCTGGAGCGCATAGGCATATTCGATGTAACCGATGGCGCCAGATGTCTGGCCAACGAGGGCGGCGACGCCTTCATTGCCCTTGCCGCCGAGGCCGACTGGCCACTGAACGGACTTATTGACGCCAACGGAGGCCCATTTCGCGTCAACTGCGTTCAGGTAGTAGGTGAAGTTGAAGGTCGTGCCCGATCCATCTGAACGGTGAACAACGGCAATCGCCTGGTCCGGAAGAGCAACACCCTTGTTGAGTGCGGCGATCTGCGGATCGTTCCATTTTTTAATGTTGCCGAGGTAGATTTCGGCCAGGACGTGGCCCGTGAGCTTCATTTCGCCCGGCTTGACGCCAGCGAGATTGACCACGGGAACGATCGCGCCCATGACCATCGGGAACTGCATCAGGCCCGTTTCTTTAAGTTCATCACCCGTCAGCGGGGCGTCGGAGGCACCGAAATCAACGGTCTTCGCCTTGATCTGCTTGATGCCGCCGCCCGAACCGATCGACTGGTAGTTCATGCCAATGCCCGTTTTGGCCTTATAGGCTTCCGCCCATTTGGCATAAACGGGGTAGGGGAAGGTGGCGCCAGCGCCCGAAATATCGCTCGCGTGGGCCGTTGTCGCGGCACCGGCCAGAGTGGCCAGCGCGAAAAAGCCTGCAAGGCTAATTTTCGCAAATTGTTTCAACATCGTGAAGTTCTCCAGTGTCGTGTCTAGCCGGCGTTAATCTCGCCCCCCTGACTACGACGTTTGAGTGACAGTTTTATGATGGCAAGCAAAGCAAGCCGGAGGAACGATCCGGGCCTGCTTTGCAGGGCCAGACCAGGCTGTTTCGCCAATCCTCACCTCATTCACCCGGAGATGGATTGAATGAGGGGGGTAGAGGAATTGACGGGGATTCTCGCATCCGACAGGCAACTTGCGTCCTGAGACGATCTCAAGACGCTGCCTGTAAGGATGACGAGAAAGATGGTGAGGCCTCAAATGTGAGGGGGTAGGGGCCTCGAAACAAAAATTTCCTGATTCAGAATCCGGCTTCGTGGCGCAGAGGAAGCGCTTCACGCTGTCAAATTGGTCCGTGCCGGTCTGGTTCATGGCGACACAAAAGCCATTGGTAAGCTTCAGGGTCAAAACAAGGTTTTGTTACAATGACAGCAATGTCACACCCCAAAAATTTTCGTGTCGGCGGCCTGCAAGCTGTCACAAAAACGCAAAGGTCCCGGTCTGAATACAGGCCGGGACCTTTCCGTTTGTCAGTATGCGTTTTTATTCAGGCAAACGCGTAAGGGCCGCCTTTTTCAAGCGCGCGCTGATAGGCGGGGCGTGCTTGAAGGCGAGCGAGCAAGTTGAGCAGGTTTGGATATTTGTCCAGAAAACCACGCATCTTTCCTGCTTCCAGAGTGAAGGAGTTCTGGATATCAGCGGCGCTGAATTCGGGGCCCATCAGATAACCACCTTTTTCGACTTCATTGTTCATGTAGGAAAAATGATTGTCGATTTCGCTCATGATCCGAGGCCCGAGCGGAGCGGCGGCGTCACCTAGCCGGCTCGTGTAAAGAGCGAGCATGAGGGGCAACATGGCTGAGCCTTCCGCGAAATGTAGCCATTCAACATAGCGGTCATGCGCTTTGGTGCCTTCGACCGGGGCCAAACGATCGCGGCCATATCTCGCTGTCAGGATTTCGATGATAGCGCCCGATTCGGCGATGACCTGATCCCCGTCGCTGACGACCGGCGATTTACCGAGAGGGTGAATGTCTTTCAATTCGGGCGGGGCCAGATTTGTCTCAGCATCTCGCTGGTATTTGACGATCTCATAAGGGAGTTCGAGTTCCTCCAAAAGCCAGAGGATTCGTTGCGAGCGGGAATTGTTGAGGTGATGGACTTTTATGGTCACGGATGCTCGCTTGGGTTGCTGTTGCGCTTTGGCCGGGGCGTTCAAGCGCGCCTTGGCGAATGAGGCGATGCCGGAAATGGCTTTTTCGCCTTCCGGAAGCTGATCGGCAGTCAATTGCCAGACATGCCAGACCTTGGGCCAGACTTCGAGCGTCACGTCGATGCCGGCAATTTTCATCTTCTCGGCCATACGCGTGCTGTCGTCGAGAAGCATCTCGGTGTCGCCGACCTGGAAGAATGTTGGGGGAAGGCCGGCCACGTCGCCAAACAGGGGAGAGAGATAGGGAAGTTTCGGATCGTCGCCGGGGAAATAGCGCGATTGTACTGTCGCCATCATTTCCGGGATGAAGAAAGTGTCGGCCTTGGCGTTGAGCGTCGCCGATGCGCCGCTGGAGGTCATGTCGGTCGCGGGCGACAGGCAGACAAGTCCTGCGGGTAAGGGCAGTCCATCGTCTTTCAGGCGGAGCGCTAACGCGAGTGTCAGGTTGCCGCCAGCGCTGTCACCGCCGACGATGATGTTCGATGCGTCGATCCCCTTGTCGAGCAGCGCACGATAGGCGGTCACGCAATCGTCGAGGCCTGCGGGAAAGACATGTTCCGGGGCGAGGCGATAATCGACGGCGTAAACAGGAACGCCGATCTGCTTGGCAAGACGCCATGTCAGGGGGCGGTAGATCAGGGGCGATCCGGCGACCCAACCGCCGCCATGGATATAGAAGAAAGCGCGGGTCTCATCCGCGCCGGGGGCCGTTACGCGTTCGGTCGGGATGCCGCCCAGATCCGTTTGTTCGAACCGGATCTCGGTCGGAGGCGCCTTTTGCGCTTTCCTGCCTTCTTCCATGATCGGACGCAGTTCCAGAACGTCCGGTTTCTTCTTCAACCGGCGTTTGATCTGGAAACGCAAGATTGGCTTGAGCAGATGGAGCTGGATGCTCATCGGATCCCCCTGTTGGCCGTGACTTTTTCACGATGCAATCGACGCGCGCCCGCAGTGTCAAGGGGCGCACAAACAAATGGCCGGGCGTGGGGCCCGGCCAAATAAAGTCTTGTGTGAGCGAAAATCAGGCAACAGATAGATTGGCTGCTGACGTCTTGCCTTTTTCCGTCACGAGTTCGTAGTTGATTTGCTGGCCTTCATTCAGGGTGCTCAAGCCAGCACGTTCCACAGCGCTGATGTGTACGAACACGTCGCGACCGCCGTCGGACGGCTGGATAAATCCATAGCCCTTTTGCGCGTTGAACCACTTTACAGTACCAGTAGCCATATGCCTCTCCTTACGCATTTGCATGCGGAAATAACCACGCTCCCATCGCGCGGCGGATGACAACCTGATTTTGGAAAGTGTCTTGAAGGGCCCGTGGTGGAATTCCGGGGGCACCGCCGCCAAGGCAGGCCAAAATGTCGATTGCACGAAAATCTGACAGGAATATTCAGGGCGAGTCAATTGGTTTTGGGCTGATTGACGCACCCTGTTGCTTCATCTCGCGCCTGCAACTTATTGGCAGTGCAGGTGAATTTCAGACGATGAGAAAAAGCGACGTCTCCCTGCGGGACACTCGTGTCTCTGGTCAGGGCAGTCTATTTGTCGAGGCCTTTGCGGACGAAAGTCACGGCGTAGAACAATTCACCGTCGAACAAATCCTTGGGCGCGCCCATGCCTTCAATCATCTGGAACTTGCGCTGCACGATCTGGCCTTCCATGCGATAGCCCTTCTCGCTCATGTTGCGGCGATGAAACTCCATAGCCGCTGGCGTGAAGTCTTTGGCAAGCACGGTGATGCGCTCCGGTTCGCTGGATTTGGTCTCGTCGGCCATGCGGGTGCGGGTCCTTGATATAAGCAGTGGATTTCGCGCGCAGTATGCGGCGAGGGCCTCGTCTTGTCGAGTGGCGTGGAGGACAGAAGGGGACGCCGCGTCAATGAAGATGCGGCTTCAAAGCGATCCTGAACTTCGAGGAATTTGGCTGGTTCAGCGATTGGGGCGCAGATAGTAGCCTGTGCCCTGCCAACTCATGTCGCGCGACAGGTCTTCCTGCTGGCTGGTAGAGTTGAAATTATTGGTTGTCGGCGTGTTACCAAGACCATCTTCCGAATTTGACGTAATCGTCAGGCCACTTGTCGGCGAAGCCGAATCCAGGTCACGAAAATTGGCATTGTTATCTGTGTTGATCTGATAACTGGTCAAGGCGAATGCCGGTGAGAGGGCGATCATAAAGCTGATTGCGCCTGCTGAAGCGGCGAGGATCATTTTACGCATGAATTTGCCTCCCAATTTCTAAGTGCTGCTCACGTATTTGAAACAGATACCGACAGTTTCACCCTATCAATGACAGGAACATTAAATCAAGGCGATATTGTGAAGAAATCCAGCGGTTCCTGTCATTTCTGGATGGCATGGCCGAGCCCCGAAATGACAGGAATTTGTCCGATCAGAATCCTTCAAGCGTAGCGTAGCGATCCCGGTGGAAGTTGGCGTCGCCAAAAGTGGCGGCGGCTACGCGGGCGCGCTTCATGAAGAGGCCAATGTCAAACTGATCAGTCATGCCCATGCCGCCGCGCATCTGCAGGCCTTCATTGGTCATGCGGCGAGCCGTATCCGACAGGCGCGCTTTTGTCAGGCTGGCAATCTGGGGCACGTCGTTGCGACGGGCTTCCAGAGCGGAAAGCGCATCAAGGACAACCGAACGGCAAAGTTCGATCTCGGCGAAGAGATCGGCGATCCGGTGTTTCAACCCTTGAAAGGAGCCGATCGGCACGCCGAACTGCTTGCGCTCTTTCAGATATTCGACGGTCGTGTCGAAGACTTCCTGAATGGCTCCCAGCATTTCCGCCGAGATGCCGATGCGGGCGATGTCGAGAACCTGTTCCAGGACGTCATTGCCACCATCGACAGAGCCGAGAACAGCGTCCTCAGTGACCGTGACATTGTCGAAGCTGATATTGGCGGCATTGCGACTATCGACCATGAGTGTGCGTGTGATGCTGACGCCATCGGCTGTCGGGTCGACGATGAAAAGTGTGATGCCGGACTTGTCATCGGTATTGCCGGATGTGCGGGCCGCTACGATCAACTTGTTGGCGACGTGGCCGTCGAGCACGAAGGTCTTTTTGCCAGAAAGGCGGAAGCCAGCGCCGCCAGCCTTTGCCGTGGTGGCAATATGCGTCGGGTTGTGGTGAGGCCCTTCTTCAAGGGCAAGCGCCATGATGGTTTCGCCCGCCGCAATAGTCGGGAGAATTTCCTGACGCTGCGGGGCGCTGCCTGCGAGCTGCACGATGGAACCGCAAAGCAGAACGGTCGAAATCAGCGGGCTTGCCGCCAATGTGCGCCCGGATTGTTCCAGCACGAGCCCAAGACCGACCGGGCCGAAATCCGTGCCGCCGTATTTCTCCGGCGTCAGAATGCCGGCAAAACCGAGATCGGCCATTTCCTTCCACACGGACAGGTCAAAGCCTGATGGGTCTTTTGTGTCGCGAAGATTGCGAAGATTGCTGATCGGCACACGTTCCTGAAAGAATTGTGTTGCCGTGTCACGAAGAAGCTGCTGTTCCTCGGTCAATACAAGTGCCATGGGTGTAAGACTCTTTTTGTTTTTCTATTGCGAGGAGAACTAGTCGGGTAGTCCAAGCACGCGCTTGGCAACGACGTTGAGCTGCACTTCGGACGTGCCGCCTTCGATCGAGTTGCCCTTGGAGCGCAGCCATGAACGCGTGACGCCAATTTCAGTGGGGGTGAAGCCTTCGCTCTCCCAACCCAATCCTTGCGTGCCAAGAATTTCGAGCATCAGTTCATAGCGGCGCTTGTTCAACTCGGTGCCGTAATATTTGAAGATGGAGGAGGCGGCGCCTGTGCCAATGCCTGCCTTGGCTTCTTCGGCCGTGCGCTGGAGCGTCAGGGCGAAAGCCTTGCCGTCCATTTTTTGCTGCGCGATATGTTCGCGGAGCGCAGCGCTCGCGATCTTGCCGTTGCTTTCACCGAAGTAATCCTTGGCCAGACTTTCAAGGCTGGCGCTGGACCCGACGCCTGAGCCAAGGCCCATGCCGGAAATCATTTCGCGTTCA
Organism: Parvibaculum sp.; assembly: GCA_049303435.1. GTDB lineage: Bacteria > Pseudomonadota > Alphaproteobacteria > Parvibaculales > Parvibaculaceae > Parvibaculum. The sequence continues at coordinate 1,972 of JBAQNC010000248.1, read as the reverse complement.
TGCTGGAGAAGGCGCTTGGCGATCGTCCAGCCCTTGTTCAATTCCCCGACGAGGTTTTCTTTCGGCACCTTCACGTCCGTGAAAAAAGTTTCGCAGAAGGGCGAGGCGCCGGAAATCATGGTGATGGGACGCGCTTCGACGCCGGGCGATTCCATGTCGAAAAGCAGGAAGCTGATGCCGTCGTGTTTCTTGGAGCTGTCGGTGCGCACGAGACAGAAAATCCAGTCGGCCTTGTCGGCGTAGGAGGTCCAGATCTTCTGGCCGTTGACGAGATAATGGTCGCCCTTGTCCTCCGCCTTTGTCTGAAGGCCAGCGAGGTCGGAACCCGCACCCGGTTCTGAATAGCCCTGACACCAGCGGATTTCGCCGCGCACGATGGGGGGCAGAAATTTCTGTTTCTGTTCTTCGGAAGCATATTCCAGAAGGGCGGGGCCAAGCATCCAGAGACCGAAGCTCGATAAGGGCGAGCGAGCCTTGATACGTCGCATCTCCTGATTGAGGACGAGATTTTCTTCCTTGCTCAAGCCGCCGCCGCCATAGGCTTTGGGCCAGGTCGGCGCCGTCCAGCCACGAGAGGCCATCCGATTGAGCCAGATTTTGGCTTCGGGATTCTTGTAGACGGCCTTGCGACCACCCCAGACCGTTTCATCTTCGTCAGCCATAGGCGTGCGCATGGAGGGTGGGCAATTTGCCTCAAGCCACTCACGTGTTTCCTGGCGGAACTTGTCGATGGGTTCCATGTATGTTTTCCCGATTGGTGATGGGCGAGTTCTTTGATGACAGAATATCAGCGATAAAGCATTGAGGCCAACCCTGAGTCACACTCCGGGTTGGCCTGCACTGTGTCTGTCTGGAACAGAAGGGTTCGCTCAGGCGATACCGAGTTCCTGTTTGGCAAAGTTTGTCACGGTCTTGTAATCGGCCTTGCCGTTGGCGGCGCGGAAGGCGACGGAGGCACCCACCAGAATGCGCTTGGGTGTTTTGTAGCCGGCAAGCTGGCTGCGAACATGAGCGCGCAGGGCTTCTTCGTCGAAATTGGCGCCAGCGGCAATCTTGACGATGCCGGTGACTGCCTGGCCCCATTTTTCATCGGGCATGCCGACGACAAGGGCGTCCTCGACGGCAGGATGGGTCTTCAACGCCTCTTCGATTTCTTCAGGGTAGACTTTTTCGCCCGCTGTGTTGATGCAGGCGGAGCCGCGGCCGAGCAAAGTCAACGTGCCATCGGGTTCCACGGTGCACCAGTCGCCGGGGATCGAATAGCGATCGCCGCGAACGGTCTTGAAGGTCTTGGCGCTTTTTTCCGGGTCCTTGTAGTAACCGACCGGAATGGGTGCGCCGAGAGCGATGAAGCCGGGTTTGCCCGAACCGGGTTCGACCGGCTCGTCATTTTCATCGAACACCTTGCAGCGTTCGCCGATCTGGAATTTTGCGGTGGCGATCTCGCCGTCCTTGGTCATCAGCGACGAGCCAAGACCAACGGCTTCCGATGCGCCGAAGCTGTCGGTCATGATGGCGTTAGGCATATATTTCAGAAGTCCGCGCTTGACCTCCGTGGACCACATGACGCCTGATGAAATAATCGTCACGATTGAGGAGAGATCGTATTGGCCCGGCGCTTCTTCCAGGGCGCGCAGCATGGGCTTGGCGAAAGCATCGCCGACGATCGCGACCTGCTGGACCTTGTTGTCGTCAACCGCCTTCCACAATTCATGCGAATCGAGCGACGGACTGTCGAGCGTGACGATGCAGCCGCCGGACATGATATTGCCGTTGGCGGTGAGAAGCCCGGTGGCGTGCATAAGCGGGCAAGCGGGGATCATCGGACCGGCATTGCCGACTTCCTTGATGGCGGCGATGAGCGAGGGCAGATCTTCGGGCACAGGGCCGAGGCGACGCAGGGCGGAGAGCTGCACTTCGCGCAGATCGTCGTGACGCCACATGACGCCCTTGGGCATGCCGGTGGTGCCGC